>CALALS010000326.1 GCA_937925525.1 uncultured Flavobacteriales bacterium | reverse complement strand
GGTAAAAAAACGCCTAATTGTTAATAAATAAAGCCCTTTTGTTAATAACCGTGCGCTAAAATGCCTATATAATGGGGCTTTCAGGGTTTTTTATTTAATAAATATTCTGTCGGAACCATCAAAAAGGGGTGCCTGAACTGAAATAACCTTTACCGCTTCCGTTGATGTAACCTTTAAATTATGAGCAGTATTCATGGGGATATTAAAAAAATCACCCTTACGTATCTCAAAAGTATCTTTACCAACAGTCATTGTTCCTTTTCCTTCCAGTACATATATTGTTTCTGAATGATGTTCGTGCTTGTGTGCTTTTACCTCTTTCTTTATCCATATAATAAAGGAAGTACACAAACTGTCAGAGAACATTTTCTTTACATATATATTATCATACTCTTCACCAGGCTGAAGCTCATCTAAGTTTGTTGTCTGTGAAAATACATTAATACTAAGACCTATGGCTAAAAGTGCTACTATTTTTTTCATGATACATTAATTTGGTAATCTTCTATTTTAAAGCCTCTCAAAAAATCATCAATCGGCATTCTTCTTTTTCCTTCTAATTGAATTTCTTTAACATCTATCCAGCCGCTTGTACATCCAATTTTTAAAAAAGTCTTTTCATCTGTTTTTATTTCTAAAGGAATGGAATTGCCTTCTTCTTTAGTTACTTCATATAGCTTAAAACTTAAACTGCTTCCTGCGGTGGTGTTTTGAAAAGAAGACCAAGCGGCAGGATAGGGACTCATACCTCTTATTAAATTGTAAACTTCTCCAACATTCTTTTCCCAATTCACTTTACAGGTTTCTTTAAATATTTTTGGCGCTGCTTTTAGTTCGCTTACTTCATTTTGTGGAATAGGATTAATGTTTCCGTCCTTAATAGCTTTTGCTGTTTTTAAAACAAGCTGAGCACCTACATTCATTAATTTATCATGCAAACTACCGGCTGTTTCATCATTTCTTATTTCTACTTTCTCCTGAAAAAGAATATTTCCGGTGTCAATATTTTCATTAATAAAGAATGTAGTTACGCCTGTTTCTTTTTCACCGTTAATAATTGCCCAATTAATGGGAGCTGCTCCTCTATATTGAGGCAGGAGAGAGGCATGTAAATTAAAAGTCCCGTGTTTTGGCAAGTTCCAAACTACTTTTGGAAGCATTCTAAATGCAACAACAATAGCCAAGTCAGGTTTCAGTAAATTTAGTTCATGAAGAAGTTCTTCCGATTTTAAGTTTGTAGGTTGTAAAACTTTTAAGCCCACACTCTCAGCATATTGTTTCACAGAGGATGAAGACAGTTTTTGTCCTCTGCCTGCCGGTTTATCGGGAGCCGTAACTACGGCTACAACATTTTCTCCTGCCTCTACTAATTGTCTGAGAGAAGCTGTTGCAAAATCCGGTGTGCCTAAAAAAAGAATATTCATCTATTTTCTTGGAAGCATTTCATCAACCTGGATAGGTTTACCCATCATACAGGTTGTCATAACATCTACTAATGTATATTTTAAATAATACTTTCCCTCAACTGCACTTGCTTCCGGAAAATTTTCGACCGGCATAAGGTGAATTAAACCCGTTTCTTCGTCAACTTCTTCTAATTCAAAAATCCAAAGGCATCCATCTAGCTCATTTTTTACAAGGTTGACTTTGGTATATCCTATATACTTTGTTTCATCAACTTTTACATCATTGTCGTTAGTTTCAGTAACTTTTTTATTGCAGTTACATGAAGTCAACACTAAGGTTGCTAATACTGAAAAACCTATACGTTTAATACTTTTAATTTCCATTTTCCACTTTTTAAATACATATAACACATTACAGAAAGTAAGCCAAAATATAAAAATTCCGTACTCCAAGCAATTTCAACTCCCGCATTCATATATTTTACCACACCAAATGCTGTAAACAAATAAATAATCATGGTAATAATTTCTATCGTTAATGTAAACATGGTGTTTCCCGTGCCAGACACCGCATTAAATTGAACAGTTCCAATTGAAAATACAAACATTGCTCCTAAAATAACATAAAGCGTACCATAGGTGTCCATTATCAATTCTTCGTTAGGGGTGAAAATACCAATAAGCTGAAATTTAAAAATCAAAACTATGAGTAATGAGAGTGCATTAAACATTAAAGCCAGCATTACAGTTCGTTTTACTAATGACAATACTTTGTCATGTTCATTTTGACCGATTAGGTTACTCACCATAGTGTTGGTGGTTTGCGCCATACTAAACACCGGAATCATCATTAAAATATAGATGTTTCTTATGATGTGAGAAATAGTAAGCTCTCTTTCACCTATATGTTCTATAATTGAAAAGAAAACAAACCACCCACCAAGTGCAATTAGATTTTGAAGCATTACCGGTCCTGAAATGGTGAGAATATTTTTGATGGTGATTAGATTTATCTTTTTAAAACTAAACAAACCATAGGTTTTATGATCAACTTTAAAATAAGTGTAACTAATCATAAATAACAACCCTACACATTCTGCAATGTCTGAAGCAAGCGCAGCACCTTTTAATCCCATTTGCGGAAATCCGGCATATCCAAAAATCAGAAAATACTCCAGCACCACGTTTATGGAAACAATTATGGCTGTTTGCCAAAGCAAAATATTGGTTTTTGTGATACCCACATGGAAAGAATTAAATAGAAAAATAAAGAGCGAAAAGAAAATTCCGAATGAACGGTATTGTAAAAATTCATTCATTAACTGTAATATGTTTTCGGATTTTACGGTAAAAGATAACAGGAGAGGGAAAAGAAAAAACAACACTGTAAACAACACCACACTTAAAAGCCCAACAAAATAGATAGACTGTGTAAACACATTACCGATTTGTAAAAATGCTTTTTCTCCGTTTTTACGCCCGATTATTATTTGAGAGCCAATAGAAAACCCCATCCCAACAGTTCCAAGCACAAAATACAACATGGTTCCGTTACCCACAGCGGCAATTTCTAATTCTCCCACTCTTCCTATAAAAGCAGTATCGGTAATACCCAAAACAGCCATCATAAGACCACTTAACATAACGGGAAGGCTTATTTTAAATATGTTTTGGTATGATATATCTACTTTTTCTTGCATTGGGGTGCAAATGTAGAAAGTATTCTCGGTTAATAATTATCTTCGTCAGCCGAAAAATGAAACACTACCTCATTAAAATAATAGATTCGTTTTACTTTCTTTTTAAAGGCATTTTGCCTTTAAAAACTTACAGATATGCGGTTTGTGGCGGAAGCAACTTGGTTCTGGATATTCTACTATATTTTTTAATTTATCATTATGTAGTATCTAAAGAAAATGTTGATTTCTATTTTTTTGTAATGAGCCCACATATTGCTACTTTATTCATTGTTTTTCCAATTACTCTTCTTACCGGCTTTTTATTAAATAAATACATCACTTTTGAGGACTCAAATATTGCTACCGGAACACAGCTTTATAGGTATGTTTTGGTTTGTTTGGGTGCGATTATAATTAACTATGTCTGCATGAAACTTCTGGTAGATTGGATGGGGTTTTATCCAACTCCTTCAAAAATCATTACAACCGTAATAGCGGTAGTGTATAGCTATACGCTACAAAATAGGTTTAGCTTTAAAGTGAAAGAAGTTTAGCAACTAAAGTAAATTTTGGAATTTCATTTTTTAGGTTGCGATAACGGTTTGCAGCTAAGCCATCGTTTTAATGTGGCTTAGGTGCTGTTAGCTGTATTTTATGTATGTGGAGGAGTATTATTTTCAATTTTCTCATCCACTTCTTTTTTTAATTCGTCTTTGATATACTCGATGAATTCTGTTATTGCTTCACCTTTTTCAGGATAAGCATCAATGAATTCCTGACGCTTTGATTTAATAGCTTCTATAAATCTTCGTTGAGTATATTTAATCGCCATTTCTTTGTAGATACGATCTCGCAATTCGCTCAATGTATTTGCTAGGTCAATTGATAAAGATATGAACATGTAGGTCATATCCTCTTCTTTATTTTCACCATCCTCATCTACTTCAAATATCCTTTTCAGGTTATTGTAGTTACCAGTAAGGGCGAAACATTTTTCAAACGTATCTACAGAATATACATGAGCAAATTTGTTTCTTACCTCCATAAAGATTTGAAACTTCTTTACATGCTCCTTGTCTAAATAATTTAAATCAAGCAACAAGTTTGCCTTTGCATTAAAGCTTAAAGACTGACTTGTGTGACCGAATGACCTAGAATCTTCAGCCTTTACTTGTAGCAATTGACAAACTATCTCATTGAGAAAATGCTCAATTTTGACTGACATTTCAACTACAAATGTCCTTGGCGGTATGTCTTTATTTACTTCCAATTTAATTACAGCTAACATAAAAGCTAAGAGTTGTTTCAATTTACTTTAGCGTAAGTTATCGCAAGTTAGTTGGTTTTTAGCAAATAGTAAAATTTTACGGTGTGTAGTTTTAAACAACTACCTTTGCAATCCATGAGCAATACTTCCAATACCAAACTAACTCAACTTTTAGGCATTCAGCATCCTATTATTATGGCGCCTATGTTTTTGGTAAGCAATATAGCTATGGTAAAAGCGGCTATGCAAAGTGGTATTACAGGCGCTATTCCCGCCTTGAATTACAGAACCATTGAGGAGTTTGAAGCTGCTTTAATAGAGCTTAAAAAAGAAGCAAGACCTTTTGGTATTAATTTAATTGTAAATAAGAGTAACATCAAAATGCAAGAGCAATTAGATGCTTGCGTAAAACACAAGGTTGATTTTATTATTACTTCATTGGGTAGTCCGCAAAAAGTTATTGAGGCTTGCAAACCTCAAGGCATAAAGGTTTTTTGTGATGTGGTAGATGCAGAATATGCCGCTAAAGTGGTAAAACTAGGCGCAGATGCGTTAATTGCCGTTAATAATGAAGCGGGAGGTCATGCGGGTAATCTTTCGCCTGAAGAATTAATTCCTATGCTGGTAAGCAAATTTGATATTCCTGTTATTTCTGCCGGTGGAGTGGGCGATGCTAAAAGTTTACAACGAATATTAGATTTAGGAGCTTGTGGAGTTTCGGTGGGAAGCCCTTTTATTGCCACCCATGAAGCGGGTGTGTCGGATGATTATAAACAAGCGTGTGTAGATTATACCGATAAAGATATTGTATTTACCACCAAACTTTCCGGCACGCCTTGTACGGTAATCAATACGCCTTACGTACAAGAAATTGGCACACAACAAAATTGGCTGGAGCGGTTGTTAAATAAAAACAAACGACTAAAAAAACTAATAAAAATGTTGACTTTTTATAAAGGAATGAAAGCACTGGAAAAAGCAGCTTTTAGCTCAACTTATAAAACAGTTTGGTGCGCAGGACCTACTATAAAATATACTACCAAAATTACTTCGGTTGCCGAAGTGGTAAAAAGATTGGTGGGTTAAAGTCTTAAACCTATCACACAAACGTCATCTAGCTGTTCTAAATCACCCTTCCAGTCACTAAAGAAGTTTTCAATGATATCTTTTTGTTCCTCCATTGGCTTGGTGTAAATGGATAATAACAAGTTTTCAAACCCTGCCAATTTTAGTTTTTTACCTTTTTCTCCTCCAAACTGGTCAATATAACCATCCGAAAACAGGTACACTGAATCACCTTTTTGAATTTCAATTTCATGTGTGTCAAAATCAACTCTCTGCTCATACAAACCTATGGGTTGTTTATTCGGTTTAATTTTTTGAATTCCTGATTCATTGATAATCCATAACGGTAAATTTGCTCCGGCCCATTTAATTTTATTGCTGTTAAAATTCATGGCACAAATAGAAATATCCATTCCGTCTCTCACTTGATTTTCACTTTTTTCAAATGTTTCTTCTACCATTTTAGAAACTTCATCTAAAATTTTCCCGGGTTCATACAGCTTCATTTCTTTAACAGCTCTATTCAAACAATTAGAACAGACAACGCTTACCATTGCACCCGGAACTCCATGTCCTGTACAATCTGCAACAGCAAATAAAACTGCATCATCAGTATGCTCCATCCAGTAAAAATCTCCGGCTACAATATCTCTTGGTCTGTACAAAATAAACGATTCCTGTAAGTATGATTTCACCAATTTAGCAGGAGGGAGAATCGCATTTTGTAATCGTTTTGCATATTGAATAGAATCCGTAATTTCTTTATTCTTCTCTTCTACAATATCTTTTTGATGTTTTAATTGTCTGTTTAATTGGTTTCGTTTCTTTATTCCTAAAATTAATATCACACCCACCAAAAGTGAAATCATCAAACCAATTACTAAGGTCATTTTCTGAAAATTACTTTTTTCAATCTCTGCAGCCTGTAGTTTCTCTTTTTGATGCAAGGTTTCTTTTTCTTGATTTAATAAAGCTATTTCCTGATCTTTTCTTTCTACATTAAACTGTGTTTGCATCTTAGAAATTATCTTGCTTCTTTCTTCATTAAAAGCGATGTCTTTTAGCTCAATGAAGTTGTGATAATATTCGTAAGCTTTCTTGTAATCGGCTTGTTTAAATTTCAATACAGAAAGAGCTTCATAAGCCATCATTTTTCTTTTTCCTACATCTTCCTGAATCGCATATTTTAAGGCTTTGTTTAACACTTCATTTGCTTTTGCATAATTATTTAAAGCGGTATAACACTTTCCCAAACCAACCAAGGTATAAACCTGATCATTGGGATCATAATATTCTTCTCTGCTTTTTTGGCTGGCGGTGAGCTCTTCTAAAGCTTTAGCATATTCTTTTCTGTCTAAATAAACTTGCCCAAACCCATACCTTACATAACCTTGTAAATCTTCGCCATTATACTTTTTAGTGTTTTCATAAGACTTTTTATAATATAGTAGAGCGCTATCAAGATTTTTTGCTTCGTAATGAACTTCACCAATATTATAATCATATCTCCATTTATTTTCATCATTCTCAGACTTCGCATCAAAAATAGCTGCTTTTCTAAAGCATGAATTAGCCAGTTCATAATCTTGCTGATACTTGTATGCAATAGCCATATTATTGTAAACTGCTGCAAGAGCAGCATCATATTCCATTTCCTCTAATATTTTAATAGCATTCATGTAAGCCTCTATGGCTTTATCATACCAAGTTAATCTGGAGTATGCTCGTGCAATTAAAGCCCAACTTCTGGCTTCAGGATAAGGGTCATCAATAAAATCTTTTTGGATTTCTATGGCTGCTAAGTAATTTTCTACTGCTTCTTCATATTTATGCAACTTATAAATTCCCAAAGCCATAGCAGATTGCGCATTGCCAATTCCTTTAGTATATTTTAGCTTTTTAGCTAATTCAAAGGCTTGCTTGCCATAATCAAAACACTTTTGCGGATCTCTATATTCATATTCATTGGAGACGAATATTAGATTTTTAACTTTACTAGTATCATCTGGCATGTTAAGCGTAACGGCCTCAACACTATCTAAACTACCTGCAAGGAACAGAAGAGGTAGTATTGTAAAAAGAAACAGTAGGTTATATTTTTTCACTTCACGAATATAATAAAGCAATTGAATTAACTGTTAATAAGGTCTATATCTTCTAAAAACAGCATAATTGCTTTTTACAGCCATGATAATTTCATAATGTGATGCATTTCTTAGAAAGTCATCTGAGAAATTACAGAAATCAATAAAATCTTGGTATTCATAAGGAGATAATTCAATTATTTCACCTTTAATATAAAGTGTGATAAGCTCTTTCATCAATGCATCTTTCGCATCTTTATTTTCTAAATCTGCTAATTTTCGTTTCGACTGCTCAACTTTAATAAACATAGTATATAAGTATATAATAGATCTATATATATCAGAAGAGACATATTTAAATTCATAGGTTTGATAATTATGCGGAGATAATTTTTCAATATCTTTTTTGATTTCAGCAAACTCTCTGTTGGGTTTTACTTCAAATGGATTTAAATCTACCTGTAGCTTACTTATTTTTATTTCGGTGACATATACTCTTTTATAGACAGAATCTGCAAAAGATATCTTTTTAAGCCTGTAACCGGGAACAGATATTAAAATGGTATCATTTTTTTTAGCGTTTATTTCAAAACTGCCGTCCGGAGAACCTAAAAAGCCTAATCCGGTTTTTTGGTTAGCCACCATTAAGTAAGGAAAGTTCTGTGAGCTTTCGGAATCTTTAACCTTACCTTTAATTGTTATATCTTCTTGTGCAAATACATTCGTTAGAATGGAAAAAAAAGCTACGAATAACGCTATGTGTTGAGGAAATTTAATAACTAATAATTTTACCAAATATAAATGTAAACTATGAAGATATATTGTGTAAACGGATTTTTTAACAAGAATTAAGAACAGCTATCAAACCAGCTAACACCAAAATACATAACTGCTAACCAGGCCAGTCCTTTTAAAAGAAAAAACATAAACCCCCAAAAGCCAAGTCGTTTGAGCCAAAGCAACCATTTAGATTTGTTTTGATTTTCGTTATTTTGTTGTTCATTCATTTCGAATACAAAGTAATGCAAAAAGTATCATATACACTATACAATAAAAGTGGTAGAAAATTCCCATTAGATTTTAGGTTTAAAGACAAAACCCCAAAACCTACCATTATTTTTTGTCACGGATTTAAAGGTTTTAAAGATTGGGGGCATTTTCCGTTGCTGTTAGATGAACTAGCAAAGCATAATTACGGAGTAATTTCTTTTAACTTTTCATTAAACGGAGGAACTGTTGAACAACCAATCGACTTTCCCGATTTAGAAGCTTTTTCAAAAAACACCTATTCACAAGAATTAGAAGATTTAGGCGTTGTGGTAGATTTTATAGAGCATAAATTACTGGAAAACCATCCATTTCTTACTAATGATATTTGTTTAATGGGACATAGCAGAGGAGGAGGAATAGCTATTTTATACGCTTCAAAAGACAAAAGAATAAAGAAATTAATCACCCTTGCCGCAGTATCTGATTTTATAAAAAGGTTACCCGATGTCGAAGAATTAAAGAAGTGGGAGAGAAAGGGCGTAAGATATATCTTAAATGGTAGGACGAAACAAGAAATGCCTATATGTTATGATTTTGTTAAGGATTTATTGACCAATCATGAAAACCTAAATATTAAATTGGCTGAAGAAATGTTAACCATTCCTCATTTAATTTTACACGGTAAAAATGATGAAGCCGTTGATTATAAAGAAGCTATTGAGCTTCATGAAGTCAATCCAAATTCAGAATTAAAATTATTTGAAGAAACCAATCATACGTTTGGGGGTTTTCATCCTTTTAATAAAACTACTTTACCAACAGAAACACAAATTTGTTTAAATGAAATTCTATTATTTTTATCGAAATAATTAACTGAAATGGAATTTTTGATAATTGCCATAGTAGCTTGCGGAGCTTCTCTTTTGACCTTCTTTTCAGGTTTTGGGCTTGGTACTATATTAACACCTGTTTTTATTTTCTTTTTTCCGCTTGATGTAGCTATTGCACTAACGGGAATTGTACATTTTTTAAATAATTTATTTAAAATCGGACTTATCTTTAAAGAGATAAATTGGCGAATTGTCTTTAAATTCGGAGTTACATCTATGATAGGTGCTTTTTTTGGCGCATACGTTTTAACATACGCTGCTGACTTACCTAGTTATTTTTCATACCAAATAGGTGCAAGGTTGTTTGAGGTTACACTAATTAAAATAGTTATTGGATTTTTAATGATTGGATTTGCATTATTTGACATTATACCAAAACTTAAAGCAATCCAGTTTGATGAAAAACATCTTTACTCAGGTGGAATAGTAAGTGGTTTTTTTGGCGGATTATCAGGACACCAAGGAGCCTTGAGAAGTGCCTTTTTAATTAAATGTAATTTACATAAAGAAGCATTTATTGCAACAGGCGTAGTAATAGCCTCAGCAGTAGATATTACCAGGCTTTCGGTATATTTCAGTAGAATAGATTCCATTAATTTTTCAGACAATTTACCAATTTTGGCTACAGCTGTTTTTGCCGCTTTTGCAGGTGCAATAGCAGGTAAAAAACTCCTTAAAAAAATGACTATGGACAGCTTACAGCTAATAGTAGGTATTCTTATTATTCTTATGGGAATAGGAATGATTGTCGGGTTAATTTAATTTCAATAAATAGTAACTAATCGATATAATATTTTAATAATTACACAATAATTAGATTAATATTTACGTAGTAGTATAAACTTTAAAACTTACTACTATGAAGCCCTCTAAAGTTAAAAAAGAAAAGCCTGTATCTTTTTTTGGTAATTGCATTCTAGTATTAGAAATTTTAAAATCTAATATTATGAAACAGCATTTTATCTTACTATTTCTGTTGCCACTTACATTAAGTTTAAAAGCAGAGGTTAAAGAATATTCAACTGTTATTTATTTTAACACTGATGAGTTTAAGTTGGCAGAAGCAGAACAGAAAAAAATAATTGATTTTTTGAAGTGTTTTGAGAAAAACTCAAACCTTGAAATAAAAATTTATGGACATACAGATAATATAGGAAGTATTTCATATAATAAGGAATTATCATATAATAGAGCAAATGAAGTATATCAATTTCTTTCAACTCATGGGTTGAAAAAAGAGGTTTTTGAAGTTGATTATTATGGAGAAAGAAAACCTATAAAATCTAACGTAAGTGAGCCAAATAGGGCATCTAACAGAAGGGTAGAGGTTTTTGTGAAAACCTACTATTTTAACACACTGGAAGAGTTGCAAGAAAACCTTGCTTTTGGAAATAAGCAGGTGTTTACAATCAACCCAACTAAAGAAAACTTGATTTGTGGGAGAGATGGAGTAAAAATTTTCTTAGAAAAAGAAACGTTTGTAGATGAGCATGGAAGTTTAGTTAATTCACCTGTAACGGTTACTCTGGTTGAAGCAATAAAGTTTGAAGATTTTATAAAAAATAATCTCACAACAATGTGTGACGAGAAATTAATAGAAAGCGGTGGTATGTTTAAACTGGAGGCATATACTTCAGAAACTAAAAAACTACAGGCAAACAAACCATTTATTGTTTCTGTTCCAACAAATAAAAGAGAAAATAATATGCTGGTTTTTAATTCAGCTAACGGACAAAATTGGCAAAATACTAACCAAAGAATAAGCAATGAACTTCAGGTTAAATTGCCTGAATATCCTAAAAAAGCTTACGTAAAATATCCGGAATATGAAGAAACACCCAAGCCGATTTATCCGCCTGCACCAAGCAAACCGAGAGCCCCTCACACACCAAAAGCTGAAAGCTATAAGCCAGATGTAAAGTGGTATCAGTTTTATAAAGCAGAAAAAATTAAAAAGAAATATGATGAGAGATATTTAAAAGCAATGCAATCTTATCAGATTAGAGATGAAAAATATGATTTGAGGTATAGCAGATATCAAAGTCAATTGCTAATGTATGAAAAAGCCTGTCTAGAATATAATCAAAAACTAAAAGAGTGGCATGCTTCTAATGAAATAGCTAGAGCAAATTTTAAGAATTCTGAAGAATATTTGGCTGCTGTGGAAATGGAAAAAATTGCTCAAGATGATTTTGCAAAACGAGTAATCGCATGGAAAAATCTTAGATATGAAAAATTGGGTGAGGAAGCCAAAAAATTAGAAAAAATGGGACTTGTAGATGACCAATTTTTAAATAACTATATCTTTTCATTCAATCAACTTGGCTGGATAAATTGCGATAGGTTTTATAGTGTTTCAGAAAATGAATTAGCGGATATTACCATTATGGATGCTGATACATTAGAAGAAAAAGTTCTAATTGTGTTTAAAGACATTAATAGCATGATGTCGGCATATAAACCATATAAAAGTGGGAATTACAAGGTGTCCAGAGTACCATTGAATACGAAAAAAGATGTTTTTGCTTATAAGGTAATTAAAGGGAAGCCATACCTATGTTTACAAACCATTAACTCTGAAGAAACAATATTGAATTTAAAATTTAAGGAGTCTTCCTTTGTAGAAATTAAAAAACTATTGGAGGGTTTTAATAGATCTGCTTAAACTTATCGGAGTCGCCAAATTGTTGTGAAAATGTGCAAAGTAAAAGGGGTAAAAACTTCACAACATGAATGATTAAGCTAGGGAAGGAGTTGGCGGCTCCTTTTTTTAAAATCTAAATCCCATATTAAAACCTAAAGAAAATTTAAAGTTTGAGCCGTAATAATTGGTATTTGCAGTATTTAGTGTAGAAGAACGAGTAACACCATTTATATTTTCTTCCCAATAATTTTCTTTCCAGCCAAACCCCATAAACAAATCCACTACTAGGTTATCAAACATTAAACTATAATATTGGTAACCCAACAAAAAATTAATATTGTAGTGAGTTCCTTGAATATATACATTCCTTACACTTGCAGCTCGTGTTGTAAATGTAGCGGTAGAGTAAGATATATGAGGAGAAACGTAAAATCCCAGAGGAATATAGTTGAACGGCTCTTGCTTGTAATTTCTGAAAGATGTAAAATAAAACCTATATCCTCCTTGTAAACGAAACCCTTTTACCACAAATTCAACTCCAGAACCCCCCATCATTGAATCTTCAGCTAGATTTAATATCGGACTTTTCCCCAGGTACGAAGCACCAATTTGAAAAGACTGATTATGAGAAAAAGGCATTTCGTAAAGTAATCGCCATTCAGAAGTGAGAGGAATAGCACCCCAAATAGGAACTAAAGGATTGGTTTTAACAATATTTCGGGTTCCCTTTTGTTTCCAATCAATAGTATCTGTTGTGTTTTGTGAGAACAGTGGCAAACTCCATATTAAAAAAGATATGGTAATTAACTTATTCACTAAACTTCATTCGGGCTTTTGGAGAAGAACTTAAGTTAGCATAATCGTCTTGTAAAAACTTATAGCAACCAACTTGCGCTATCATAGCTGCATTGTCGGTGCAATACTCAAAAGGAGGAATAAACGCTTTGATGTTATTTTTTTCCGCCAATTTTAAAACTTCACTTCGTAAACTTGAGTTAGCCGAAACCCCTCCTGCAATAGCAATAGAAGTTACCTTGTATTTATCAATTGCAACCTTAAGTTTATCCATCAATATACTCACTATGGTAAACTGAACGGAAGCACAGATATCGTTTATATTTTCTGAAACAAATTGAGGATTTTTTTCTACTTCTTTTCTTAAAAAATATAAAACAGATGTTTTTAATCCGCTAAAACTAAATTCCAATTCACCAACATTTGGTTTAGGAAAACTGAAAGCAAAAGGATTTCCCTCTTTAGCCAATTTATCTACCAATGGTCCGCCCGGATAGGGAAGTTGTAAAATTTTAGCCACCTTATCAAATGCTTCACCAGCTGCATCATCAATAGTTTCGCCAACTATTTCCATATCAAGATAACCTTTAACTAAAACGATTTGCGTGTGCCCACCTGAAACGGTTAAGCATAAAAAAGGAAACTCAGGCTTTTCATTTTGTTCATTTTCCTTATCAATAAAATGTGCAAGAACATGTGCTTGCATGTGATTAACCTCTATGAGAGGAATATTTAGACTCATTGATAACGCTTTGGCAAATGAGCCTCCAACAAGCAAGGAACCAAGCAATCCGGGCCCTTGTGTATAGGCAATGGCAGAAATGTCTTTTTTGTTTACACCTGCTTTAGCTATTGCGGCATGCACTACCGGAACAATATTTTTTTGATGCTCTCTGGATGCTAATTCCGGAACTACACCTCCGTAACCTTTATGAACCTCCTGATTAGCAATAATGTTGGCAAGTAATTTGTTATCTTTAATAACGGCAGCTGAGGTTTCATCACATGATGATTCTATCCCTAAAATAATAACGTTTTTACCGCTCATCTGATTAAAATTGTGAAATTTGGACTCAATTATGGTCAAAAGTATTAAAAAATGGACGAAGTATTTGCTCTATGTAATTGGAGCACTGCTTTTGCTATTGTTTATACTTCTGCTATTGCTAAGAACTTCATGGTTTCAAAACTTTTTGGCAGATAAAGCTGCTGAATACCTATCTAAAGAACTTCAATCAAAGGTGTCTATAGAAACAATTGATGTAAGGTTTTTTAATATGGTATCCATTAATGGATTGTATGTAGAAGATTTACACGCTGACACACTTATTTACGCCAAAGAAGTAGCGCTTACACTAAGTTATTTTAAAACAGAACCCGTTTATGTATTGGTAAACAAAATGTATTTAGAAAACACCACTTTTAAGCTACAAAAATATACCGATGAAGAACAGCTAAACATACAATTTTTGTTGGATTATTTTGCTTCTTCAGATACCACTAAATCGCCAAGTAATCTAAAATTAAACATAACCGCACTAGAATTTAATAACCTAAACTTCAGTTATCAAAACCATCATGAAGAACGAAAAGATTATGGTGTTGATTATAACCATATTCATGCCACCAACATCAATTTATTTGCAAATGGAATATCAGTAATCAATGACAGCATTAACGGATATATTCACTCACTAGCATTTAACGAGCAATCCGGATTTAAGCTTGAAAAATTAACCACTAAGTTTTCGGTATCATCAACACAGCTGGAGTTATTAAAAATGCAGTTAAAAACTCCTACAACTTCTTTAAATGGCGTAACTAAACTAAAATACAACCAATATACTGATTACAAAGAATTTATTGAGAAGGTAAAAATGAACTTTGATTTTCGAAAGTCAGAAATAGATTTTGAAGATATAGCCTTCTTTGCGCCACAACTGAAAGGTTTAAATAAAAAGGCTTCTCTTGAAGGAAAAGTATATGGTTACGTGAATGACTTAAAAGGGAAGAAAATTAAACTTGAAACTGATGATGGCACAAGATTGCTTGGAAATGTGGATTTAAATGGGCTTCCGGATATAAATAACACATTTGCGTTTATTGAGTTTAAAGAACTTACTACTTCCAAACAACAACTGGAAACATTTCCGCTATATCCATTTACCAGAGAAGAAAACCTAAAACTACCAAAAGAACTTTCAGGTTTAGGAAACATCACATTTAAAGGAGATTACACCGGATTTATTAACGACTTTGTATTGTACGGAAAGTTTTATACCGATGCAGGTAATTTATCTACGGATATTAGTTTAAAGCAAGATTCTAACAATGTTTACGGAAGATATGTAGGACAATTATCATCTGAAAATTTAGCCGTAAATAAGATTATTAAAAATGAGTATGTAGGAAGAACTTCTTTTAACCTTAGAGTTGACGGAAATGGATATAATCCTAGCACCATGAAAGCCAAAATTGTTGGGCAAATTAACTATATCGACTTAAATAAGAACCGCTTTGAAATAATTACACTGGATGGAAAATACAACAACAAAATTTTTGATGGCTGTATTAGTTCAAGAGACTCTAAACTTGATTTTGACTTTGACGGAACAATCAACCTGAGAGGAAAAGTTCCAAAATATAAATTCACTTCTACCATTTATGATTCAAAGCCTGCAAAACTAGGGCTAATGGAGCGTTCCGGTTTAAAAACAAGGTTTTCTACCAATTTATATATTGATATGGAAGGAACCAATATTGATAATATGATAGGCACTATAAAATTAGAAGGTGCGGATTATAAAGATATTGAAGACGAATTTATTATTGACACATTTATTGTTCATTCTTATTTTCTAGAAAATAACGAGAGGCACCTTGAAGTACGCAGCGATATTGCAGACCTAAACTTTATAGGTAATTTTAAGTTTGATGAATTAGATAAAACGTTTAAACATTTTATTGGGACTTATTTACCCTACTTTGAAGAATATAGGGGAGAAAAATTTGCAAGTGAAAACAACTTTGAGTTTAATGCAAAACTAAAAGATGCAAATTTGGTTTCTAAATTATTCACCAAAGATATTTTTTATCCAAAAGGTGCTGAGTTTGATGGTTCTTACAACGCCATTAACAAGTCGTTTAGGTATAGCATGGATATTCCTAAAGTAAATGCAAAAGGCGCTGTTATAGATAACTTTAAATTAAAAAGCAATACGGAAAATGCCACTATGATGGTAAATATAAGCTCCAGTAAAATTAGTTTAACTGATAGCTTATTTTATGAAAATTTTGAGCTAAACTCTTCTATAAATCGTGACTCCATTTATTTATTTGCACACATACACAGTAAAGACACTTTAGAAACAGTTGCCAATATTAAATACAGAGGTGCTTTTGAGCCTAACAGAACTATCACAGGGGAATTCTATTCATCTGAAATGTTTTTCAATGATGAAATGTGGAGTGTAAACCCTTCAAATAAAATCATTATCGATTCTACTTCCATTACAATTGACAACCTAGAGTTTGCCACTATCAACTCAGGTATTAAATTAGATGGTAAAGCCTCAAAAAATAAATACGATTTAATTGAGCTTTCGTTTGTAAAGTATGACTTAGAAAACTTCAACAAACTTTTAGCCACTTTTGGAGTTAAATTAGAAGGAATTATTTCCGGAAATGCCACAATGGCAGATGTATTTGGAGAACAAAAAATATCATCAGACATAGACGTTAGCAACTTTGTTTTAAATGGAGCAAAACTTGGAAACGGAAAACTTCTTAATAAATGGAATGAATCAAACAAATCACTTCATACCGATGCTATTTTTAAACTAGATAATCTCCCCACCTTTAATTTATCTGGTGATTATAACTTTAATGATAAGATTAATTCATTAAATTATATTTTATCCGTCAATAATGCTCCGGTTAAGCTGTTTGAATTTACCATTGCCGACTATGTTTCTGATTTAAATGGAACATTAACCGGATACGCCAGAATTAAAGGAAGCGCTAAAGAGCCTAAAATAAACGGAAAATTTGATTTGGATAAGTTGGAAGTAAAGATTGATTATCTAAACACTGTTTATAAAACATCCACAAGTATTTTTATTGATGAAGATATGTTTGCCATAAACAATGCGGAATTAGTAGATGAAGAAAACAATAAAGCTTCTTTAAATGCAACCATATTTCATGAAAACTTTACTGATTTTAACTTAGATATTGGTCTCTATACAAAGAAGTTTTTATTCTTAAATACTACAGAATTCCAAAACAAACTGTTTTACGGAAAAGCAATTCTTTCCGGTCAGGCAAACATTTCGGGTTATGCAGACCAATTAGTGATGGACGCAGAAGTAAAAACCGAAAAAGGCTCATTACTAAACATACCATTGTCTGATGAAACTGAAATTGGAGAAAACAACTTAGTTACATTTATCAATACCGGAACCGATGATGAAGAGGAAGAAGAGATTGACTTATCTCATATACTTATGAACTTTAAAATGGAAGTTAATCCTGATGCAGAGGTTCGATTAATTTTTGATGAGCAAATAGGTGATGTAATTAAAAGCAGGGGAGATGGAGATATTTTAATGGAAATTAACACCAAAGGAGATTTTAATATTTACGGAACTTACACTATTTCAGAAGGAGATTATTTGTTTACACTGCAAAATGTAATAAACAAAAGATTTGCACTAGAAAAAGGTGGAACTATAAGTTGGAACGGAGACCCTTTAAAAGCCCAATTAGATATTAATGCTATTTACAAATTAAGAGCTTCTCCTTATGATTTAATGGTTGGTGATAGTATTTCAAGAGCAAAGTATAAAAACAGAATTCCGATAGAAGTGAAGCTTAGCATGGAGAAAGATTTAATGAATCCTGATATTACTTTTGATATTGAAGCACCTTCAGCTACACAGGAAGTAAGAGATAGATTAGCCAGTATTACTTATGCATCGGACAACCAATCTAATGCGAATGAAATGAATAAACAGGTGTTTGCTTTACTTATATTAAA
This sequence comes from uncultured Flavobacteriales bacterium, assembly GCA_937925525.1. Taxonomy (GTDB): domain Bacteria; phylum Bacteroidota; class Bacteroidia; order Flavobacteriales_E; family Vicingaceae; genus CALALS01. Next base: position 3,101 of record CALALS010000326.1, on the reverse strand, counting down.
TAGATTTATTCCCCCACAAGGAGGCAATCCGGATAATGCTGCCCGTTCCGGATTTGGAAGCACAACAGGGTTTGAAACTATTTCTAATCAATTGAGTAACTGGCTCTCTCAGATTACCGACAAGTTTGATGTAGGTTTTAATTACCGACCCGGTGATGCTATTACCAGCCAGGAAGTAGAGGTTGCGCTTTCAACACAAATATTTAATGATAGGGTAGTACTTGATGGAAATGTTGGCTCTGTTGGAAATACTAGCACTCAAACTAATAATTTAGTGGGCGAATTCTCAGTTGAATATAAAATAACGGAAGACGGAAAACTAAGAGCAAAAGCATTTAATGAAGCCAACACAAACATAGATGTGCAAACGCAAGGACTTTATACGCAAGGTGTAGGTTTATTCTATCGGCAAGAATTTGATAAGCTAAGCGACCTTTGGGATAAAGAGAAACGAGCGGAACGGAAAAGACTTAGAAAAGAACAAAAAGAAGAAAAGGTCAAAAACAAAAAACTCCAAGACGATTAGCTTGGAGTTTTTTTATGAGTTAAACTATACTTACTTATCTTCAGTATCTGTTTTCTTCTTTTTAGCTTTTGAAATACTTAGCTTCAATTCTTCAGAACCTTTTACTAAATCAACCTTTATACTATCTCCTTCCTCAAGGCTAGACTTAATAATTTCTTCCGCTAAAGGATCTTCCAGGTATTTCTGAATAGCTCTTTTTAAAGGTCTTGCACCATAAGCTTCATCAAATCCTTTATCTGCAATAAAGCTTTTTGCTTCGTCAGAAAGTTTAATGTTAAAGCCTAAATTAGAAAGCCTTCCGTAAAGTCCTTCCAGCTCAATATCTATAATTTCGTGAATATGTTCTTTGGTTAATGAGTTAAACATAATCACATCATCTACTCTGTTTAAGAACTCAGGAGCAAATGCTTTCTTCAACGCACTTTCTATAATACTTCTCTCATGGTCAGTAGCACCCTCTTTTTTGGCTTTTGTACCAAATCCAACACCTTGTCCGAAATCTTTCAGCTTTCTAGCTCCAATGTTTGAAGTCATGATGATGATAGTGTTTCTAAAATCAATTTTTCTTCCTAAGCTATCAGTTAATTGACCATCATCCAACACTTGTAATAATAAATTAAATACATCAGGGTGAGCCTTTTCTATTTCATCTAATAAAACAACTGAATAGGGTTTGCGTCTAACTTTTTCAGTTAATTGTCCACCTTCTTCATAACCAACATATCCGGGAGGTGCACCAATTAGTCTTGATACGGCAAATTTTTCCATGTACTCACTCATATCAATTCTAATCATAGCATCTTCATTATCGAAAAGATACTTGGAAAGTACTTTTGCAAGTTGTGTTTTACCCACACCGGTAGGGCCAAGAAATATAAATGAACCTATTGGTTTGTTAGGGTCTTTAAGTCCTGCACGATTTCGTTGAATCGCCTTCACCATTTTTTTTATGGCATCATCTTGTCCGATTACTTTATCATGAATTTCATCGTACATTTTTACCAATTTCTCACCTTCTTTCTTCACTACTCGTTGAACAGGAACACCCGTCATCATAGCAACCACTTCAGCTACATTCTCTTCAGCCACTGTTTCTCTGTGCGATTTAGTTTCTTCTTCCCACTCTTTCTTAGCTTTTTCTAAATCTTCGATAAGCTGACGTTCTGTATCTCTTAACCTTGCAGCCTCTTCATACTTTTGGCTTCTTACCACTTTATTCTTTTCCTCTTTAATATCTTCAATTTTCTTTTCAATCTCTATGATATTTTTTGGAACTTTAATATTGGTGATATGAACTCTTGAACCTGCTTCATCAAGCGCGTCAATAGCTTTATCAGGTAAGTGTCTATCAGTAATGTATCTATTGGTTAAGTTTACACAAGCTTTAATAGCCTCTTCAGTGTAGTTTACATTATGATGACTTTCATACTTTTCTTTTATGTTATTCAGAATTTGTATGGTTTCTTCAATAGTAGTTGGTTCAACTACCACTTTTTGGAACCTACGCTCAAGCGCACCGTCTTTTTCAATGTATTGTCGATACTCATCAAGGGTAGTAGCACCAATCACTTGTATTTCGCCTCTGGCTAATGCCGGCTTAAACATATTAGAAGCATCTAATGAACCTGAAGCACCACCCGCACCTATAATAGTGTGAATCTCATCAATAAATAAAATAATGTCAGGAGACTTTTCCAGCTCATTCATAACGGCTTTCATTCTTTCTTCAAACTGGCCTCTGTATTTTGTTCCGGCAACTAATGAAGCTAAATCAAGCGTAACAATTCTTTTATTGAATAATATTCTGGATACTTTCCGCTGAACAATTCTTAGTGCTAAACCTTCCGCAATGGCTGATTTACCAACGCCCGGCTCTCCAATCAAAATAGGATTGTTCTTTTTTCTTCTACTTAATATTTGAGAAACTCGTTCTATTTCTTTTTCTCTTCCTACAATAGGGTCAAGCTTATCGTCTTCCGCTAAGGGCGTTAAATCTCTTCCAAAGTTGTCTAAAACAGGTGTTTTAGATTTAGAATCTCCTTGCTTTTTACCGCTACCGCCACCCATGTAGCCCGATGGACTATCCTCATCATCGTCAGGAGTGTTGGTTGGGAATTTAGCTTCCGGCTGAATTGGTTTAGATTCCTCATTTAATATATTCTCAATTTCGTGTCTCACTTTTCCGTAGTTTACATTAAAACGTTGCAATGTTTTTGTGGCAATATTGTCTTCATCCTTTAATATAGATAACAGCAAATGCTCTGTTCCTATTGTGTTTGACTTAAATAACTTTGCTTCAAGATAAGTGATTTTTAATACTTTCTCCGCTTGTTTTACCAAAGGAATATTATTCATTTGACTAACTGTTCCTTTTCCTACTTTAACAGAGCTTTCAATTGCTTTACGCAACTCTTTAAAATCAACGCCCATACCACCAAGTACTTTAACAGCAAGGCCTTCTCCTTCTCTTATAATTCCTAAAAGTAAATGTTCCACACCTATGTAGTCATGTCCAAGTCTTAACGCCTCTTCTCTGCTGTAGGTGATAACATCTTTAACTCTTGGTGAAAAATTT
>CALALS010000325.1 GCA_937925525.1 uncultured Flavobacteriales bacterium | reverse complement strand
AATGATAAATTTTCTCATGAAACATAAAATAACCAATAATATTTATACGTTAAATACTTAGAGGTTTTAAAACAAAATGTTAACTTTACATTAATAAAATTCAATTCTTGAATGGAAAGATATGATTTATGTGTGATTGGTGGCGGACCTGCCGGATACGCAGCTGCCATGAGGGCAATTGATTTTGGAAAAAAGGTGTTACTTGTTGAAAAGAGTAATTTAGGTGGAGCCGGTATATATGATGGAGCCTTAGCTTCCAAAACCATGTGGGAATTTTCTAACAGGATTAAATTCTTGAATGAAAACAGACCTGAAGACAGTAAGATAGACGTAACCTACGAAGAAGTCAAAAAGGTTGTAGAAGAGGCTCTGTTTGAGCGAAAGTTTCAGTTCTCATGTCACATGAGAATTATCCATGCTGAAACTAACTTAATTGAATATGAAAAAGGCTTGGCAAGCTTTTTAACTTCTCATGAAATCTTAATAAAAAAGACAGATAATTCAAGTAGAATTATTTATGCTGACCATACTATAATAGCTAGCGGTAGTAGGCCAAGAACACTGCCTAATATTCCTTGTGATGAGAAAATAATTATGACTAGTGACGGTATTCATCATCTGGAAGAGTTTCCTAAAAGCTTGGTTGTATTGGGTGCGGGTGTTATTGGTTGTGAATATGCTACCATGTTTGCTAATTTTGGAAAAACGAAGGTTCATATAATAGATAGAGCAGAAAGAATATTACCTTTTGAAGATGAGGACGTAGCTGAGATTATTAAAAAACAAATGGAGAAAAAAGGTGTTGTTGTTCATGGTAAAGCACAACTTAAGCGAATGGAAATTGTGGATGGAGAAGTGGAGTATGAACTTGAAAACTCTGACGGTACAACCGAAGTAATAAGGGTTGAAAAAGCTTTACTTTCTGTTGGAAGAGTTCCTAATATCGAAAGTTTAAATATAGATAATGCCGGTGTGAAGATGAGTAAAAGAGGTGTTCATATTGGTGATGTAGATACTCAAACAAGCGTTCCTCATATTTATGCTGTTGGTGATGTTTCTGGAAGAATAGCATTAGTAAATGTAGGGGAGAGAGAAGCACGACATGCTGTTGTAAGAATGTTTGCCGATTTTCCTGTTAAACCAATCCGATACGATAACGTTTCAACTATCATGTTTTTAGACCCGGAAGTGGCTTCAATTGGGATAAATGAAAAACAAGCTATTGAAGAAAATATTCCTGTAAGAGTAGCAAAAGTTGATTACTCCACTATTGCCAGAGCCATTGCTATGCGAAAAACAACGGGTTTTTTTAAAATTATTGTGAGCGATGATGAAGAAATGAAAGTATTAGGTATGCGTGCTGTTGGCGAACATGCCTCAAGTGCCATTCAGGCAGTTGCTTTGCTGATATATATGAAGAAGGGAGTTGATGAGCTTGCTCACATGATTCACCCTCACCCTTCAATTGTGGAAGGCGTTCAGGAGTGTGTGAGGATGTTATTAGGAAAATCGATTTACAAATCAGCCGTGTTTAGAGATAAATTAAAATGCTATCGATTAGTTAATGGAGAGAAAATTCCATTACACAAAATAGAACATCAAAATATTAAGTTTGATGAATTTGTTCAAAAACACCATGAACATAAAGAAGACTAATTTTTCACTTTAAATTTTACTTATGAAATTTCTGAAACTTTATTTCAGTTTCTCTTGTGTAATTTTTTTGTTGGCATCATCCTGCTCAAACGATAGTAAAGAATCTGTAGAAAATGAAAAAGCAGTTGATAGCATTCTGAATGTAATTAATGAGCAACTTAAAGATGAAGTAAATAATGATTCACTTTATGTGTTAAGAGCTGAGAGGTATTTTGCGTTGGGTGAATATGAATATGCTTTTAATGATATTATTCGTGCAATCAATCTTGATTCAAAAAACTGTGAGTATAACTGTACTTATTCAAGATTTTATCTTGATTTAAAAAAGTACAATGAAGGGAAACAAGTATTGGATAATATTTTGAAAGTGAATAGTGAGTGTACATGTGCAGTGTTAATGCTTGCCGATATTGCTTTTGTTTACGGAGATTTTAACCAATCGATAAAATATATTGATGAGGTATTAAAAGTGGATATGTATAACCCTGATGCATATTTTAAAAAAGGACTGAATTTTTTAGCGCTTAATGATTCAAGTAAGGCGATATCAAGTTTTCAAACAGCTGTGGAACAAAATCCAAAGTTTATTGAATCTTATATTAATCTTGGTGTGCTTTATGCTGGTAAAAGAAACCCATTAGCAGAAGAATATTATAAAACGGCACTTCAGTTAGATTCCACCAGATATGAAGTTCATTACAATTTAGCTATGTATTATCAAGAAAATGAAATGATAAATGAGGCTTTAAAAAAATATACTCAACTTACTAAAAAATACCCAAACAAAAGGGAGCTGTATTTTAATATAGGGTATATTCATTTGGTTAAATTAAAGTTATATAGAGAGGCTACAAATTATTTTAATCAAGCTATTGCCGTTGACCCCAATTATTTTGAGGCATACTTTAACAAAGGCTATTGCTTAGAACTTTTAGGTGATATTATGAACGCTGAGGAAGAGTATAAAAAATCTTTAGAAATTAAGCCTGAATATACTCCTGCCGCTTTGGGTCTAGGAAGAGTTAGAGGAGAGTTAGATATTAATAATCAACCTATAAAATAAACTTGCTAGAGCTTTCTTGCCACCATTAGCCCGTCTCTTACCGGCATTAACACATTTTCTACTCTTTCATCCGTATGAATTTTTTTACTATAGTCTATTAAAGCTTTAGTGTCTTTATCTATTTTTTCATTTTCTTCCACAACTTTTCCGCTCCATAAAACGTTGTCGGCTATAATGAAGCCACCTTTTCTTATTTTGTCGAAAACCAGGTCGTAATAATTACTGTAGTTTTCTTTATCGGCATCTATAAAAACAATATCCCATTGCTCGTCTAAAGTTGGAATAATAGACTTTGCATCACCAATTAATTGAACCACATTGTCTTTAAATCCTGATTTCTCAGCATATTTTTTTAAATAACCTGATATTTCTTCATTATTGTCAATGGTAAAAATTTTTCCATTTTCAGTTAAGCCTTCAGCTAAGCATAATGCAGAATATCCTGTATAAGTTCCAATTTCTAAAATTCTTTTTGGTTGAATCATATGACTAAACATACTTAGTATTCTACCTTGAATATGTCCGGAAAGCATTCTTGGTATTAACACTTTCTCCCAAGTTTCTCTATTTAGCTCATTCAAGTATGAATACTCCGGAGTAGTTAATTTTTCTACATATTCTTCAATTTCTTTTGGTAAAAAATCCATGATAATAAAGTGGTTTTTAGCGTTTTTCTGTTAATAACTTAAAAAATGTTGAAAACTTTTAGCCTGCAATTTAACTAATATAGCATTCAAATTACCTAGCAATGCTTAAAAAAATGAAAAAAGGCCATTTTTCAAAATTTCTATTT
>CALALS010000324.1 GCA_937925525.1 uncultured Flavobacteriales bacterium | reverse complement strand
ACATTATTATATATATTTGATATTATTTTTTAAAATTGGTTTTCATAAATTTATTTTTTAGTTACAATTGCAAAAAAATTGAATAAAAATGTCAGAACCTGTTCAAAGAAAGTTGGTTTTATTTAGTGCTCTAACTCCTGAGTTGAAAAAAGCTATTGATGCTCAATATCCTGACGGATGGGCTAATCAGGCTTTTAGTGTTACGAATAATAAAAATGAAAAGTTCTATGCGTTAAATTTAACACACAAGGATGTAAAATATCTTATTAAATTTACTCCCGCAGAATTTACTAGGGTGGTAGAAGACGAAGAAGATGACGATGATTTTGGAGGTGATTCTGATGAAATTGGAGGAGACGATTTTGATGATGTTGCAGATGATGCAACTGAAGATTATGACTAGGGTTTTGGTTTTGGTTAGTTAATTTATCCTAGTATTTAAAAGTCCCGTTTAGGCGGGACTTTTTTCTTTTGTTAAAATGTAACACCTTTGCAGCGTTTACTTGTTATTTAAAAAATGGACTTTAAAGAAATCATAGAGTATAAACTCATCGAGTTTGATAAATATAGCTTTAGCGTATTTAACATTCTAATTATACTAATAATAGTAATAGGTACCTGGATTTTTTCTAAACTACTTAAACGAATAATGCTCAGAAAAAAATCTGAGTCGATTATTTCTGCGGTTGATGCAAAAAGAAAACATGCCGCTTATAAACTTGTAAATTATTTTTTATGGGTAATAGCCATCGTTTTTTGCATTCAATCATCAGGCTTTGATATTACCATTTTACTTGCCGGTTCTGCAGCGTTATTAGTAGGAATTGGAATGGGGGTGCAACAGCTTTTTAACGACTTTATATGTGGAGTCATATTACTTTTTGAAGGCACTATTTCTGTTGGAGATGTGGTTGAGGTAGACGGAATGATTGCCACCGTTCAGGAAATAAAAATACGAACATCACAAGTAATTACCAGAGAAGACATTGTTATCATTATTCCAAACCACAAGTTAATCAATGACAATGTTATTAATTGGTCTCAAAACCGAAAAGCGGTGAGGTTTAATGTTAATGTGGGTGTTGCCTATGGTTCTGATATTGAGTTAGTGAAAAAATTACTGCTAGAAGCTGCTCAGGAGCATCCCGGTACTGTAAAAGATGAAGCCTATAAACCTTTTGTTCGGTTTATTAATTTTGGAGAATCATCATTAGACTTTCAAATCTTCTTTTATAGTAAAGAGAAGCTCTTGTTTGAAAACATTAAAAGTGATTTGAGGTTCTTGATAGACAAAAAATTCAGAGAAAACAATATAACCATACCTTTCCCACAAAGAACACTTCATTTTAAATCAGGAGTAATAGAACATAAGCCCGTATAAAATGTATCAAATAAAAGACACGCTTGTTTCTTCTGAAGTACTGGAAAAAAAATTCGTTTGCGATTTACAAAAATGTAAAGGCGCTTGCTGTATTGAAGGAGATGCAGGAGCTCCGTTAGAAGACGATGAAACATCTATCTTAGAAAAAATACATGAAGACGTAAAGCCTTTTATGAGAAAAGAAGGTATTGAGGCAATAGAAGAACAAGGCTTTTTTACCGTTGATGAAGATGGAGATAAAGTAACCGTTTTAGTAAAAGGTAAAGAATGCGCTTACGTTGTTTTTAATGAAAAAGGAATTACCGAATGTGCCATTGAAAAAGCTTACAACGCCAAAAAAATTGATTTCAAAAAACCAATTTCTTGCCACCTTTATCCTATAAGAGTTGGAAAATATCCAAGCTTTCAAGCCATAAATTATAACGAGTGGCATATCTGTAAACCGGCATGTGAGTGTGGGGAAAAATTAGACGTAAAAGTGTATCAATTTCTTAAAGAGCCGCTAATCAGAAAGTTCGGTCAAGAATGGTTTGACGAACTCAAAGAAATTGATTCCGAACTGCAAAAAAATAGTAATAAAACTTAATCGACCAAACTAATTTTTTGTTTGACTAATAAAAAAATTGGTCAGATGAATGAAACTCCTTTGGTATCATATCATCTAAATTTTTACTATTTTTTTTAACACGCATGCTTTTAATTTTCGTGTTAATAACTTTGGTCAAATGTGAATTAAATAGACCCATTTGCTATTGCCACAAATCAAAATTTTACAAATTTTTGTTGTCCACTTTTCCATAAAGCAATTTATTTCTAGAAGTGTTATTTTAAAAAACAGTCATAGAACTGCTAAGGGAAAGTTTGTCTAATAACCAAAGTAAAAAAGAATTAAAAAATGTCAGATTTAACAGAAAAACAAGCAATGAACATCAACAGTGTTCTACCAGACAAAACAACTTTAGATAATCAAGAACCAATCTTAAAAGATAATCCGGGTAGGTTTGTATTGTTTCCTATTAAGTATCATGATATTTGGGATTTTTATAAAAAATCTGAGGCAAGTTTTTGGACAGCAGAGGAAATTGACTTGGCTGCCGACCTTGACGATTGGGAAAACAAATTAAATGATGATGAGCGTCATTTCATTAAACACGTACTAGCATTTTTTGCAGCCAGTGACGGTATTGTAAATGAAAACTTAGCGGAGAATTTTTTATCGGAAGTTCAATACACAGAGGCTAAGTTCTTTTATGGCTTTCAGGTAATGATGGAAAACATCCACTCTGAAACTTATTCTTTACTTATAGATACCTATATTAAAAATCCTGCTGAAAAAGATAAATTATTTAACGCCATTGACACTCTTCCATGCGTAAAGAAAAAAGCAAATTGGGCTTTAAATTGGATTGACAACGGAAGCTTTGCAGAAAGACTAGTTGCTTTTGCCGCAGTAGAAGGAATTTTCTTCTCCGGAAGTTTTTGTTCAATCTTTTGGTTAAAGAAAAGAGGGTTGATGCCCGGACTAAGTTTCTCTAACGAGTTAATCTCAAGAGACGAAGGTATGCACTGTGATTTTGCATGTCTACTTTATAATAACTATTTAATAAATCAGTTATCTAAAGAAAAAGTAAAAAAGATTATTACTGACGCAGTTGAAATTGAAAAGGAATTTGTAACCGATTCACTTCCTGTAAAACTTATCGGCATGAATTCCGATTTAATGAATCAGTATATTGAATTTGTTGCAGATAGATTGTTAATGGAATTAGGAAACGAAAAAGTTTACAACTCCACTAACCCATTTGACTTTATGGATATGATTTCTCTTCAAGGAAAAACCAATTTCTTTGAAAAAAGAGTAGCAGAATATCAAAAAGCAGGAGTTAATCCGGGTAACGAAGGAAGCAATGAATTCAGCCTTGAGGAAGACTTTTAATCAGGTTTTCCAAATTAAATTGTTAATTAAATAAAAAACCGAAAGTAGAAGAATATAGTATTTCAACTACTTTCATAGCAGAAACCGCTAACACATTGAACTATGTACGTAATTAAAAGAGATGGGCGAAAAGAACTAGTTAAGTTTGACAAAATCACCGCCAGAATTAAAAAGCTATGTTATGGCTTGCACGCTTCAGTTAACCCAACTAAAGTTGCCATGAGAGTGATTGAAGGCTTATATGACGGAGTAACCACTTCTGAACTAGACAACCTTGCTGCTGAAACTGCTGCAACTATGGCCGTTCAGCACCCTGATTATGCTTTGCTGGCATCAAGAATTGCTGTTTCTAACTTACATAAAAACACAGAAAAATCTTTTTCTGAAACAATGGAGCTATTGTATAATTACATTGACCCTAAGACCAATGAAAAAGCTCCATTATTAGCGGATGATGTTTACAATATAATTAAGAAAAATGCTGAGATGCTAGACTCGTCTATTATATATGATAGAGATTTTAGCTATGACTTTTTCGGCTTCAAAACATTGGAGCGTTCATACCTATTAAAAATAGACGGTCAAATAGCAGAGCGTCCTCAGCACATGCTAATGAGAGTTGCCGTTGGTATTCACAAAGAAGATATTGATTCTGCCATTAAGACCTATAACTTAATGTCTGAAAAATGGTTTACACACGCTACGCCAACCTTATTTAATGCGGGAACACCTAAACCTCAAATGTCGTCATGTTTCTTATTAACCATGCAGGACGATAGCATTGATGGAATTTATAATACACTTAAACAGTGTGCTAAGATATCTCAATCTGCCGGTGGCATTGGACTAAGTATTCATAATGTTAGAGCTACTGGTTCATATATTAAAGGAACTAACGGAACTTCCAACGGAATTGTTCCTATGCTTAAAGTATTTAATGACACGGCAAGGTACGTTGACCAAGGTGGTGGAAAAAGAAAAGGTTCTTTTGCCATTTATATTGAGCCTTGGCATGCTGATATTTTTGACTTCTTAGACCTTAAAAAGAATCACGGAAAAGAAGAAAGCAGAGCAAGAGATTTATTTTATGCTATGTGGATTTCCGACTTATTCATGAAAAGAGTTGAAGCAGACGGAGATTGGACCTTAATGTGTCCTAACGAATGTCCGGGTCTTGATGAAACGTATGGCGAAAAATTTGAAGCGCTTTATGAAAAATATGAGCAAGAAGGAAAAGGAAGAAAAACTATTAAAGCAAGAGAAATATGGAATGCCATTCTTGAATCTCAAATAGAAACAGGAA
>CALALS010000323.1 GCA_937925525.1 uncultured Flavobacteriales bacterium | reverse complement strand
CAGTCGTAAACAGGCACAATAAACCCACTTTTGAGTTGAAAAAATACCTTGAAATAGGTTAATATGTGGATTTAAACTTGAAAGAAAGATTTTTAGCACTAATTATTTAATTCCACATTCCCTTTGATTTTAAAATATCGGCTTCATATCCCCAACAACACCTCTTCTGGTTGTTTGCCACCAAAAATTAAGCGTGAAGGGTTCTCTATCATTTCTTTTATCTTGTATAAGAAACCTACGCTTTCCTTTCCGTCAATTATTCTGTGGTCATAAGAAAGTGCTACATACATAATTGGTCGTATTTCTACTTTTCCGTCAATGGCAACAGGGCGTTCTACAATGTTGTGCATTCCCAAAATAGCACTTTGCGGAGGGTTAATAATTGGCGTACTCAACATAGAGCCAAACACTCCGCCATTGGTAATGGTAAACGTTCCGCCTTGCATATCTTCTACCGCAATTTTTCCGTCACGGGCTTTTATGGCTAATCGTTTAATTTCTGCTTCTATTTCTGCCAGGCTCATTTGCTCCGCATTTCTAAGCACAGGCACCATTAATCCTTTGGGTGAACTAACAGCAATACCCACATCGGCATAGTCGTGAGAAATCATATAATCTCCATCTAAAATAGAGTTAACCGCAGGGTAATGATTTAATGCTTCGGTACATGCTTTGGTAAAAAACGACATAAAGCCTAAGCCTACGCCATGCGTTTCTTTAAAGGTTTCTTTGTACTTGCTTCGTAAGTCCATTAACGGTTTCATGTCCACTTCGTTAAAAGTGGTAAGCATGGCCGTTTCATTTTTTACGGAAACCAATCGCTTCGCAATCTGGCGTCTGAGCATACTCATTTTTTGGCTGTCGGTGTTTCTTGTTCCGCCCCAGCCTCCTGCAGCTGAAGAATCAAACCCTCCTGCCATGGCGGCTAACACATCTTGCTTGGTAATTCTTCCGCCTTTGCCTGTTCCGTTTACTTTTGAAATGCCGTTTTCATCCATTATTTTTTTGGCAGCAACTGAAGGAACATCTTTTGCGTAGCCACTACTTTTACTTTCTTCAGCAGGCTTTGGATCAGGCTTACTTTCTTTTTTCTCGGGTGCTTTTTCTTCTTTTTTAGCTTCTTTCTTTTCTTCCTTCACCTCTTTTTTCTCAGGCGCTTTGGCAGAAGTGTCTATCGTACAAACTACATCACCAACTGCAACCGTTTCACCTTCTTCTTTCAAAAACTTAATTGTTCCGGCAAACTCTGCAGGTAATTCTAAGGTTGCTTTGTCTGAATCAATTTCTGCAATGGTTTGGTCTTTCTCTACATAATCGCCATCACTTACTACCCATTGTGCAATTTCAACTTCTGATATGGATTCGCCCGGGCTGGGCACTTTCATTTCTTTTACTGACATTGTTTTATCGTTTAATTCGTTACTTCAACTTTAGAAAATAATTGTTCGAAAATAGCATTTTGTCTTGCCGCATCGGCTTTGTAAGAACCGGGAGCCGGGCTTGCCGCAACTTTTCTGGCGATTACATCTATATCTACTTTTTTGCGGAGTGTGTTTAAAATATACAACCAAGCACCCATGTTTTCAGGTTCTTCTTGTACCCACAACACTTTTTTCACTGATTTGTAGCTCGCTAAAAGTTCATCAAATTGCTTAAATGCAAAAGGATAAAGTTGCTCCACTCTAACTATAGCTGTAGAATTATCGCCTGCTTCTTCTCTCTTTTCAATTAGGTCGTAATAAATTTTCCCACTACATAATACTAACCTTGTGGCTTTATCTTTTTTAATTTGACTGTCATCTATAATTTCCTGGAAACGCCCGCTTGCCATTTCTTCTAATTTAGAAACGCAACTTGGGTATCTCAATAGTTTTTTAGGCGTCATTACAATCAATGGTTTTCTAAAAGGTCGGTGAAGTTGACGCCTTAGAACATGGAAATAATTAGCAGGTGTGGTAACATTTACAACCTGCATATTTTTTTGACCACACAGTTGCAAAAACCTTTCTAATCTTGCACTTGAGTGTTCTGCGCCTTGACCTTCGTATCCATGAGGTAACATCATTACTAAACCATTCATGGTTTTCCACTTATCTTCTCCTGAAGAAATAAACTGGTCAATAATAATTTGAGCTCCGTTACCAAAGTCTCCAAATTGTGCTTCCCAAACAGTTAATCCATTTGGTGTGGCCATACCGTATCCGTATTCAAAACCTAATACAGCATACTCAGAAAGTAATGAGTTGTAAATATAAAATGGAGCTTGTTTATCGCTTAAATGGTTTAGCGGAGTGTACTCTTCTTCAGAGTCTTCCACTTTCACTACCGCATGACGATGAGAAAAAGTTCCTCTTTCTACATCTTGCCCGGAAATTCTAACGGGATGACCTTCTTCCAACAAAGTAGCATAAGCCAGCAACTCTCCCATTGCCCAATCTAGTTGATTGGTTTCATTTACCATTTTAATTCGGTCGTCAAAAATTTTACCGACTTTCTTCATCCACTTCTTACCTTCCGGCAACGTATTAAGCGCAATGGCTAGCTTTTTTAGCTTTTTTAAATCGTAGCCGGTTTCAGGAGAATGGTCAAAGTCACCTTCTTTAGCATATTCAGTATTTCGCCAGGTGTATTTTAAAAACTTGATGACCTTTGTTTTTTCATCTTCCTGAAAAGCTTCATAATTGCTATCTAAAGATTCATGATAACTTTTTTCAATAGCTTTAACTTCGTCCTCTTTAACAATTCCTTCTTCAATTAATTGTTTTGCATAAATCTCTTTAGGGTTGGGATGTTTTGCAATAGCTTTGTATAAAAGTGGTTGAGTAAATCTTGGCTCATCCCCTTCATTGTGACCATATTTTCTATAACATAATAAGTCAATAAATACATCTCGTTTAAACTCTTGTCTGAACTGCATAGCAATCGACATTACATGTGCAACCGCTTCGGCATCGTCTCCGTTTACATGAAATACAGGAGAAAGAGTAGTTTTGGCAACATCGGTACAATAGGTGCTTGAACGAGCATCTAAATAATTTGTAGTAAATCCAACCTGATTGTTAATTACCACATGAATAGTTCCTCCGTTTTTGTAGCCATCTAACTGAGCCATTTGAATGACTTCATACACAACTCCCTGACCCGCTATGGCTGCATCGCCATGAATTAAAATTGGAACCACTTTAGACTCGTCTTTAAGATAAGTATCTATTTTAGCTCGTGTGATTCCTTCCACAATAGGGTCAACAGCTTCTAAATGGGAAGGATTTGGTGCCAATGTCATGTGTACTTTTTTACCGGTGGTGGTTTCTCGCTCACAAGAATATCCCATGTGGTACTTTACGACTCCGTCAAAAATACCGTCTTCTTCAAA
>CALALS010000322.1 GCA_937925525.1 uncultured Flavobacteriales bacterium | reverse complement strand
AAAATCCGCCATACTGATACGCTAATATTACTGCACTTCCTATCATATAAAGAATGGTTAACGGAAGCCCTATTTTGAAAAAATCTTTGAATGAATAACCACCCGGTCCGTAAACCATTAAGTTGGTTTGATAACCGATTGGTGTGATAAAACTAGCTGCTGCACCAAAGGCAACAATTAATACAAATGGCGTAACTCCCACAGAAAAATTAGACGCTATTGCCACAGAAACAGGCAACACAATTGCCGCTGCTGCTTTATTGGTAATGTAAGCCGAAAGCAAATTCGTTATTAAGAATATCCCGGCTAAAGTTCCTATTAAACCGATTGGAGTTAACACTACTCCCAAATTATTTGCCAGTCGTTCGGCTAAGCCTGTGTTTATCATAGCTTTACCAAATGCCAGGCCCATTGCTATTAACAGAATTAGATTTAAGTCAATTCCTTTTCTGATTTCTGTAAACGGAACAACATTTAATAAAAGAGCCATTCCTAAAGTAATACACAAACCTGTAAATAGCGGTAATACCTCAACAATAGATAATGAAATAGAAGCTAATAAACCTGCTATGATAAGTATTACTTTCCACACATCCGGTGCTTTTTCGGGCTTATATTCTGAAATGGTATAAAACGCCTGATTGCCTTGGGTTCTTTGTTGAAAGTCAACTCCTGCCAACACCAATAAAACATCTCCTGCCTTTAACACTATATCACCTATTTTTCCGCTCAACTTTTCTCCATTTCGATGAACCGCTACAATATCTGCATCGTACTTACTTCTGAAATTAGATTCTTTTACGGTTTTATTATGCAAGCCCGAATTATGCGAAATAACTATTTCCGAAAGATGCGAACTATTACTATACAACTCACAGGACTTTGGTAAGCTTAGTCCAAGTGACGGACTTTTTAAGTCGTCAATCATAGAAGTGTTTCCTACAAATATTAAGGTATCATCTGCCTCTATTACAAAATCATGACTAACTGGCCCTATTACTTTGTTGTTTCTTACAATTTCAACTAAAAACAAATTGTTTAAGTTTCTTAAGCCTGCTTCTAATACCGATTTTGAAACAATAGAAGAATCCGCAAGAACTCGTGTTTCAATAAAGTATTCTCTGGAAGTATCTTTTTTATCAATATCTGCCGTTTTCTTATTAGGCAATAATTTTTTTCCAACTAAGGCTAAGTAAATAATTCCGACAACTGCCATTGTTAATCCAACCGGAGCAAATTCAAACACTTCTAAAGCATCCAGCCCCATGTTTACAGCCAATCCATTAACCAATAAATTAGTTGACGTCCCTATTAAAGTTACACAACCACCAAGTATTGTGGCATAAGAAAGAGGAATTAAAAAACGAGACGGAGAAACATTATTTTTTTTACTCCAGTTATTGATGTAAGGCATTAGTATGGCTACAATTGGAGTATTATTTAAGAAGGAGGATAAACCTGCCGAAAGGCTCATAAATTTCAACGAAAACTTTTTATCAGAAGTAGTTTTTCCTAAAATTTTATTGAAAAATACATCAATTACAGATGATTTTCTGATAATATCGCTGATGACTAAAAGTAAAATAATGATTGCCAGTTGCTCGTTAGCAAAGCCTTCTAGTGCTTCTTTTGGCTTTAACACGCCAACACATAAAAGTATAACAACGGCCAACAAAAAAGCAACGGCAGGGCGAAGCAACTCTTTGTAAATTACTATTAATAACGCTAAAAGCGTTACACTAACAATTATTTCGTTGGTTGTAAGCATTAATAAGATGGTGATGCACCTCCAATTTTTTCAATAGGATGCCAGGTAGTTTTTACTTCTTGCGATTTTAATATTTCGTAAGGATTTTCAAATTCATCCGCCAATACTTCTTTGTCAGAGTAAATACTAACTCTCTTCATATTGGTAGCAGCATTCTTTTGAATCAACTCAATTTCTTTTTTGTCTGTTCCACAATAAACAACAGCATTAACATCCATGTGAGTTGAAAAATGTTCTACTAATTCTTTTCTAAAACCTGTTAAAATATTTACCACTCCTCCGGGAACGTCAGATGAGTTTAATACTTCAGCAAACGTAATAGCAGTTAAAGGATATTTTTCAGAAGCTAAAACAACTGATGAATTTCCTCCTGAAATTTGCCCAGCAATAATTGAAACCAAGCCTAAAAGTGGGGAGCTTTCCGGAGCAAGTGATGCGATTACTCCCATTGGTTCGTTTACAGAAAAGTTAAAATGCGAAGAAGCAACAGGATTAACTCCGCTAAACACTTGCTGGTATTTATCACACCATCCTGCAAAATAAACTAGCCTATCTACTGAAGAAAGAACTTCTTTTTCCGCAACACTTTTTGAAATACCCATTAGTTTCATCTCATCTATAAATTGGGCTTTTCGCCCCTCTAACATTTCAGCAATTCTATACAATATTTGGCTTCTGTTAAAAGCTGACTTTTCATTCCACTCTTCTTGTGCTTTTCTAGCTACCACAACTGCTTCTCTAAAGTCTTTTCTAGAACATTGACAAACATTGGCGATAGTTTTATTTGCAACTTTCAGTTTATAATACCTACCGGATTCAGTTCTTGGGAACTTTCCTCCAATGTATATCTTATATGTTTTTAATACTTCCAAACGCATCTTTTTTAATTAGATAATTGGTTAAAATTTTAAATAAGCTGAAAGACCATGCAATCCGCCTTCTCTTCCGTAACCACTTTCTTTAAATCCACCGAAAGGTGAAGTAGGGGCAAATTTATTGTAGGTATTTGCCCAAACCACTCCGGCTTTCATTTTAGAAGTAACATTAAATATCTTACTTCCTTTATCTGTCCACACTCCTGCCGACAAACCAAATGGCGTATTATTAGCTTTTGCAATAACCTCATCCACAGTTCT
>CALALS010000321.1 GCA_937925525.1 uncultured Flavobacteriales bacterium | reverse complement strand
GAAGTTATTGATAAAGATGGCTGGCTACACACCGGTGATATTGGCGAATTTGAAGATGGCTTTTTGAAAATAACCGACAGAAAAAAGGAAATATTTAAAACCTCTGGCGGAAAATATGTGGCACCGCAAGTCTTGGAGAACAAGTTTAAAGAATCTCCATTTATTGAACAATTAATGGTAATAGGAGAAGGAGAAAAACACCCTTCTGCCATTATACAACCTGCTGTTGACTACTTAAAAGAATGGTGTAAAAGAAAAGAAATTAATTACACCACCAATGAAGAAATGGTAACGAATGAAAGAGTTGTAGCTAGAATTCAAAAAGAGATAGATAAATATAATGCTTTTTTTGCCAAATATGAGCAGCTGAAAAAGGTTCAGCTAACTCCAACCGTATGGAGTATTGAAGGTGGTGAGCTTACTCCCACACTTAAGTTAAGGCGAAAACCTATTATGGAAAAATATAAGGATTTATGCGCCAAGATATACAGTGATAAGATTTAATTATGAATGATGTTCTTGACAGTCACCATATGTTTAAATCAGCTCAAATAAAAGTTGACAAAACAAAAAGGCGTTATAAAAAATTATTTCCTTTTCTTTTAGTTTTTAGTTTAAGTGATGGATGGAAACCTCTACCTGAAATTATATCTGTATCTATTACTTCAAGAAAAATGAGCCAAACATTTAATTCAGCAAAGGCTATGGGAAATTCCTCAACTGTTCAATTTGGTGTTATTGTGGTTTATTTAATGGGTGCTTCAAATCAAAAAATTGAAGCCGGGAGGTTTGAGAATATCAAACATGCAAAAAAATTTGCGACTAATTTGGCTTCTTATCTGACCGTTGATGTTATCGACTACACTAAGCCGGAAGAGGGAAGCTGATTAAGAAATTAGCTCCGGTATAATTAAAATGTTTCACCTCTCCTTTCAATTGAACTGTTAAAAGATATACCAACTCTAAACCTAATGTAGAAAGATTTTCCATATCTAAATTTTCAGGTAAACCTTTACCATCATCTTTTACATGAAGCCCAATATTCTTATCTGTTTTTTCCAACCTAACCGTAATATGTCCTTCTCTGGTATGGTCAAAGGCATGCATGTAGCAATTGTTCAGCAACTCATTTAAAATTAATCCGAAAGAAATAGCCGACTCAATATCCAATTCTGTTTCTTCAGCAATAAGTTTAACTTTTACATCACTATCATTAAAATGTTTTTCAGTTAACTCAATAATGTGTGCAAAGTAGGGTTTTAGTTTAACCGATGATAAATCATCTGTTTGATAAATTTTATCATGAATAATTGCCATGGCATTTACCCTGCTTTTTGCTGAGCTTAGTATTTCTTTAGAAAGTCTATCAGAAATAGAACTTGATTGTAAGTTAAGCATGCTATATATAAGCTGGAAATTATTTTTTACCCTATGATGAACCTCTTTGAGTAAAATTTCTCGCTCCTTTAAGGCTAAATTCAATCGTTTATTAATTTTTTTCTTTTCATAAAACCTAAAGAATAGTACAATGGCAAATATTACCAAAAAAACTAT
>CALALS010000320.1 GCA_937925525.1 uncultured Flavobacteriales bacterium | reverse complement strand
CGTTTTTATACCAAACCATTCTTTTTACTTCTCCTTTTGGTGAGTAGTAAATCCATTTTCCGTGAGGCAAATGATGTTTGTATGATTTTACAGATTCTTTTACTCCGGTGGGATACCAGCTCGTCACTTTCCCTTCTTGTTTACCATTTAGCATATTAGCTTCATACATAGGAACACCACTATCATAATAGTACATCCATTTTCCTTGCTGTACGTTCATTTCATAATTTCCGGTTTCTTTTATAAAGCCGGATTCATACCAATACGTATAAAGCCCGTCTTTTTTGGTGATAATATCTTCTTTAAATTTTATGCTTGGTATTTTGTCAGAACCTTTGTTTTCTAACTGTTTTTCGTTATACCCTTGCTCAATGGGCATAGAATAAGTTTCAAGTAATTCCATCTGTCCACTAGGATAATAGTGCGTCCAAACTCCTGTTTTTAATCCATTCACATAACTTCCTTTATAATCTAATTGACCTCCTTCAAACCAGCCTATCCAACTGCCATTCATCACCCCATTTTTAAAATAACCGCTGTCTTTTTTTGTGCCGCTATCGTACCATGACTGCCAAAGGCCGTGTTCTTTTCCTTTTTCAAAAGCACCTTTTAACACCAATTGCTTATTCTCTGCAAATGTCTTCCACTCACCTTGTTTATAGCCTAGATTATATGGCCCGGTTTTCCATAAAGTACCATCGTCATACCAATAGGTCCAGACAGAATCTCTTTTTTCATTTTTAAAGTAACCTTCGTATTCCTTTTCACCATTTTTATGATAATAAAATGTCCATTTTCCGTTTCTTTTTCCATCCAAAAAGTTACCTACCATATCTTTTTGACCGTTTTCTAACCACCAAGTCCATTCACCGGTTTTTTCTCCATTTCTATATTCCCCTTCTGCACTCTTTTTTCCGCTTTTAAACCACTCTGTTGAAGGGCCGTCTTCTAACCCATTTTTATAGGTAATTACTTTAAACTTATTCCCGTCTTCAAACCAATAGGTAAAAACACCTTCTTTTTTATTATTGATAATATTGCCTTCATATTTTTTATTGCCGTTTTCATAATAGAAAGTCCATTTTCCATCTACCAGTCCATTTTTAAACTCTCCTTCTGAAATTAATTTTCCATCATCTGAATAGTGTTTCCAGACACCATTTTTCAACCCTTCTTTACATACTCCCTCTGTAATTAAAACACCATTTTTGTTATAATCTTGAAATGTTCCACTACCGTTATCTAAGATTTTTTTTCCACTCTTATTCCAGCAGTTTAAATAATAGGTATTGCCATTTTCATATTTAATTTCGCTTTTTTCTTTACCATTGCTATACCATGTTTTCCATGTTCCAACCGGCTTGTCTCGGTCATAAAATTGAACTTCTTTTTTATTGCCATTAGGGAAAAAGTAAGTCCATGTGCTGTCTTTGTATCCGTTAATATAAAACCCTTGCGCTTCTTTTTCTCCGCTTTCGTACCAGGAGGTAAAAGAACCCTGCTTCATTGACCTGTCAAAAGTGCCCTCTTCTCTTTTATTACCATTGTTCCAGTAATAGGTGTATAAACCATGAAACTCACCGTCTTTGTAGGTAACTTCTTGTTCTATTTGCCCTTCTTTATTCCAAAATTTCCAAACACCTTGCTCCATCCCGTCTTTAATTAACCCGGCAGCTTTTTTATTGCCATTAGTCCATTTGTACTCATGTAATTCTTGTGAAAAGGCTGTTGTTGAAGAGAAAATAATTATCGAAATAAGAAGGATGCGAATCATTATAAAATGGGTTTAGAACAATTAACGACCAAATTTAGTTTATATTAAAAAGTATCTTTGCAATTCAATAATAACTTTTAAACAAAGCAAATTGTAAAGTAGTTTTTCATGAGAAAGTTTTCCCTGCTCATTTTCTTTCTATTTCTTGTAAACACCTACTATACACAAGATTTAACTCAAACTATAAGAGGAACCGTTGTAGATGAACAATCAGAGTTTCCTTTGCCGGGAGCCACCATTATTTTACTAGGGACAGACCCTGTCGTTGGAGTTTATTCAGATGAAAACGGAAAATTTAAACTAGAAAATGTTCCTATTGGAAGGCAATCTATTCAAATCAGTTTTATTGGATATAGCCCGGTTACGCTAAATAATTTGATTTTAACCTCAGCAAAGGAGTTAATTATTAATGTAAAGCTTAAAGAAATGGTGGTACAAACAGAAGAGTTTGTGGTAACTGCCGAAAAAGATAAAAAAGAGGTTAACAATGAAATGGCAACGGTAAGCTCTCGGTCTTTTACTGTTGAAGAAACCAAACGTTATGCCGGAACATTAAACGACCCGTCAAGAATGGTAGCTAATTATGCGGGAGTGGCTGTGGCCGGAGATCAAAGAAACGACATTATTATCAGAGGAAATTCTCCGTTGGGTGTTTTGTGGCGTATGGACGGAATAAATATTCCCAACACAAATCACTTTGGAAGTTTAGGAACAACAGGTGGACCGATAAGTATTTTAAATAATAATGTGCTGGATAATTCAGATTTTATGACAAGCGCCTTTCCTGCAGCATACGGAAATGCCTTGGCAGGAGCATTTGATTTAAGGATGCGTAACGGAAATAACGAAAAAACTGAGTTTACAGGGCAGGTTGGATTTAACGGTTTTGAGTTTGGAGCAGAAGGGCCTATTTCAAAGAAGAAAAGCTCATCGTATTTAGCTGCTTATAGATATTCAACGCTTGGGTTTTTAGATAAACTAGGAATTGACTTTAATGTTGGAGGAACACCACAATATCAAGATTTAGCAGTAAAAGTTGATTTTCCTGGAGTGAAGTACGGAAGATTTTCTTTTTATGCCGTTGGCGGGTTGAGTTATATAGAATTGCTTCAGAAAAACAAAAAAGAGTCCGATTGGTCTTTTGGTGTTGGAAAAAGCGATGCCTACTATGGCAGTAATACCGGCTTTTCAGGATTATCACACACGTATTTTTTTAATGAAAAAACAAGAATTAAAACCAACATAGCTGTTTCCGGTACGCAAAATACAATTACAATTGATTCGTTAAGTTCTTTAGACGACAAGCCCTTTATGATTTACGACAACAATTCGTATGAAATAAAATATAGCGCTAATACCGAACTGAATAAAAAAATCAACTCAAAGAATACAGTTAGTTTAGGTTTAATAATGGACTTGTATGACTTTCGGTACGTTGACAGCACATTTGAGAACACTTTTTACAGAACCATCACCAATACATCAGGCAATACTTCTTTATTGCAGAGTTATTTGCAATGGCAGCATAAGTTTACGGATATATTAGTTTTAAACGCAGGCGTTCATCATCAGCATTTTGCATACAATAACTCATACACCATAGAACCTAGGTTAGGTCTTAAATATCAGTTTCATGAAAAACAAACCTTGAGTTTAGGAGGCGGGCTTCATTCTCAGACGCAACCTTTTTCGCTCTATTTTTATGAAACCTACTTGCCGGATGGCTCTACTATAAAAACAAATACAGATTTAGGTTTTTCAAAAAGTGTTCATTCTGTAATTGCGTATGATTATTCTATCAATACTAACTTAAGGCTAAAAGTAGAAAGTTATTACCAGTATTTGTATAATATACCTGTTGAATCGCGTTCTTCTACTTTTTCAGCGTTAAATATTGGAGCCGACTTTGGAATTCCGGCCATTGATAGTTTGCAAAACTCCGGAGAAGGGGAAAATTACGGGCTAGAAATCACCTTTGAAAAATTCTTTAGCAAGCATACTTATTTTTTAATTACGGGTTCATTATATGAATCAAAATATATTGCCAGTGATAATATAGAAAGACAAACCGCTTTTAGCGGAAACTATACCTTTAATGCATTAGGCGGACTAGAATATCCGGTAGGAAAAAAGCAAAATAATGTATTTGCAATAGACATTAAAACTGTTTTTGCAGGAGGTAGGAGATATATTCCTATTAATGAAGAATTGTCCAGATTATATGGTAGAACTGTTTATATTTATTCACAAGCTTACCAAAAAAGATATCCCGATTATTTTAGATTTGACATTCGATTTACGTATAAATTAAATTTGAAAAGGGCAACACAAGAATGGGCTATAAATGTTCAAAACGTATTTGACAGCCAAAACATTTTTACCCAAACCTTTGACAAAGTGAGCGGAGAAGTTGTTACAGAATATCAAATGGGATTTTTCCCTATCATGCAGTATAGAATTTTATTTTAAAATGATTAGCGTAGAAGAAGCCAAAAAATTTGTAATTGAAAACAGTCCTGTATTTGGAGAAGAAAAAATGGCTGTTTCTGAAGCAATAGGAAGAGTAATTTCACAAAATATTTTAGCGCCTATCTCTTTGCCATCATTCAGACAATCGGCAATGGATGGCTACTGTATCATGAAGTCAGATTTTGAAAATGGTATTAAGGAGTTTCAGTTGGCTGGTGAAATACCAGCGGGTTCAAAGCAAAAAATAGCATTAAAGAAAGGGGAGTGCTATCGTATTTATACAGGAGCACCTGTTCCTGATAATGCTACCGCTGTAATTATGCAAGAAAATGTTTTGGCACAAGAAAGTAAAATAATAATTCGGCAAGAAGGAATAAAAGAGCAGGAAAATATTCGGCAAATAGGAGAAGATATTAGCGAAGGAAAAATAGCTGTTGAGCAATATCATATTGTTAATCCTGCTACCGTTGGGTTTTTAAATAGCCTGGGAATTATCGAAGTGGAGGTGTATAAAAAACCAAAAATCGCTATTGTTGTTACGGGAAATGAACTGATTGAACCCGGAAAGGAATTGCCTTTTGGTGGAGTTTATGAGTCAAACGGACAAATGCTGAAGGCGGCTCTTTCTCAATTAAATATAAAAGCCGAAGTATTTAAACTTAAAGATGATTATAAGTCAACCTTAGAACTAATTAGCCAATTAACTAATCAGTACGAATTAATTTTATTTAGCGGTGGCATTTCAGTTGGAGATTATGACTTTGTGGGGAAGGCCTTAAACGAACTAAATAGCACAACTATATTTTATAAAGTCAACTAAAAGCCAGGAAAACCTTTATATTTTGGAAAGTTAGAAGGCTCTTTTGTTTTTGGATTACCCGGAAACCCTTCATCTTCTTTGGTTTGTTTTTATGAATATGTGCTTCCATGGATAAATAATTCCCAGAAAAAGTGCCCTTCCTTTTTTCTTCAGAAAAACCTATCGCTAACGCATGATTTTACCGTTAAACCCGGTAGAGCCCAGTTTTTAAAAGCAAGAGTTTTTGAAGATAAAGTAACCATATTAGAGGGACAAAATTCATTTATGTTAAAATCTTTTACCTATGCAAATGCTTTGGTTTATCTCAATGGAGAAAAGGTTTCTTTTAAGAGCAGTGATAACGTAGAGGTGCATATTTTACCATAAAAACTCAATTATCAACATAAAATAGTTAATTGTTTTTGCGGATTAATAAATTAGTGCTAAATTCGCAGCCCAATTAAAAAATTCGCAGGAATAGTGGATACATTAAGTTACAAAACAATATCAGCAAATAAAGAAAATGCCAACAAGCAGTGGTATGTTGTAGATGCTGAAAATCAAACACTTGGAAGATTTGCTTCTAAAGTTGCTCAAGTTTTAAGAGGCAAAACAAAACCTAACTTTACTCCTCACGCAGATTGCGGAGATTATGTGGTGGTTTTAAATGCCGATAAAATTAAGTTAACCGGAAAAAAGTGGGATCAAAAAGAATATGTTACTCATTCAACTTACCCGGGTGGACAAAAAACTACTACGGCAAGCGAAATGATGGCAAAGCATCCTGTAAGAATGGTAGAGTGGGCTATTTTAGGAATGTTGCCTAAGAATAGACTAGGAAGAGCTATTTTCAGAAACCTTCATGTTTATGCCGGAAGCGAGCACACACATGAAGCTCAAAAACCTCAAGCATTAGACCTTAACACGATAAAATAAATATGGAAGTTATTAATACCGTAGGAAGAAGAAAAACTTCAGTTGCTAGAATTTTCTTAACAGAAGGAAAAGGAAATATTACTATCAACAACAAGGAAACCAAAGATTACTTTAAAACAAATACATTGTTATATAAAGTAAATCAACCTTTTTTATTGACTGATACTACAAAGAAATTTGACGTAACAGTAAATGTACAAGGCGGTGGAATTACAGGTCAGGCAGAGGCAGTAAGATTGGGAATTTCAAGAGCACTTATTCAAGTTGACCCTGAATTTAGAAAAGCACTAAAACCGGAAGGATTATTAACTCGTGACCCAAGAATGGTAGAGAGAAAGAAATTTGGTCAGAAAAAAGCGAGAAAGAGATTCCAGTTCAGCAAACGTTAATTTTTTATCTATTATAAACTGTTTAGTACCTAAACTTGTAAGACCGCATAGCGCTACTTACAGGTTGAGTTACAACTAAAAAAGGAAGTAAACATGGAAAACAAACCAAACATTCAAAGCTTATTAGAAGCAGGTGTACATTTCGGACACCTTAAAAGAAAGTGGCATCCTAAAATGGCTCCATACATTTTTATGGAGAAAAACGGAATCCACATTATCGATTTAAACAAAACCGCAGCTAAACTTCAAGAGTCGGCAAATGCGTTAAAACAAATTGCTAAGTCTGGCAAAAAAATTCTTTTTGTTGCTACAAAAAAACAAGCAAAAGATTTAGTGGCTGAAAGAATTAAGTCTATCAACATGCCTTACGTTACTGAAAGATGGCCTGGAGGTATGTTAACTAACTTTGCTACTATCAGAAAAGCAGTTAGAAAGATGGACAACATCGACAAAATGAAAAAAGACGGAACCTTCTTAACACTTTCTAAAAGAGAGAGGCTTCAAGTTGACCGTCAAAGAGCTAAATTAGAGAAGAACTTAGGAAGTATAGCTGACTTAACAAGACTTCCTGCAGCACTATTTGTTGTTGACATTAAAAAAGAACACATTGCTATTGCAGAAGCAAAAAAATTAAACATTCCAACATTCGCTATTGTTGATACGAACTCAAATCCAAACTTGGTTGATTTTGCAATTCCAGCGAATGATGATGCAGCAAAATCTATTGATATTATTTTAGAATATATCACTAAAGAAATTGCAGGCGGATTAGCGGATAGAAAGAAAGATAAAGAAAAGCCAAAAGCTGAAAAGGAAGCTGCTCCTAAAAAGGAAAAAGCTACTTCAAAAGAAGAAAAACCAAAAGCTAAGGCAAAAGAAAAAGTAGAAGAAACTGAATAAATTTAAAATACATGGCAGAGATGGCAACTATAACGGCAAGTGATGTAAATAAATTAAGACAGCAAACCGGTGCAGGTATGATGGACTGCAAAAATGCACTAGTAGAAGCTAACGGAGATTTTGAACAAGCGGTAGACATCCTGAGAAAAAAAGGACAAAAAGTTGCTGCTAAAAGAGGAGATAGAGAAGCTAATGAAGGTGCAGTAATTGCTAAAACTACGGCTGATGGCAAAAAAGCTGTGGTAATTATGCTTAACTGTGAAACCGACTTTGTTGCAAAAAACGAAAATTTTGTAGCGTTCGCTGAAGAAATATTGAATGTTGCTGCCGATAAAACCCCTGCAAATGTTGATGAATTGAAAGCATTAACGTTAGCTGACGGAAGAACTGTGTCAGATCACATTACTGATAATATTGGTAAAATAGGTGAGAAAATAGATTTAGGAGCTTATGAAATTGTCAACGGAGAACAAGCGGTAGCTTATATCCATCCGGGAAACAGATTAGCAACTATAGTTAGTTTAAACAAGAGCGGAGAAAATATTGAAGATGCCGGAAAACAAGTAGCTATGCAGGTAGCTGCAATGGACCCGGTTGCTGTAGATGAAACAAGCGTTACTCAAGAAACTATTGATAGAGAATTAGAAATTGGCAAAGAACTTGCTCGTCAAGAAGGAAAACCGGAAGAAATGATTGACAAAATAGCTCAAGGAAAACTTAAAAAGTTCTTTAAAGAGAATACTTTAGTTAATCAAGACTTTATCAGGGATAACAAAAAAACAGTTGCTCAATTTTTAAAAGACACTGCTGATGGCTTAAAGGTAGTGGAGTTTAAGCGAGTAACATTAGGATAATTTATAATTAAAGAGAACTTCGGTTCTCTTTTTTTTTGCTTTTTTTAATTTAGCCACAACAGAACAAACTATGAAATATAAACGAATACTTCTGAAACTTAGCGGAGAAGCTTTAATGGGTTCTAAAAGCTTTGGTATTGATAATGACAGGCTTGACCAATACGCTAAAGAAATAAAATCAATTACGGATGAAGGAGTTCAAGTGGCTGTGGTAATTGGCGGAGGAAATATTTTTAGAGGCGTTCAGGCTGAGAAAGGCGGAATGGAAAGAACACAAGGAGATTACATGGGAATGTTGGCAACAGTTATTAACGGAATGGCATTACAATCAGCACTTGAGCAAAATGGTGTACAAACCAGATTACAATCGGCTATTGAAATGAAAGAAATAGCAGAACCCTTCATTAGAAGAAGAGCCATGCGCCACCTTGAAAAGGGCAGAGTAGTAATTTTTGGTGCAGGAACGGGCAATCCTTTTTTCACTACAGACTCTGCGGCTTCTCTTAGAGCAATTGAAATAAATGCCGATGTAATTTTGAAAGGCACAAGAGTGGATGGCATCTATACCTCTGACCCTGAAAAAGATGCTAACGCCACCAAATTTGAAAAAATCAGCTTTAATGAAGTCTATGAAAAAGGCTTAAACGTGATGGACTTAACGGCTTTTACATTATGTAAAGAAAACAATCTTCCTATCATTGTTTTTGATATGAATCAGCCCGGAAACCTTAAAAAAGTAATGCACGGAGAAAATATCGGCACTTTAGTAGAAGCATAATTTTTTTTAATTCAACTGTTTAGTCACATTTCATGCTACACTCATGTTTTTATAATTAAGTCTGAATACTAAAAACATTATATTTGCAATCTTAAAAAACGATTTGAGATGATACCGGAAATAGATAAAATCATAAAAGAAGCAAAAGATAAAATGCAAGCAGCTCTTGAGCACTTAGCAAATGAATTAACTAATATTAGAGCGGGAAAAGCATCTCCGGCAATGCTTAACGGAGTAAAAGTAGATTATTACGGAACACCAACACCTCTTTCACAGGTTTCTAATATTAACACCCCAGATGCCAAAACAATATCTATTCAACCTTGGGAAAAAGGATTACTTGAAAATATTGAAAAAGCAATTTTTGAGGCAAACCTTGGTGTAACTCCTCAAAATAATGGAGAATTAATTATGATATACATTCCGCCATTAACAGAAGAGCGTAGAAAAGATTTAGTAAAACAAGCAAAAGCAGAAGGCGAACAAGCAAAAGTATCTATTAGAACAGCTAGAAAAGATGCTAATGACGACATTAAAAAGTTAAAGTCAGATATTAGCGAAGACATCATAAAAGATGCTGAAGACAGTGTTCAGAAAACAACGGACAACTACGTGTCAAGAGTGGATGAGCTTATCGCGAAGAAAGAAAAAGACATCTTAACGGTATAATGATAAACTCCGAAAACATATCAGAATTAGTGAAGCGTGCCGATGCGCTAAGGAGGTATCTTTGACATTGACGGCAAGAAAATACTCATTGAAGAAGAAGAAATAAAAACCATGAATCCCGGCTTTTGGGATAACTCAACAGAAGCCGAGAAAGTCATGAAAAAAATAAGAGGACTCAAAACCTGGACGGATTCTTATTCTTACGTAACATCATCCATTGAGGACTTAAAAGTCATTTTTGAATTTCACAAAGCCAATGAAGCATCTGAAGAAGATGTAATGACACATTACCAAAAAGCAGTTGAGCTTCTTGAAGAACTAGAGTTTAAAAACATGCTTAGTGAAGAAGAAGATGCCATGAATGCAGTTCTTCAAATTACAGCAGGAGCAGGAGGAACAGAGAGTTGCGACTGGTGCTCAATGCTTTACAGAATGTACACCATGTGGGCAGACAGTCATGGCTTCAGTGTAAAGGAATTAAACTTTCAAGAAGGTGATGTGGCAGGCATAAAAACTGTGTCGGTAGAAATTGAAGGCGAATTTGCTTTTGGTTATTTAAAGGGAGAAAATGGAGTACATCGGTTGGTAAGAATTTCTCCGTTTGATTCAAATGCAAAAAGACATACTTCGTTTGCTTCAGTTTATGTCTATCCTTTGATTGATGATTCCATTGAAATTAAAGTGAATCCTGCGGACATAGAATGGGAAACCTTTCGTTCAGGAGGAAAGGGTGGACAGAATGTAAACAAAGTAGAAACAGGTGTTAGGCTTAGGCACGCTCCCTCCGGAATTATTATTGAAAACACCGAAAGTCGCTCACAGCTTCAGAATAAAGAAAAAGCCATGCAGCTTTTAAAGTCACAACTTTATGAAGCCGAGATGCGAAAAAGGCTTGAAAAAAGAGAACAAATTGAAGCAGGAAAAATGAAAATTGAGTGGGGAAGTCAAATCAGAAATTATGTTTTACATCCATATAAATTAGTAAAGGATGTGAGAACAGGTATAGAAACATCAGACACAGAAGGCGTTTTGTCAGGAGAAATAGACACCTTTCTAAAAGGTTTTTTGATGGAATATGGCAAGAGTAGATAAATAATTTATTATAAACTTTAGAGCATGAAAATATATCACAACCCAAGATGTATGAAGAGCAGAGAAACTCTTCAAATAGTTGAAAAAAAAGCTAAAAATGTTGAGGTAATAGAATACCTGAAAACTCCTCCAACCGAAAAGGAAATAGAAGCTTTGCTTAAAAAGCTGGGAATGAAAGCAGAGGAGATAGTGCGGAAAAAGGAAAAAATATATCTTGAAAAATATAAAGGAAAAGAGCTTACAGAAAAGCAATGGATTAAAGCAATGGCAGAAAATCCGATATTAATAGAGCGACCAATTTTTGTAAATGGAAACAAAGCGGTAATTGGAAGACCACCTGAAAACGTAAAGAAAATACTTTAATTAATGATCAAACTTTTTGAACTTAGGAAGCACCTTAGTTTTTAAAATGTCCATCATGTATAAGTGAATAGCGTAAGGAATAGCAAAACCTGCTAAGAAAAGTAATGTTGCAAAAGCTAAACCTGCAATGCCTAAGAAAATTAATAAACCAGTTACCATAATTGCTTATTTTAGAGCCCTAAATTAAAAAAAACCTTCACATAATGGAATATAGAATAGAAAAAGATACGATAGGAGAAGTTAAAGTTCCGGCTGATAAATACTGGGGAGCTCAAACAGAACGTTCAAGAAATAACTTTAAAATAGGTCCTGCTGCTTCTATGCCTTTAGAAATTGTTTATGGCTTTGCCTATTTAAAAAAGGCTGCGGCACATGCAAATTGTGAGCTGGGAGTTTTATCACAAGAGAAACGAGATTTAATTTCTGCAGTTTGTGATGAAATTTTAGAAGGAAAACTAGATGACCAATTCCCATTGGTAATATGGCAAACGGGCTCAGGAACGCAAAGTAATATGAATGTGAATGAGGTAATTGCCAATCGTGCTCAGGTTTTGGCAGGAAAAAAAATAGGAGAGGGAGAACCGGTTTTAAAAGCCAATGATGACGTAAATAAATCTCAATCATCTAACGACACATTTCCTACCGGAATGCATATTGCGTGCTATAAAATGGTGGTTGAAAAAACCATTAAAGGAGTTGAACAACTACGCAATACGCTGGATGCAAAAAGCAAAGCCTTTAAAGATGTGGTTAAAATTGGTAGAACACATTTAATGGATGCAACACCACTGACTCTTGGACAAGAGTTTTCAGGCTATGTTTCTCAGCTTAACCATGGATTGAAAGCGCTTAAAAACACATTGGCACATCTTTCGGAATTAGCATTAGGCGGAACAGCTGTTGGAACAGGCTTAAATACACCTAAAGGCTATGATGTGTTAGTAGCAAAAAAGATTGCTGAATTTTCAGGACTTCCTTTTATAACTGCTGAAAACAAATTTGAGGCATTAGCAGCACATGATGCCATTGTGGAAACACACGGAGAATTAAAACAATTAGCAGTATCACTAAATAAAATAGCAAACGATATTAGAATGATGGCTTCCGGACCAAGAAGCGGAATAGGAGAAATTATTATTCCTGCCAACGAACCCGGTTCGTCTATCATGCCCGGAAAAGTAAACCCAACACAATGCGAAGCCATGACAATGGTTTGTGCACAAGTGATGGGAAATGATGTTGCGGTTACTGTTGGCGGAACGCAAGGGCATTATGAATTGAATGTATTTAAACCCATGATGGCATATAATTTATTGCAATCGGCAGAATTGTTGGGAGATGCTTGTGTATCTTTTGACGAACATTGTGCGCAAGGAATAGAGCCCAACTATAAACGAATAGAACAATTAATGAACAGTTCACTAATGTTGGTTACTGCTTTAAATACAAAAATTGGGTATTACAAAGCCGCAGAAATAGCTAATACAGCTCACGAAAACGGAACAACTTTAAAAGAAGAAGCCGTTCGATTGGGATATGTTACTGAGGAAGAATATGACGAGTGGGTGGTGCCTGCTAAAATGACGGGTTCACTGGAAAAATAATTAGTCAACCACTATTCTGGGAATATTAGAAGGTAATCGGGTTAGCATTTCGTAGTTAACCTGATTACTTATTTCACTAAAAGAAGAAACTCCTATTTCCAGTTCGCCCTGCTTTCCTATCAATACTACTTCATCTCCATTTTCAATACCCTCAACCTGTGAAACATCAACTGTAATCATGTTCATATTGACGATGCCAATTACGCTTACTCTATGACCCTTTATCAAAACTCTCCCGGAATTGCTTAATGACCGACTAAAGCCATTACTATAGCCAACCGGAATAACAGCTATTTTCATGTCTGAGTTAGCAAGGTAAGAAGTTCCGTACCCAATAAATTCTCCTGTCTTAACGGACTTTATATCCATCACTTTACTTTTCCAAGTAATTAATCTTTTCAGCGGGTTTTCAGTTGCTTTTTTTTTCGTTAAATATTCAATCAATACTTCTTTGTTTGGAAAAAAACCATACTGAACAATACCCAGTCTTGCCATATCCATTTGTGTTTTAGGATATCGCAAAGCTGCAGCAGAACAAGCAGTATGTTTAATTATTGGAGATAAATTATTCTCCTCAAATCTTTTGAGCGCTTTTAAGTAATTGGCACGTTGTTTTTTTATTCTATAATAATTGGCAATGCTTTCTGCTCCTGCAAAGTGAGTACAAAGACCACTGAAAGAAACGTACGTTGAATTTTCTTTTAAAAGCTCAATTACAGGAGAGAGTTTTTTTAAATGAAAGCCTGTTCGGTTCATTCCGGTTTCTACTTCAATATGAACTCTTGCTTTTTTATTTAGCTTTTTTGCTATTTCAATAGCTCGCTTTAGTCTGGATAGTTCAAATACAAAAAACGCTATGTTGTTTTGAATGGCCCATTCAAGCTCGTAATCGTCAACAGCACCCATAATCATAATGGTGTTTTTATTGCTAACGGAATTATATACACGCAGAGCTTCTTCTGCACTAAAAACCGAAAAATGGTCGATACCACATTCTTCAGCCAAAGGTGTAAATAAATCTATTCCGTGCCCGTAAGCATTTCCTTTTACAACAGAAGAAATAATCACATTATCATTAATGAAATTTCTTAAGAAACTTAAATTATGTTGAAGTGCACTTTTGCTAATTTCTATGTGTGAAGTTTTAAATGAGGTCATGCTAATGCCGATAAACTTATTTGATGAAACAATTGAATAGCGTTTGGTAAAATGTCATCAGGAAAATCATAATCAGGATTATGAAGAGCCGGACAAGCTTCTCCCGAACCAATGCCAAACATAGCCCCTTTAAACTGTTGCGTAAACAAACCAAAATCTTCTCCCCATTTAAAAGGATATTCTCTTTCTGTTAGCTGTAATGATAGCTTAGTGGCCGATTCTTTAATTATCGTAAATGCATGGTCATGATTTTCATTTGCACTAAATTCATGCGTCCAGTTATAGTCTATGTCAATATTATATTTCTTAGAAATTGATTTAATTAATGCGATCAATTTTGAAGATAAATCGTCCATGTATTGTTCGCTCCATGTTCTTATGGTTAACCTTAGCTCTCCGTATCCGGCAGATATTCCGTAAGCTATTTCTCCCATGTTAATGTGTATAGGCGTAATTAAAGTAAAGTCTTCTCTTTCGGGTTGGTTATTGGAAAGGGTATCACATTCTTTAATGATGTCAGCAATTGGCAAAGCAGGGTTAATGCCCTTTTCGGGTTCTGCCGCATGCGATGTTTTTCCGTTAAACTTTATAATAATACTCTTAACTGCTGAGGTAAAAGGGCCATTTTTTATCACTATTTCATTTAACGGATAGCCCGGAAGATTGTGAAAAGCAAAAACATAATCCGGTTCTATTGACTTAAATTTTCCATCATTTAAAACCGCTTTGGCGCCTATACCCTCTTCTTCAGCAGGCTGAAAGAGTAATATTGCTTTTCCTTTTTTTGGTGGTTGTTTTGAAAGTATTTTGGCAAACCCAAGCAGAGCGCAGGTGTGTCCATCGTGACCACATTTGTGTGAAACTCCTTTTACTTTAGACTGATGTTCAAAATCGTTTGTTTCCTGAATAGGCAATGCATCGGTATCTGCCCTGAACAATACTGATTTACCATCTATCCCACTATCAAAAATTGCAATTACACCATGTCCACCAACATCAGTTATTAATTTTGAAGGAGAACATTTTTCTAAATAGTTTTTAATGAGCTTAGCGGTTTCTCTTTCTTTTTCAGATAGTTCAGGGTTTGCATGAATATGCTTTCTAAGCTTTATAAGTTCATCCAGTGTCTCCTGATTTAGTGTTGTCATTAATTGGCGTTTATTGCTAAAGCCAAATAATAGGAAAAAAAATAGGAAATAGCAATTAATAAGTGGTGGTCATGTCCTCATCCACACAAAT
>CALALS010000319.1 GCA_937925525.1 uncultured Flavobacteriales bacterium | reverse complement strand
GTATAGTGCCTGCCCTTTAAAACCTTCAACTTTAGAAATGTCATTAAACTCTTCTTTTAGGGAGTCATTTTTTCCTATGTAACTATAATATACACCTTGGCTAGTTGCTAAATAAAGTATTTTATTGGCGATTAAAAGGTGTTGAATTCCACCTGAAAAACCATTCCCTTCTTTTCTAAATGTAAAAGAACTATTAATGTTAATTTGTGATATTCCATTATCTAAACCGCACCATACTTGCCCAAATGAGTTTTGATAAAGTTTTAATACCGCTTCTGTGTTTAATCCTTCATTTCTACTTATGTGGTGGATAATATTTCCTTTAGGATTTGTAATAAATACACCATTGGTAATAGTGCCATAACAAAGATTTCCGTTTTTTAACCGTATTCCACAATAGAGTATTGAGTTTCCCAATGTTTCGGATAGTGTTGGGTTAAACATTTTACAATTACTACTGTTGTTAGGGTCTAATTCATATATACCCTTTTCTCTAGTGCCTATTAAATAATTTCCGTTTTCTTTTTTGATAATTGAAAATATGCTTTTACCAATAAAAATGTCGCTATTAGGAATGAAGTTTAATTTAGAATTGTTTAGCCGAAAAACACCTTTGGTTTTATCAGTTAGCAATAACTCATCTTGAACTTTAAACATTAGGTGAGTTCCTTCAGAGTTGGGTTGAATGGTAGTTATTTTACCATTTTCATAAACAAAAATGTATTTAAAGCAGTTAAAATATACTTTGTTGTCAAATGCAATTACATTCCACACATAGCCAAAGCTTTTGTTTTCTTCAGGAATAATTGATGTTAAAGACTGATAAATTAATTCACCGGTAGAATCAGACTTAAAAAGGCCGATTTCTCCATTGCCTCCTGTATAGATTATGTCTTCATTATCAATGTCTAATGAAACTAACTGGGAATTTGGTATATTTTTTTTTCGCCAGTTGCTGCCATCATATTCAAGAAGTCCGCTGGTATTAGCAAAATACATGATGCCTTTTGAATTTTGACAAACATCAAAGTTTTGTGAGGCACTTGAATAATCTTTTTGACTATAGTTAACAACTGAAGGTAAGGTAACTTTGTCTTGGCCACATAAATTTGTAGCCAAAAAATAAAGTAACAGTATGAATATTAGTCTTTTCAAGTAGATGTTTATTAACCAGTAAAAATAAGTAAAAATTTATTTCGGGTTAAAATAAGGTTTTTTAGCTTTGCAGTAAATTTTATAACATGGTTTTAGATAACAAATCTTCAAAGATTCTTGAAAAACTTAAGGAAGCCTCTCAAAACGGAATTGATATTGAAGTTTCTATTCCTCTTTTAAAAGAGCTGAGAGAAGTGGCTAAATCTCAGGAAGATGCTTTGGTTACAAGAGTTTTAAGACAAACTTACGAGCATCTTGAGGAAAACGAAGATTTTACAGTAGATTATTTTACTGATGGATTTGTAGGAGAAGAAGGAGAAGAAGTGCCTACTGATAAAACCAGTTATGAGTATTTACTTGACCTTGTTGAAAACAGTGACAATAAATATAACAGAGAAGAGCTGAGAATATACAAGCACTTATTAAAAGACTAAGTTTATTCTTTCACTAAATCACTAAACACTTTCTTAAACTTTTCCAGCTTTGGAGTAATTACAATTCTGCAATATCCCTGTTCTGAATTGTTGTTGTAATAGTTTTGATGGTAATCTTCGGCAGGATAAAATTCTCCTATTTTAGTAACTTCTGTAACAATAGGCTTGTCAAAAATATTTTCTGAAGTAAGTTTTTCTATTACTTTTTCGGCCGTTTCTTTTTGCTCTTGTGAGTGATAAAAAATAGCCGAACGATATTGTGTTCCTACATCAGCACCTTGTTTATTTAATGTAGTAGGGTCATGCGTTTGAAAAAATACTTCTAATAGTTTTGTGAAGCTAACGGTGTCTGGATTAAAAACAATTTGTGCAACTTCTGCATGACCTGTGGTGCCGTTGCAAACTTCTCTGTATGATGGGTTTTTAATGTGTCCTCCTGTATAACCTGATTTCACGGATTTTACACCTTTAATTTGCTGAAAAATTGCTTCAACACACCAAAAACAGCCCGCTCCAAAAGTAGCGGTATCTATTTTTTCTCCGGAAATATTTTCAGTTTTATTTTCTGCCATGGTAGTATTTTTTTGTTGGTTTGAATTGGCATTGCAACTCAAAAAAATAGCTGTAAATAATATTAAAACAGATTTATTCATTTAGTAGATGTTTACCTCTCTCTCCAATTCAATATTAAATTTTTCTTTAACTGATTGTAAGATACTTTCAGATAAGTCAAAAATTTCTTTACCGGTCGCACCACCGTAATTAACTAAGACTAGGGCCTGTTTAGTATGAACACCATAATTATTTATCTTTTTTCCTTTCCATCCACATTGTTCTATTAACCAACCTGCAGCCAGTTTACTTTCATTATCGTTTACCTTATAAATTGGAGCTTCAGGAAATTCTTTGCTTATTGCCTCAACAATTTCATTTTTTACTACGGGATTTTTAAAGAAACTTCCGGCATTTCCAATATCCTTTGGATTAGGAAGTTTACTGCTTCTTATATTAATTACGGCTTGTGAGATGTCTTTTATATTTAGCTCTTGTACGTTCATTTTTTCTAGTTCAGATGCAATGGCACCATAAGAAATATTAAAATTAGG
>CALALS010000318.1 GCA_937925525.1 uncultured Flavobacteriales bacterium | reverse complement strand
ACCAATGGCGGCTCAACTTGGACAATGGTTGGTACAGCAGGAAGCTATGATGCAATAGGGATAAGCTGTATTGGCGGAAGTACAACGGCAATCAATGAAACAAAAAATAAAACAAATATAGAGATTTTCCCTAACCCGGTTAATGGTAGATTAACTATTAAATCACCTGAATATAACGAAGTTGATTTTATTATATTTAATGTTTTAGGGGAGGCTATGCTTCATACTTGCTTTTTTGGTGGATTGGGAGTGGTCGACCTATCTGAATTCAATACTGGAATTTATTTTGCAAGAATCAAAATGGGAGATGTAATAATTACTGAGCGAATTGTTAAGAATTAAATGAATAGCTTCCAAATTCAAAATATATCCAGGTAGAGCACACATGAGTTACGATGATGTCTCCCAAAGCATGACAAACTATCATCTGTATTTATTTTAAGACCAGAAAAGCAAAACCTCAACTTTTTCAGTTGAGGTTTTAAAGAGTGGGCCCACCTGGGCTCGAACCAGGGACCCCCTGATTATGAGTCAGGTGCTCTAACCAGCTGAGCTATGGGCCCAATTACATTGGGTGGTTAATTTTTTACCTAGGGACCCTCCCGATGAAAAATCGGGATGCTCAGTAACCAGCTGAGCTATGGGCCCTTTT
The DNA here is from genome assembly GCA_937925525.1 of uncultured Flavobacteriales bacterium. Lineage (GTDB taxonomy): Bacteria > Bacteroidota > Bacteroidia > Flavobacteriales_E > Vicingaceae > CALALS01. The sequence goes on along the minus strand of CALALS010000318.1, from coordinate 10,978 downwards.
AAGCTTAAGAAGCTTAAATTGGGCTGCAATTTTACATATTTGCACCTTAATACACAAATTAAGATGAATTTAAACGGAATTAAAAATATTATCTTCGATTTGGGAGGAGTTATCTTAAACATTGATTATCAGCTAACCGAAAATGCTTTTAAAGATTTGGGCATGCAGAACTTTGATGAGGTGTATTCTCAACAAAAGCAGAGCGGTTTGTTCGACCATTTTGAAACCGGGAAATTATCAGCAAAAGAGTTTATTCAACAAATAAAAGCAGAAGCTAATTTATTAGTTGATGACCAAGAAATTGTTGATGCCTGGAATGCCATGTTGCTTGATTTGCCTAAAGAAAGAATAACGTTACTTAATAAGTTGAAAGAAAAATTCAATACTTTTTTGCTAAGTAATACTAATGAGATTCATTTTAATGCGTTTAGCAAAATAGTAGAAAAAGAAACAGGGCAGGCTTCATTATCTCCATTTTTTAAGGAAGTATTTTATTCCCATGAAATTCAATTGCGAAAGCCTGAAAAGGAGGCATTTAACCACATTCTTTTAAAACATGATATAAAGCCTTCTGAAACCCTTTTTATTGACGATTCCCCACAACATATTGCCTCTGCTAAAGAAATGGGTATAATTACTTATCACTTGCAAAAAGGGGAAGATATTTTGGATTTGTTTTAGCCTCTGTCCTGGCAAAGCTCCACTAAAACCCCATTAGTGGATTTTGGGTGCAAAAAGGCAATAAGTTTATTGTCGGCACCTTCTTTTGGTGCTTCATGTATCATGGTAAAACCTTCTACTTGCAGGCGCTTAATTTCTGCATAAATATCATCTACCTCAAAAGCAATATGATGAATGCCTTCGCCCTTTTTTTCTATGAATTTAGCAATGGCGCTATCCGGGCTAGTGGCTTGCAAAAGTTCAATTTTACTTTCTCCCGTTTCAAAAAAAGAAGTGATCACGTTTTCACTCTCAACCTCTTCTTGTTTATAAGGCTTTTTATTGAATAGCTTTTCAAAGAGCTTGTTAGATGCTGTAATGTCTTTTACTGCAATTCCTATGTGTTCTATCTTTTTCATGTGCTTATGGGTATAAAAAAAGCCCTACAAGAGGGCTTTTCTAAAAAGTATGTACTTATTATTTTTTGATGAATTGCTCCATCTTATTATCGTAGTTAAGATAGTAAATCCCTTTTTCAAGGTTACTAACATCTATAGTAGAACCAAATCCTTTTTTCACGATGTTTCCGTATTGGTCATATACTTCAAACAAAGTTTCATTGGAGAAAGTAATATCCTTACTCGCTTTAATAGGACTGAAAGTAACCTCAGCAACCACTGACATAACTTTAGCCGATGGAGAATATCTTGGCTTATTACTGTAATCAACTTGTTTTACTCTAAATTGGTTTTGACCGTGATGTAAAGTAACATTAAAGTCATAAGAGTTAGACTCAGGAGTGCCTTTTCCTTCTACTTCACCTACTTTAATCCATTTGTTCCATCTAAATTGTTCAATAGTATAAGTAAGTTTCCCGGTTTCTCCGGTTGTCGTCCAAGTAAGTGAGCCTTCTTTATTTACTTCAATATTAGTACACTCAAACGTACTTTTTGGCTTAAGAACTTCAGGGTTTAATACTTTAGGTCTGCAATCGTCTTTATGCTTAAGTTTAACAACTACAGCATCTCCTAATTTCAATTGAAATGCAGTGAAATCAATTTCAAATGCACTTGAGTTAATCTCATCGGTGGTAACTTCTCCGTTAATGGTAACCTCAAAAACACAAAAACCCACTCCCGAACCGGCAAATGGATTTTGAACATATAAGTTTTTACCTTGGTAATTTCCCTCTAACACTATAACTCCAGCGTTGGCTAAAACCACCAAAAGCGTAAAAAGTGATGTTGTAATTAATTTTCTCATAACCGTTAAGCTATTAATTAGCTTTGCAAATTAGTGTGCAATAATAAAACCTTATTTCTAGAATACAAAATATAAATTGCATTTTTTCTTCGTTGAATGTATTTATTTAACACATAAATATACTTTTTCGTTCATTGGAAGGGTAAATCGGTTAAACTTTTCTTCCCCTAAAACCGCTCTCATATCTACTGCATTTACCTTAAAACCACCTAGTTCAAGCCTTTTATTATAGTCTTTTCCGTACATCCTTACATGGTCGTCTTGTCCAAATTCTTTTTCACGCTCTTTTGGGTCAGTTATGGTAGGATCTTCTTTGGTAGTTTCAAGATTATGGTCAATGGGCGACTGAAATATAGCCCAAGCTCCCGGTTTCATCACCCTATAAAACTCTTTTAGCACGTTTACATCGCTATCAACATGCTCTAAAACATGGTTACAAAATACAATATCGAAAGTGTTATCAGGAAATGGAATATCATGCACATCCATTTTAACTTTTGCCAAAGGAGACTCAATATCTGCAGTTATATAATTATCACCATGTATTTTCTCAAATCGTTTAATAAAACATAGTTCAGGAGCAACATGTAAAAAATGGTGTTTTTTCTCAAAAAATTCAGGCTTTTGCGTTTGTAAAAACAACCAAATTAGGCGATGTCTTTCTAATGATAAGCAGTTTGGACAAAGTGCATTTTTTCTGGATGCTTCAAGTCTGCCATAAGGAAGGAATTTTTTGTAGGTTTTATGACAAACAGCACACTCTACTTTATTTCCTGAATAAAAAAGGGCAATAACCGGAAGCCCAAAGTTTCCGAACAATTGGATTACTTTTCTGGGGATAAATCGAAGGATGAAACTGATTATTTTTTGCATCTCTTTTTGTAAGGACGCCAAAAGTAATGATTTTTATTTCATGGCGTCTAGCAAAGCGCCATCTTTTTCATATACATCTTTGTAGTAGTTTATTTCACCTGTAGGACTTGCAAAGGCGGTGAAATAAAGAATATAAACAGGGATGGTTTCTTTTAAGTTAACCCTAATGGTATTTTTACCCGAAGAGCCTATCTCTTCTTTTTCTTCTTCGCTTAAGGCACTATATTGCATTAAGAATTGAGCTAAATCTTTTGGTTTTTCGACCCTTACACAACCATGACTTACTGCCCTGTTGTCGTTTTTAAAAGCCGATTGACTAGGAGTATCATGCAAGTAAATGTTACTTTCATTTGGAAAGATAAACTTTACAGTTCCCAGAGCATTTCCTCTTCCGGGTTTTTGGACAAATTTATAGGGCATTGAAGATGCGGTATAGTTTGCCAAATTCATTTCTGAAGTAGAGATAAATTTTCCGTTTTTCATTACTTTATATCCGTTTCTTTCAAGATAAGTAGGGTCTTTTACAATTTTTCGATACATTTCTTTTTCGGCAATACTTCTGGGCACAGACCAGGTCGGGTTGAATACCATATACTCTATGGTGTCGTGCATTAATGGAGTTTCATGGTTAGAGTAAGAGGTAGCTTTGCTTCCGGTACAGGTTTTCATTTCCATCAATAGGTTTTCTCCGTCTCTAACTTGCAACTTAAAAGAAGGGATGTTTACCAAAAGATAAGGATTTTCTTCGGGCAGGTCAATCCATCGCATTCGTTCCATATTGGCAACCAGCATTTCTTTCTTTTGTTCGTTTGTCAGCGTAATTAAATCGTAAGTATAGCTTCCTATTACTCCGTCTGCGACAAGACCATTGTCTTCTTGAAATTGATAAACCGCCTTAAACAAGGTAGAATCATAAACATTTTCTGTGCTTTTTTTAGTTAAATAACCTAAGTTAAATAGTCTTTGACTTATCAAAACAAGATAATTAGAAGTATCCCCAAAATCTATTTTACCGGACAGCTTTGGAATGTCTTGGCCTTCTTCATCAACTTCATTTTCCATTAAATCAAGATAGGCTTGTTGCATTAATTTATAATGAAAATCTTTTGGTTGAATGGCATATAAAAATTTTCTGGTATCGGTAGTCTCTAATACGTCTAACTCTTGTTTTTTTGGCTTTGCCGCAACTTTATAAGACCCTCCATAAACTTTTTTAGGGTTAACTACCCCATACTGAAGTGCACTAGAGTAGGTAACGGCAGCATCAGAAAACATTATATCAAGCATAGCAAGTTTGTCGTAAGACAATTGATTGTTCATCATGCTTAAATAAACCTCTTTGCTAAGCGCTCCTATTTCTTTTGTTTTGAAATACTCAGAATTAATACCGTGCTCAAAAGATAATTTTAAGTGACTGTAGAGAGAAAACACATTACTTATATCATCATTGTTTCTAAACCATTTTGGCTGGTGGTGATTAGATTTATACCAATCAACAACTTCTTTATTATTTACAAAAGATGATTTTAGCGAATCGTTTAAAAGTGATGCAATGCCCTGCTGAATTGACTCTTCAGAAAAAACGGGAGTAACATCTGTGTTTTCAGCAACCTTATTTTCTTCCTGTTTATTACAAGAAAAAATGCTCAGAAGCATAATGAAAACAATAATAGCGGAAAACGATTTTGGCATGGTTTAGTCAGTATTAAAACGTTATACGAGACTAATCAAAAAAAGTGCCAATTTTTAGTTAAAAAATTTTGATTTTTTTAGGTAGGACTTATCAGGATAATAAATAAGCAAGCAACTACCTTCAGCAAGCGTTTTTATAAGTTCTCCATTAATGTCTAATGAAACTGCCGGGCAGCCATGGCTTCTTCCTAGTCTGCCATTATTTAAGATAAACTCTTCGCTAACATAGTCGGCTCCGTGAATGACAATTCCTCTATCAAAAGCATTGTTGTTAAAACCTTTTTCAACCCCATGAAGTTTTAACGACTGTTCGTGCTTTCCGTCATAAATTTCTCCTGTAACATAAAAACCAATACTGCTTTGATAAGACCCTTCTTTATTTGAAAAATCAGCGGCAAATTCTTCACCGGTATTTCTACCATGAGCTACTAATTCATGAAACAGTACTTTTTGCTCGCAAAGGTCAATGGTCCAAAGTCTTTTTTGATTGGCAGACTTTGTAAAATCAATGATGGTGATAATATTGGTTTTTTGAAGTAAGTTTTTATTAGCCAATTCATGATAGCCATTAATGGCTTTATGAAATAAGGAAGAGTCTAATTGATACTGATAACTAAGTTCAGGGAAGTAAAACTCATCTACAGGATATGTTTTTATTTTGGCAACTACAATATTTTCGCTTTGCACTATATAAAGCGCCAATAAAGGAGTTATCAACAATATTACTTTTAAAAATTTCACCCTAATAACCGTTCAGAAGCACGAAGATAAAAAAGTTTCCGTTACTTTTGTAATCTAAACGATTTCTAAAACATTATGTCACAACAACCTACACCAAGTAAGCCCGATAAAAAATCCAGTTCTACCAATAAGTTATTAATCGTATTATGCATTTTGTTAGCAGTAACCTGTGCAATACTAGGTTGGCAAGTAATGCAACAAAAAACCCAAATCGAGTATATTGAATTATCAAAAGAAGACTTAGAAGCTGAAAAAAGTTCATTAGAAGCAGAATTAACGGATATGCTTGCACAATACGATGCCATGGAAACCGATAATGCGGAAATGAGAGCAAAAATTGAGGAACAAAGGGTACAGATTGAGGAAATGTTAAACCAAGTAAAAGAAAATAAAGGCCTCAAGTGGGAAATCTATAAGCTCAAAAAAGAAGCGGCTACTTTACGTGATATTATGCACGGCATGAATGTAACTATTGATTCCTTGAACACCTTAAATCAAGGTTTGATAAAAGAAAATACAGAGGTTAAAACAGCTCTTTCATCCGAAAAGCAAAAGAATAACGAGTTATCTACTCAAAATGAAGGTTTAACACAAAAAGTTACAACAGCCAGCCGTTTTGTTATTTCAGGATTAAATACATCAGGAGTAAAAGTAAAAAATGACAATACCGGAAAAGAAACTGATAGAGCAAGTAAAGCAGATAAAATAAGAACTTGCTTTACCATTATGGAAAATAAATTAAGTGAAAAGGGGAATCATCTTTTATATGTGAGAATTTTAACACCTGACGGCAGAGTACTTTCTCTGGGAAGTGATGATTCTCATATGTTTAATTTCAATGGAGTAAAGGGATTGTACTCCGTAAAATATACGCTAAACTACAAAGGCGAACAAACCAATGTTTGTATTGACTGGAAGAAAAAAGAAGGAGACGAAGATTTTCCTTCGGGTGAATACAATGTTGAAGTTTACCATGATGGTGCCGATATTGGACGTACTAAATTCATGTTAAAATAATCTTAAATTGATAAGTTGTAAAGTTCATCTCTTTTTATAACTTTGGATATTCAATTTCACGCACTTGGGAGACAAAAAAATTATTTCAAAAGTTGAAGCTGCAATAGCAGATATTCGTCCTTTTTTAGAAGCAGACGGAGGAGATATTCGCTTAATAGATGTTAGTGATGACCTTGTGGTAAAGGTAGAATTGCTAGGAGCATGTAAAAACTGCAGCATGAGCAAAATGACTTTGAAAGCTGGAGTTGAAGAAAGCATCAGAAAATCTTTACCCGAACTTAAAGCAGTAGAAGCTGTTCATGTAAAAGAGTTTGAAGTAGCCTAATCTTACACACCATGAAAATATTAAAAACAATATGTATTTTACTTATTGTTTTTTTGACATATAGCTGTAAAACAGGTTATATTCCTACAGGTGTTAATACACCTATGCTAACTCAAAAAAATCAAGTTAGTGGAACAGCAGACGCACTACTTATCGGAGATTTACAAGCAGCATATTCTATTACCAATCACTTATTAGTTCTTGGAGATGTTTCATCTTCTATAGCAACAGACAATCCTACAGGCGCATACTCTTATTCGGGAGGCGCAGGCTATTTTAATACCTTTTCGAAAAAACAAATTCTTGAAGTTGTTGTAGGAGGCGGTCAAGGAGTTTCTGATTTTGAATACAACAAATTTTATTTACAGACTACTTATGCAAAGTCCGATGAAAACTTTGAGTTTGGATTTACCGCAAGAGGAGTGATGGCAAATTACCCTTCTGTTAAACTGCAAAATGGAAATACTATTTCTACTAATGATTTTTTTATAGAGCCTGTAGGAACTTTTAGAGTAGGAGCTCCGAATATAAAATTTCACATGCAGCTGGGTCTTTCGTTGCCGTTAGTTTATACCTCAGAAACTGTTTTTATTCCTTTTATTATGAATATAGGATTAAATGTAAAATTTCCGGGTAGCTCATCGGAATAACTACATTACAATATTTACAATCTTTTCCGGAACTACAATTATCTTTTTGGGAGATTTTCCTTCCAGCCACTTTTGCGTTTCTTCCATAGCCATTACTTCTTTTTCAATGTCTTCTTTAGAAAGACCTGTAGGAAGTTCTACCGTAAAACGCATTTTTCCGTTAAACGAAACCGGATATTTTTTAGCACTTTCTGCTAAAAACTCCTCTTTAAATTCAGGGAAAGTAGCATAAGAGATAGATTCATTGTGACCGCACAATTTCCAAAGTTCTTCGGAAATATGTGGCGCCATAGGAGAAAGTAAAATCAAAAACGGTTCAAGAATTTGTCGTTTGTTACATTTTAATTCTTGTAAACTGTTCAGCAAAATCATCATATTACTTACTAAAGTATTGAACGAATACCGCTCAATATCTTCTTCCATTTTTTTAATGGTTTTGTGTAAAGCTCTTAATTCATCTTTAGTTGGAGCTTCATCGCTTATACTAAAAGTATCTCCATCATGAAACTGATTCCAAACTTTTTTAAGGAAACGATGTGTTCCTTCAATGCCTTGTGTGTCCCAAGGTTTGTGTTGTTCTATAGGCCCTAAAAACATTTCATAGCAGCGCAAAGTGTCTGCTCCAAATCGTTCAATTAACTCATCAGGATTAACCACATTGAACTTGGACTTAGACATTTTTTCGACTTCTCTTTCGACTATAAAGTCTCCATTTTCTTCGGATAGAAAAATAGCATTTTTAAACTCTGGATTTTTACTCTTTAATTTTTCAATGTTTATTTTACTATTATCTATAAGTAGAGTAACATCAATATGCCTTTTGGAAAGATGTTTTGTTAATTCATACTGATATTGAATAATGTATTTATTTTTTAAATCAGTATCATTCAAAAGTTTAATATTTGCTTTACTTATTTCCTCTAATTTTCTATTTACGGAAGTCCTAAAATCATTAATTTCAATGTTAATATCTAAAATTCTAACCTTTTCATCATTTGTTATATTGTTTGGTACAGCTAATTCATTTCTGTGATATTTATCAAAAACATTTTTAGAAATGTAGATGTCTGAAAAATGGCTTAGGGGAATTAATTCTCTTGGGTCGTCACCTTTGCTAAGCCCCCATTCTTTATTTACTCTATAAATCAAAGCCGAATTCCCCTGAATCATTCCTTGGTTAATCATTTTTTGGAAAGGTTCGTCAAAGCCAATCAATCCTAAATCAAACAAAATCTTACACCAAAAACGAGAATACAACAAATGCCCTGTTCCATGCTCGGCACCGCCAATGTATAAATCTACCTGCTTCCAATAGTCGGCTGCTTCACGGCTCACAAATTGTTGGTCGTTATGCGCATCCATGTAACGCAAAAAATACCAGGAAGAACCCGCCCAGCCCGGCATGGTTGAGGTTTCGTATTCCCCTCTTATTTTCTCCCCAGAGGGGAGAACTTTTTCATATTTCCAATTTTTAGCTCTGGCTAGTGGTGGTTCACCGTCTTCCGTAGGCAAGTATTTATCTACTTCGGGTAATTGTAAAGGAAGTTTATCTTCACTCAAACAATACGGCACATCATTTTTAAAATAAACAGGCAAAGGCTCGCCCCAATATCGTTGACGGGTAAACACCGCATCTCTTAATCGGTAATTAATTTTTCGTTTACCAAAACCTCTTTTTTCTATTTCTTCAATACATTTTTTAATGGCCTCAAAACCGGTCAACCCATTTAAAAAATCAGAGTTAATGATTTTGGCATGTTTATCGGCAATGGCTTCTTCTCCTGTAAATCCTTCTACAATAGAAGGAATGTCTAAACCAAAATGTGTTGCAAAACGAAAATCTCTTTCATCACCGCAAGGAACGGCCATTACGGCTCCGGTACCATAACCCGACAATACATAATCTGCAATCCAAATCGGAATTTTATTTCCCGTAAAAGGGTGAATAGCATGCGCACCCGTAAATGCTCCACTCACTGTTTTTACATCTGCCAACCTATCTCTTTCCGATTTTTTAGAAGTTGCTAAAACGTAGGCTTCTACTTCGGCTTTTTGTTCGGCAGTTGTAATTTGATTTACTAATTCATGTTCGGGAGCCAATACCATAAAGCTTGCCCCAAAAATAGTGTCAGGGCGTGTGGTAAAAACTTCGATTTCCCATCCTAAATCCTTCCCATTGGGAAGGACTTTTTTGTTTTCTTTAAAGGAAGGTCTGTTCTCTAAAACAGAAATTATTTTGTCAATAACATTTCCAGTATCTGCTAAAACTTCCTCATTTTTAAATCGGATAACTTCATAGCCAAGCTCTGATAATCTATCTGTTCTTTTTTGGTCTTCTTCTTTTTGCAAATCATGAATATCGCCATCTACTTCAATAATTAGCATTTTATCTAAACACACAAAGTCAGCAATAAACGAATCAATAGGGTGTTGTCTTCTAAATTTCGCATTTAATTTTTTTCCTTTTAACAATTGCCAAAGAGCGTCTTCTGCTGGGGTCGGATTTTCCCTCATTTCTTTAGCTTTATCTAAAAGTAAATGAGAAATTGTAGGGTCTCCGGTTAAATATTTTGGAGAAACTTCTCCCTCTCCACCGGAGAGGGTTGGGGAGAGGAGTTGAAATTTAACGGAGGCTCCTTCAGATTTTCCAATCCAATTGCGCTGAACTTCTTTGATAGAGTCAGTCCAATCAATTTTTTCTAAGCCATCTAACAAGCGTTGAGCATAGGCAGAAATTCGCATGCTCCATTGTTTCATTTTTTTCTGTACCACCGGATGTCCGCCTCTTTCTGAAACGCCATCTTTTACTTCATCATTGGCTAAAACAGTTCCCAGCTCAGGACACCAGTTTACCATGCTTTCGCCAATGTAAGTTAAACGGTAGTTCAACAATATTTTTTGCTGTTTTTCTTCCGTAAATGAATTCCACTCCTGTGCAGAAAAAGTAGGTGTATTTTCATCACATGCAGCGTCAATATTTTGATTTCCGTTTTTTTCAAATTCGGCAATAAGAGAGTCAATTTTTTCGGCTTTGTTGGTTTTGTTGTTGTACCAGGAGTTATAAATCTGAATAAAAATCCATTGTGTCCACTTGTAATAATTGGGGTCAGAGGTTCTTACTTCTCTGTCCCAGTCAAAACTCAAGCCTATTTTGTCTAGTTGACTTCTATATCCTTCGATAAGTTTACCTTCAGAGTTATAAGCTTCTTTCTTGATGTTTCCATTTTCATCAATAAATTCTTTTTTGACCTTTCCTTCTTCGTCAAGACAGCCATCAATATTGATATAAGTTGTTCTTGCAGGATGTTGTCCTGTTTGAATGGCATACTGCTCTGCAGGCAAGCCAAACGAATCGTACCCCATTGGGTGCAATACATTAAAGCCCTTCAATCTTTTGTAGCGAGCATAAATACAAGAGGCAATATAACCCAGCGGATGACCCACATGAAGCCCTGCTCCCGAAGGATAAGGAAACATGTCTAACACATAGTACTTAGGCTTTTTGCTGTTGTTCTCAGCTTTAAATGTTTTGTTGTCTGCCCAATACTTTTGCCAATCCTGCTCAATTTTATTGTAATCGTAATATGCCATAGTGTTGATAAAATTGTTGGCGAAGTTAATAATACCTTAGAGAAAATGGGACAACATTTTTCTACTTTAGCACGATAGATTTGAAGATTAAATAAAGAATCAAAAAAATGTAATGGCATTAACAGAAGGAAAAGTAGAAAAAAGCAGACTGAGAGCATCGTATCTT
>CALALS010000317.1 GCA_937925525.1 uncultured Flavobacteriales bacterium | reverse complement strand
TTAACAAATTCTTCACGCCTCCGTATATTTCCCATTTACTTCCCAGCTTTTTGCTGAGCTTAATGTTTTGAATGCTAAAAGGCGCAGAGTATTCGGCTCTCTGGTCTAAGTCAGACACCCAAGGCAACTTCATTTTACCGTAATAATTTCCGGTATAATCTACATTCAATCCTATTTTACTAAACTCATAAGAGATAGCCCATGTACGCGATATTTGTTCGGTTAAGAGTTGTTGAATTTTTAGGTTGTTTTCTACCGAATATACGTCCATTAACGTAATGCCTGCATTAATGCTAAGCGGTATGCTAAAGGTGAAATCGCTATTAAATGTAAATCCATTGCTAATGGCATATCCGTTTAGATTGTCATAAATAATTTGGTTAGGATTGGTTTCGTAATCAGCAATAATTTTATTGGTAAAGTAAGTGTAGAAAGCTGTTGCGTCAAGCGTAAGCATAGTGCTATTTATTTTTATAATTTTTTGATAGTTGAGGTTAACGTTGTATGATGTTTCGGGTTTTATTTCTCCTTTTATTACTACATCTCTGGCACCGGTGAGTGCGGCATGGTCTTCGGTAAAAATGTTTACCACTCTAAAGCCTGTTCCGGAGCTTAACCTAAATGTGTTTTTAAAGTTTGGCGCATACTTAAAGCTAATTCTAGGAGAAAAAATATTACCATGTTTTTCATGATAATCATATCGAACTCCAAGTAGTGAGGTTAGTTTTTCGGTAAGGTCAATTTCATCTTGCACAAAGGCTCCCATTAAATTGGCTGCATCAGGTTTATTGGTGGTTCCTTCTGCATTGGACACTTGAGTGGCAGGGGTATTGTCATCATAAAATGTAAATCGATTAGAAATACCGGTAAGTAAATCATGGTTGCCCAATTCTTTTTGCCAGGTTAGTTGTCCAAATGCAATTTGTTGGAGCGCAAAATAAGAGGTTGTTCCGTAGTAAGAATTTTGCTCATGGCTGTTAGCTGAAAAGCTCAGCATAAACTTCTCTTTTGAAGGAAGCTGATAGTTTCCAAATAGCTCGTATCTGTTAGTGTAAATCGATTCACCGTAAATGGAATCACCGCCTCTGTATTCAGGAGTCCAATTCATTTGTCCGCCCCAACGGTCTTCATAAAGATACCTTGCCGCAATATTAAAGGCTCTATTTTCTTTTCGCTTTATATTCCATTTATTGAATACAGATATTTTGTGTTGCAGGGTAGCGTCTGTAAATCCATCTCCATTATTGTCAATAGGGTTGAGGTAATTGTAATAGTTTACTCCAATCATAGCGCTAACTTTTTTACCTAATTTGTATTTGCTTGCTATATCAACATTATGTTCTAGCCATGAAGTGGTCATAATATTGGCGTCAAATAGTGCAACATTTTCAGGGGATTTTGTAATTACATTGATTAATCCTCCAACAGCTTCAGAGCCATAAAGTGATGATGCCGGACCTTTTACTACTTCAATGCGTTCTACCATACTGTTTGGAATTCCGCTTAACCCATAAACAGTAGAAAGTCCACTAACGATAGGCATTCCGTCAATTAAAACCATAGTATAGGGACCTTCCATGCCATTAATGTGAATATCTCCTGTGTTACAAATGGCACAATTTAATTGTGGTCTAATTCCATTTACATTTTGTACTGCCTCAAACAAAGAAGGGGTTGGGTTTTTCTCAAAATGTGCCAGCTTATATACCTCCACCGGAATGGGTGACTGAAGTTTGCTGATGGGTTTCATGGTGCCGGACACAACCATTTCGCCTAAAGTATAACTGCTTTCAATTAATTTAGAAGTGTAATAATATGTTTCGCCTCCCGAAAGTTTTATTCGTTTTGAAACTGTTTCATAGCCAAGCATACTAACCGTTAGTTTGTATTCACCATCAGGTATTTGCGTTATTTCAAAATCTCCTTTTTGATTGGTGGTAGCGTAATATTTTGTGCCTTCAAGGTTAACAGAAGCAAACTCAATAGGCGATGAGCCGTCTGTAATTTTCCCCTTTACAGTATTTTGACTATAAGAGATAAACGGAATAAATACAACAGCAAAAAGAAGGTATTTCATTTTGAGGTTTAGTTGTTTGTAAAATAATTTTTAGCAAATATAAATAAAAATTTAGGTAAAACTAAAAAAATAAAAATATCTAGTTATAATGCATATAAATTAGTTTGCTGAGTAATTAATGTTACCTTAGGAGAATTATAATTGTACTTAATGAATGCTAGTGGGGTAAAGTTTAATGTGAAGGATCAACCGGAATTCATTAAGGAATTGCGAAAGAAGGTAAATCAGTACTTCAAAGAAAATAATCTTTCAAGACATGCGAATGCTAATATGAAGCTTAAAACAACATTTATGTTGTTGCTGTATTTTGTGCCGTTTGCTTTTTTGTTATCCGGTCAGTTTTCTTCAGTTGGAGGTGTATTTTTGCTTTTTGCAATCATGGGTTTTGGAATGGCAGGCATAGGTCTGGCAGTCATGCATGATGCTAATCATGACTCTTACTCAAAAAACAAAAGCACCAATAAGCTATTAGGTTTTCTTATTAATTTCTTAGGCTCCTATCATATTACCTGGCGAATTCAGCACAATGTATTGCATCATTCGTTTACTAATGTTCATGAGCATGATGAAGATATTGATAATGAAGTGATGCGATTTTCTCCAAACAACAAAAGGAAATGGATTTATCGGTTTCAAGCTTTTTATGCTCCTTTCTTTTATGGCTTGCTTTCCATGCATAGACTTGTTAGTAAAGATTTCCAACAATTGCTCCGTTACAATAAAATGAACTTGTTGGTTACTCAAGGGCTTACTCTTAACAAGGCTTTAATTCAAATTGTTACAAATAAGATTTTTTATTTGATTTTGACATTAGTACTCCCTATTTTAATTTTAGATATAGCTTGGTGGCAAACAGTTTTAGGGTTTTTATTAATGCAGTTTATCTGTGGATTGATATTAGCTTTAATCTTTCAGTCAGCACATGTTATTGAAGAAACCGGTTTTTATAAAATAGATGAAACAGGTAGCTTAGAAAATAATTGGGCAATTCATCAAATGAATACAACCGCTAATTTTGCCAACAATGGTTTGATTTTTTCCTGGTTTATTGGCGGGTTAAACTACCAAATAGAACACCATCTTTTCCCGAATATATGTCATGTGCATTACAAAGACATAGCTATAATAGTAAAACAAACGGCAAAAGAATTTAATGTTCCTTATCATCAGCACAAAACATTTTTTGGGGCTTTAAAAAGTCACTTTTCTTTACTCAACAGCCTTGGAACAGGTAAATATGACTTAAAGCTAGTAGTGGCTTAGGTTTTCAAGTTGTTAATCTTTAAATACGTTGATTTTACAGGCTATTTATAGCTTTAAAGTTTGCTTTTTTCATAAAAATTGATATAATGTGGGGCAAACAATTCAATTATGGTAAACACAGAGATAATGATTAGTACAAAAATATTTGATGCAATAAACCTTCCTACGGAGGCAGAAAAGCAAGGAATAGTAAACTTTTTGTTTACTAACCTGGAACAATACGGAGATAAAAAAGAAGATATTAGAAAAGCATTAGATTATGCTTTAAAAGAAACTCCTTCATTTGGTGGGTTTGTAGTGGTGGCTGAAGACGAAGGACTGATTAAAGGAGTTGTTGTGGTTAACCGTACAGGAATGAGTGGTTATATTCCCGATAATATTCTGGTTTATATTGCTACTCATAAAGAATCAAGAGGAGAGGGAATTGGAAAAATGTTGATGGAGGAAACCATTGCTTATGCTAAAGGAGATATTGCTCTGCATGTGGAAAAAGATAATCCGGCTAAAAAGTTATACGAAAAATATGGGTTTACAAATCCTTACCTTGAAATGAGGTTAAAGAGATAGTCTTAAACCATGGATATTCACTGGATAGACCTAAGCATATTTGTGCTATACCTAATTGCTATGTTAGGTGTTGGAGTATTTTTTCTAAATAAAAACAAATCAAAAGATGACTATTA
>CALALS010000316.1 GCA_937925525.1 uncultured Flavobacteriales bacterium | reverse complement strand
TGTTAGAATGTTGATACATCTACAGGTACTGATACATCTTTCTAAGTGGTTTAAACCACAAAGTGTAAAATCTAGGTTTAATATTGTTTATTTTCCAAGCTTTTCTGTCTTCTTTATTGGCATTTATTCTGTTTTTTATTGTTGCATTACTTTCTCCGCCAACTCTCATTTTAATGGTTACTTCGTTAAGGTAAGTGAGTTTAACTTTGTGTTTGTGAAAAAAGCGAAGCATTAATTCATAATCTGCAGCTGTTTTAAAGTCAAGGTTAAAAATACCAAACTGATTATAGATATCTTTTTTTATGTAAACAGTAGGGTGTGGTGGCATCCAGCCGTTTAAAAACATTCCGTATTTATAATCTCCTGATTTCCAATTTCTGATTATTTTTTTTGTATTTTCTCTTGAAACATAATGTAAGTCAGCGTATACTGCACTTGTTTCTGTTTTTTGAAACATTTCTACAATATTTTCTATAACATTTGAATGAGCAAAAATGTCATCAGAGTGAAGAAAGCCAATAATGTCTCCTGTTGCTATGTTTATTCCCTTATTAAGTGCGTCATATATTCCCTTATCTTCTTCTGAAACAACTTTTGTAATCTTATCTCTGTAATTGTTGACTTTTTCTAATGTTTTATCCGTTGATTTTCCGTCAATAATTATATACTCAATGTTTGGATAAGTTTGTGATACCACCGATTGGATGGTATCCTCAATGGTTTTTTCACTATTAAAGCAAGATGTAATGATGGAGACCTTCACGATAATTATTTATCGGGTTACAACAATGTTTTCCAATACCAGCATGTCCATTTTTGTTCGTTGAAAACAATCTAATGCTTCTTCAGGTGTATTAACAATCGGTTCATTTTCGTTGAAAGAAGTGTTTAATAAAACAGGAACATTGGTCTTTTTCCTAAATGTTTCAATTAAATCGTAATATCTATCACCTTTTTCAACTGTTTGTAGTCTTCCCGTCCCGTCAACATGGGTTACCGCAGGAATAACTTCATGCTTTTCTTTTTTAATGGGGTAAACTTTTTCCATGAACGGAACTTTATCTGTTCTTTCAAAGTATTCTTCAACGTATTCTGCAAGAATTGACGGTGCAAAGGGCCTGAAACTTTCTCTTCTTTTTATTTTTTCATTTAACAATTCTTTTGCGTCTTTTCTTCTTGGGTCAACAATTATTGAACGGTGGCCTAACGCTCTTGGACCAAACTCTGCTCTTCCTTGAAACCAACCAACTACTCCTGCATTAATTAATTGTTCTGTTACAATTTCAAATAACTTTTCATCATCGTACTTGGTGTAATTAACTCCTTTTTTGGTTAAAATTTTTTCAATTTCTTCATTTGAAAATTTACTTCCGGTGTATGCATGAAAAACAGGTTTAGTTCTTGGTTTATTTAAATTATGGTGATAGTGAAACAAGGCTGAACCAACTGAAGTTCCGGCATCATGCCCTGCGGATGGAATGTAAATGTTTTTGAAAGAAGTGTTGTCTAGTACTTTTCCGTTTGCTACCGAATTTTGGGCTACACCTCCGGCAATACATATATTTTCAAGTCCTGTTCTTTTTTGCAAATGGTTTAGAATATGAAAAATTAATTCTTCTGTAATTTTTTGAACTGAGGTAGCTAAATCAATATGATGTTGTTCTAGTTTGTCAGATTTTTGTCGGGCAGGCCCAAACTTTTCTATCATAAAATCAGAAAATATGGGCTCTATATTTGGCTCTCCATTTTCCCAACTCATACTCACACCTTCTTTAGCGTGCTTAAAGTATTTGGTATTTAACTCAAATAATCCATTGTCTTTAAAAATTAAAACATCTCTAAGTTGTTCTAAATATTTTGGTTTTCCGTAAGGCGCTAAACCCATTACTTTATATTCATCTCCATAATTTGGAAAACCTAAATATTGTGTGAAGGTTGTGTAAAAAACTCCAACGGAGTGTGGATAGATAACGGAATCCAAGACTTCAATTTGGGTTTCTTTTCCCACTCCAATCATAGTAGAAGTGAAGTCACCAAATCCGTCAATGGAAAGAATAGCAGCTTCTTTGAAAGGTGAGGGATAAAATGCACTGGCCATGTGACTTCTGTGGTGTTCAATATTTTTAATTTCTCCTTTTATTGATTCAACGGAAACATTTAAAGCTTTAGCTAATTCTTCTTTTGTTGAGCCCACTTTCATGCTATTAGCCAATCTATCTTTAATGGCTTTAACACTCACTAAATTTTTTAAAGAGTGGAATATCTTTTTTTGCAGGTTGGCCGATGGGTCTCTGGAAATAGTAATAAAATCAACTTCAGATATATTTATGTTCGCTTCTTTCAAACAAAACTTAATAGCCTCAGAAGGAAATCCTGCCCAATGCTTGATTCTTCTAAATCTTTCTTCTTCAGTAGCTGCTATCAGTTCTCCATTTTTATGAATACTTGCCGAAGAATCTCCATGGTATGCGTTAATGCCTAAAATGTACATTTTTTTAGTTTGAGGGTAAAAATAACCAAAAGGTGCAATTAGCTAAAAAGTTTATAGTTTCTATCTATAATTTCTTTGGAGTAAATGTTTTCATTAATATAATTTACTGTGCATATTGATAATTCTGAATATTCTTGATTACTCATATTAATCGCATTTTCGATAGCTTTAATGTAAGAGCTTTTTTCTTCTAATGGAATAGCCCAACCGACTTTTTTTTCTTTTAAATTTACCCATGGAGTATTATTGCTTATAATTGGTACACACCCTGATTGCATAGCTTCAACTATTGAATGCCCATAATTTTCATGGAAAGTTGGGAGAATGTAAAAATGATATTTTTCATGTACAGAATAAACTTCATTTGGTGTTAGTTCTCTTTTGTAAGTTATTTTACTTTGAAGTAATTTAGACTGAATAATAGATTGGCATTTGTCCCAATATTTATCATCTTCTATAGGTCCATATATATCAAAGACAAAGTTTAATGATGGATTTACTTTAGAAAAGACATTAATGGCAAAAAGTAAATTTTTTTTCTCGCAAATTCTTGAGCAAAAAATAAATTTAGTTGGATTTTTATCGGGTTTGTTTTCTAAATTAAAATTATGTTTGGCAGGAAGGTTTTCTGCAACTCTTATAGAAGCATTTTTCCCAAACAATTTTTGAACATCCATTGCTTCTTCAGATGTAGTAGCATGCCAAAAAATACTTTTATATATCCCTCTAGCTTTGGCAAGTATTAAAAATATTTTTTTCTTTTTTGATTTTATTTTTAGGGCGCCCGAGCCTAACATTCCTCTTGGTGCAACTATGGTTTTGGCTGATTTTATTTTTTTGCTTACGAGTAGGGGGATTATGCTAAATTTTGGAGAAAAAACTTCATTTATATGGCTGAAGCTGGGACTTACTTCATGACTTGGT
>CALALS010000315.1 GCA_937925525.1 uncultured Flavobacteriales bacterium | reverse complement strand
GTAGTTTGTGTTAAGTTAGCAAACCTAGGAATGATGATGTTATTACCTATCCCGCTTAGCATATTGGTAACACTATAGTCACAAGTTACTAGAACAGGCTCATCTTTCTTCTTTTTCTTTTTGCAGGAGAAGCCGGACATCAGCCCAGCTCCTATTAAAACCAAAAATGTATACTTTATAGTTTTTTTCATATTCTATTTAACTTGTCCACCGGGAAATGCCATTAACAAATGACCTATAGCGGTATCAATATCGTTATTAGTAAGGTTATAAAGATTTACTCCCGGACCAATAATAGACAAAGCCATTTGTACATGAGAGTAATCAGATATTGGAGGATTCATAGAGTTACCACCATTAAACTTATACTTTAAAGCCATCATAAAAGCAATTCCTTCAGAAAGGTGATGCATTCTGCTTGTTAGTTTTGTATCAGCTTTTGCTTTCAGTAAGTAATCGTGAGCAGTAGCACCAATTACTTGCTCCCATGTATCTTGAACTATTTTGATGGCGGCATCTCTATCAGAGTATTTTTTTGCTACAATGGCTGCTCTTGCTTTTAAGAAAGCATCCATAATTTGCTTGTTAATACCTGCATAGTCTCCATCAACATCATTGTTTCTTGCATTACAATACTTACCATGATATCTCGCATTACCAATAGTAGTAGCATTTGGAAAATCAATTGGCACACCAAAATATCCAAAAGCCTCATCAAAGTGATGTTCCATTTCGGTATAGTTTTTTCCTGAAACTAAACTATTATTATCATCAGTAGAAAGGTCGGTAGATAAATAGGTCTCCATAGCCTGATAATAAAATACTGCCCCCATTAATCCCTTCTCAATAGCCTGAGTATATTCAAAACCATTTTCATCTACCAGATATCCTTTTGTAGGATCACCGCTTCCGGTAACTAAAACTCCTTTTCTTCCGGGCACCGCAGTATCAGAAGCCATTGATGCCACACCTAAACTATCTATCCAATCATAAAACATTTGCACATCTAATGAATAACATTTAGATGATAAGTTTTTTGTAGAGGTATTAAGGTTAGTATTAGTAAATGGAGAGTTTTGATTATCAAACATATTTCTAAGTAACGAACTGCTCACTGAAGTTCCAAGAGTGTTTGCTTTTTTCATTTCTACTACCATTTCTGCTAACATATCTAGTCTGTCCAGTTGTCCTTGATAGTTAACAGACGAACTTCCGTCTCTGGTAAATGTGTAAGTAGAAGGAATATCATAACCAGATGGAGCCGGTATTGCATAAGTACAACTTCCATCATCTTTTTTCGCCTTACTGATATAGTTTTCTGCGGCAGGGTCTGTACATCCTTCTTTTCTACATGAAATAGCTACAATAGCTACTGTGGTAATTAATAATAGTCTTTTATAGTGCATTGTAATAGGTTTGATAAATTTACAGGACAAATGTAGATGCCACTCTTATTTAAAACAATACTAAATAAGTAGTAAACTAATACCTTAAATGCGGTATCTAAAAAACCCTTCCTAAGATTTAGGAAGGGCTAACTATGAAAAACTATCTCATGTATGAACATGATAACAGAAAACCGATACAAAGGTATCAAGGCTTTTTATCATGTTGTGTTACTTTTGTTACAATTAGTTTACGCCCATTAACTCTACATCAAAAATAAGCGTAGCGTTAGGTGGAATTCTTCCGCCTGCTCCAGTTGCTCCATATCCTAATTCAGAAGGAATAATTAAACGAGCCTTTTCACCTACTTTAAGTTGAGCGATACCTTCGTCCCAGCCTTTTATTACTCTCCCTTGACCTAAAGGAAATAAAAATGGTTGGTTTCTTTCCACTGAACTATCAAACATATCTCCGTTCTCAAGATAACCTGAATAATGAACAGAAACATTTTGACCTGCCATAGGTTGAACTCCGGTAGTTTCGTTTAACTTAATATACTTTAACCCGGAAGGTAAAGTAATAGTATCTTTTCCGCTAACATCAAAAGGTTTTGGGGGTTCTGGCCCTTTCTCTGTCTTTATAATTTCAACATCAAAAATTAATGTAGAATTAGCAGGAATAACAGGTGGGAAACCTCTTTCACCATACCCTAATTCAGGCTTAATGATAAGTTGCCCTTTTTCTCCTTCTCTAAAATAAGTTAGTCCTTCATCCCAGCCTTTTATAACCAATCCTTTTCCAATCATTAAATCAAAAGGCTGGCCTTTTTCTACAGAACTATCAAACATTTTTCCGTCCACTAAAAAGCCGGAGTAGTGTACTTTAACTTTATCGCCTTTTTGAACCTGACGACCTGATTTATTTTCAGTAATCTTTACATACTTTAAGCCTGATTCTGTAACAATAGTGTCTTTTCCGCTAACATCTGTTTTTTTAATAGGCTCTTTAATAGCTAACAATTCTACATCAAAAATTAAAGTAGAGTTAGCCGGTATTTTGCCTACTGCTTGTGAACCGTAACCCAAATCAGCAGGAATTACAAATGTCATTTTGTCGCCTACATTCATTAGCGCAACACCTTCATCCCAACCTTTTATTACTCTTCCTGCTCCTAATTCAAATTCAAAAGGCTGATTTCTGGCTACTGAACTATCAAATACAGTATCATTTGTTAAACGTCCGGTATAATGTACTTTCACTTTATCTCCCGCTTTGGCTCTTGCGCCTTCGCCTTCTATAAGAATAGTATATTTTAATCCTGATTCGGTTGTATAGGTTTTACCAACTTTACTCACTTGTTTAGATTTTTTTTCCTTTTTTGCTTTCTTTTCTTTTTGTGAAAATCCTGCAAACGGAAGGAAACAAATTAATAGAATTGTTAAATATCTCATGTTCTGAATTTATAGTTTGTTGCCGGTTCTTCGCAACAATTAAACCAAATTACTTCACATCAACCAATTCAACCTTAAATTTTAAGATTGAATAAGGTGCAATAACAGGACCTCTTTGTTGGTTGCCATATGCTAAGAATGAAGGAATAATTAAAGTTGCTTTGGTTCCAACGTTCATGTTGCTGATACCTTCATCCCAACCTTTTATTACACTTCCTGTTCCTAACGGAAACTCAATTGGTTCGCCTCTGTCATAAGAAGAGTCAAATTTAGTACCGTCAAGTAAAGTTCCTTCATAGTGAACAGAAACCATTTTACCAGCTTCTGCTTTTGGTCCTTTACCTTTTACTTCTTCAATGTAATATAAACCGCTTATGCTTGGCTCAGCAGTTATACCATTATCAGCTAAATATTTTTTTATGATTTCATCTTCTTTAACAGCTTGTTCTTCTTCTTTCTTCATAAATTCTGCTTGCAATTCTTCGGTAGTTCTTGTTTGAACTATTTTTAGGTCAAACTTTAAATCGCTACCTACTGCTAAACCTTGAGGCAACGGTTGCTGTAACACATAAGTATAAAATGAATCGGCAGAAGTAATAAGTGAAGCGCTATCTCCTTCAGCCATTCCTAAAATAGCTTCCATGATATACCCCTTGTAAAATTTATCTTCAGAGTTTAATAAAAACGGACGCCCTATTCCGGCTGATGTCCATAAAACAGAATCTCCAGTTGTTTTGTATTCTAAATTTAATTGTACTCTATCACCCATTGCCACTTTTCTTCCTTCAGCATTTTGAGAGTAATATTTAACATAAAGATTGTTTCCCATATCGGTGTATCCTTCATACTTTTGAGGTTCGCCACCACAAGAAACTAAAACTAATGCGCTAATAGCTAATAAGCTAATTGATTTCATTTTTTTGAACATAAACATTTGTAATTTTTAATTGATAAATAACCGGCTCATAAGGTGGAACGATTTGATTTACAGAACCGTTTTTTCCAAAAGCCAGCTGCGAAGGTATAATAATTTTTAGTTTGTCGTTCAAGAATTTTTGTTCTATTGCTTTCTCAATACCTATTAAAACTTGATTATCACTACAAAAGGGAAATTCAAAAGGTAATGTGTCTTGCATATTAGAATCGAAAGTTAAACCATCTATTAAGCTTCCTTCATAGCGCAGGGCTATTTCTCTTCCGCAAATCACCTTTGTAGTGTCTCCTGAAGGTTCATATTCTAACACACCAATTTTCCAGTTTAATTTCTGGTCGTTAAAATCATAATTTTTAGTAAGCTTTCGAATCAGGTATTTTTCTTTTTCTTCCGACCTAAGCTTATCAAACTCTTCTTTCGAAAGAATATCTATGACTTTAATAATAAGCCTAACCTCATTGTTTCCAAATAAAACTGTATCCGTTAAAATTAGGCTAACACTATCATCTAAGTAACTTGTTTTTAAAAAATCATTTAGTGGAGATGTTACTGATAAATCTAAAATTTCAGTAAATGGCTTTCCTTTATCAGGATAAAACTTGATGACTGAATAGTCGGTATATTGAAGCTCAACATCATTTCCAAAAGCATGCAGTTTATATTTCAAGTTACTAGAATAGGTTTTGTAATGATCATTATCACAGGAAAAAACAAACGCAAGCAGTAAAATAAAAACTAAACGGCACATTATCGAACAGCTACTAACTCTATGTCGTAAACAATAGTTGATTGAGGAGGGATTTTATTTAAATCACCTACCAAGCCATGTGCTAGGTGTGATGGAATAATAAGCATGGCTTTATCTCCCACTTTTAAGTGTTGAATTCCTTCATGCAATCCACTCTCTACATCATCATGTCCGACAATAAATTGTTCGGGTTTATCAGTTCCAACATTTGTGTAACATATTTTTCCATTCAATAAACTAATGGTAAAAAATACACTTACAACATTACCTTCTTTTGCTTGAACACCAGTTCCGTTTTGATAAACAAAATACCTTAAACCTGTTCCTGTTGAAACAACATCCCATTGTCTTCTTTTAATGTATTGTTCAATTTGTTCGTTTTCAAGCTTAGCAGCATTTTTATTGCTTTCCAATAACGATTCCTGCATTTGAGAGTAATCCACTTCTTTAACTTCCTTTTCCGGCTGGCAACCAAAAAAAAGAACTATCAATAAAAATATACAACTAAGTCTTTTTGTCATCTTATTTATAACTACTCAAAACCTCTTTTATTTTGTGTATTGTTTCTTCTACAGATAAATCAGAGCTACCGCCTGCAGCATTGATATGTCCGCCTCCATTAAAATGAGCTCTTGCAAATTTATTTACATCAAAATCTCCTTTTGAGCGAAACGATATTCTCACTTTCCCTGATTCTTTTTCACTCACAAATGCACAAAACTGAATACCTTTTACACTTAAAGGATAGTTAACAAAGCCTTCCGTATCTCCTTTTTGAAAGTTATATTTATTTAACTCTTCAAGACTCAACCCAATAATAGCGGCATGATAATCAGGTAAAATTTCCATTTTCTCATAAAGTGTATAACCTAAAAGTCTTAGTCGGTCTATTGATGAAGTATCGAATACATTTTGATATACTTCAGATGGAATTACGCCTTTATCCATTAATGAAGCAACTACCTCATGTGTTCTCTTTGAAGTTGAGGGAAAACGGAAAGAACCCGTATCGGTCAACAAGCCTGTATAAATACATTCCCCTGAAGTTTTATTAATTGAACTCAGCCATTCAAGATTTTCGATAAGCTCATAAATTAACTCTGCGGTAGAAGAAGCTGTTGTTTTGGTTAATTGAAAGTTAGCGAAGTCTTCCGGCTCCTGGTGATGGTCAATTAATATTTTTACAGCTGATGATTTATTTATCTCTTCACCCATTTCGCCCACTCTTCTTAGAGCATTGTAATCCAAACTAAAAACAATATCAGCTTCTGAGATTAATTCTTTGGCAACAGCACCAGCTTTATCAAATTGGATAATTTTATCGCTATCCCTCATCCAGCTCAGAAAAGAAGGAAATTCATCAGGTACAATAACATTTACATTATCAAAACCTCTTGCCTTAAGAGTGTGATACAAACCTAATGACGAACCTATCGCATCGCCATCAGGAGATTGATGCGCAGTAATCACCACTTTTTTTGAAGGTAATAAAACCTCATTTTTTAAAGAAACATAATCCATCTTAAAATAAAAAAGCCCTGCAAGCAGGGCATAAATATTAGCTAGTATAAAAAATTAAAAGCCTTGCTTTGGAGTTGACATATGCTCAACAAGCACACCTAAACACCCCATATCACTTCCTTGTAAAGATTTACCCTTTCCGCCATCTTTTACAGAGTTACCTTTTCCGGCAGAAGAACCATCAGGAACAGTAACCTCTATAATTAACCTTCTGGTATAATCATTACTAAATTCAATTTCTGAAGTGTAATCATCTTTAGAGTTATCATACAATAAATCTCTTTTCTTAGTTGATTTATCCTCTTCATAAATTTTAAACTCTACTCTTTCTCCTAAATTTTTGTCAGTACAAAGAGAAATTCTGTAATCCTGACCACCGTAAACAATTATGTTTAGCTCAGAAGTTTTTCCAATTGCAAACAATGCGCTTTTTGATTGAGCATTGTATTGAAACAACTCATTGCCGGCAGGTTGACAATATTTTTTATGAAAAGTGTTACAGTACTGAGCATTCACTAATAACGCTCCTGCAATAAATATAGACGATAAAACAATTTTCTTAATCATAATCTTATTATTTATGAAGCAACAGTAACGTAACTGCTTCTTATTGAATTAACAACTTTCTTTAATTCCTCAAAGTGTTCTTTGGCAAAGGTTCTTTTAGTAATAGTACCCTTTGAACCTAGTGTCATTTTACCGCCAGAAGGTTTTTGAGCTTCTACTTCAGTTTCCTTAATATTAGCAAAAACGGCAGTAAGTTTTTCCAACTGGCTAATAGCCGTTGCAACTCCATTATCCGCTTCATGCTTAGATAGGTACTCTAAAAGATTTTCATACGTTAATTTTTGGTCAGCTAACCTTTCAACGGCAGGGCTAGATTCATCAAATTTCGCAACTGATTGTGTAACAATATACATACTTTCAATCCATCCACCCATTGCCATTAGTCCAAGAGTTTTGCCTCTTTCACTTTCTTCAAGATAAGATACAATAGAATAATAAGACTGATTAGTAATAGTAACCAAAGAATCTGCATTATTTAGGTTTCCTTGAATTCTATCTACCATGCCTTTATCAAATGCTGAAGAAATTCCGATATCATCACCCATTTTATTAACTATTCCAAAGTATTTAATAGAACTTTGGTATTCTTCAAAAGAAGCTGTATAAGCTAAATCAGCGGCATAAATACCAAAATTGATAGACTGAACAGTAGGGTCTGTGTAATTGGCTGCGTTATTTGCAGGGTTGAGAAGAGACGCATTGTATTTTAGACCACTTTCTTTAATAAAAGCAAACATTTCATCAGGAGATGGTATTTGATAAAATGTTTCTACTTCCGGTTCTGTTACTTCAACAGTAGCAGTGGTATCAACATCAATAACCTCATCTGTTGTATTTTCTCCTCCACAAGAGAAAAGAAGTAAACAGCTAGCTATAGCAAACGAAATTTGAATTGTTTTTTTAATCATGTTTTCTAGTTAAGTTGAACAAAAATATAAATTTATAGTGTTTGGTAAAAAATTAATTCACTTTTGTTTCTTTTATTAACAACAATCCAAAGAAAGTTAGTAGCCCATTTAAGGGCAGAATTTCAAAACTTAATACATATCCGTTAAACAAATAATCTGAATACATTTTAAGTACAAAGCAAATAACCGGTGCCAATATACATACTATTGGCACATATATGTCTTTTACTTTAAGTTTAGTGAAAAGTCCAAATGCATATAAACCAAGAAGAGGACCGTATGTAAACCCGGCAACCTCTAAAACGGTTTTAATCACATTTTGCTCACTAACTGCATTGAATATTAAAATAATTATTAAAAGTCCCAATGAAACCAATAGATGCACCTTCTTCCTCAAAGAAGTTTGAGTTTTAGCTTCTTTTTTATCAATTCCAAGAAAATCTACACATACTGATGTGGTTAGTGCTGTAAGTGCACTATCTGCACTTGAGTATGCCGCAGCAACCAAACCGACAATAAACAAAACACCACAAACAATACCTAAATGACCTTTCGTTGCCAAAATTGGGTAAAGACTATCTCCGTCCGGAATTTCTATTTGTAATGAATTCGAGTAGATATAAAGTAAAGCTCCTAAAAACAAGAAGAAGAAATTCACAAACACTAATACGATACTAAATGAATACATATTCTTTTTAGCATCATCTATGTTTTTACAGCTTAAGTTTTTTTGCATCATATCCTGGTCAAGCCCTGTCATAGCTATGGCTATGAAAACGCCACCAATAAATTGTTTAACAAAATGCTTACCTGAATTAAAGTCATCAAAAAAGAAAATTTGTGAATATTCACTGTTATCCACCAAACTAAAAAGTTCAGAAAAGTTTAAATTTAAATCATTTGAAATAACAACTATTGTAGTTCCTACTGCAGCTAACATAAACAATGTTTGGAGAGTATCTGTCCAAACTATAGTCTTAATACCGCCTTTAAAAGTGTAAAGCCAAATTAGTAGGATAGTGATAGAAACAGTTATAAAAAATGGAACACCAATATCATCAAAAACTGCTATCTGCAATACTTTTGCGACTAAAAAAAGTCTGAACGCTGAACCTAATGACCGACTCAGCAGAAAGAACAATGCTCCGGTTTTATAAGAATATACTCCTAGCCTATCATTCAGGTAAGTATATATAGACGTCAGTTTAAGCCTATAATACATTGGCATAAGTACATTGGCAATAACAAAATACCCCACTAAGTAGCCTAGCACCATTTGCATATAAGCAAATTGACTGTCAGCCACCCATCCAGGAACTGAAATAAATGTAACCCCTGACAATGAAGCTCCAATCATACCAAAAGCAACAACATACCATGGAGACTCGTTTCCTCCCACAAAAAAAGTAGCATTATCGTCTGAGCCTTTTGAGGTTAAGTAAGAAATTAAAATAAGCAGAAAAAAATAGGCTAATAAAACTCCTATAATTATGTAAGGATTCAAAACATTTAGAATTTAGGTTTTAAAAATAAAATTAATTTTGATGTGATTTTAGATTATGATTGAACACTTATCCTCAAAGCAACTTAAAAAACTCACAGAACAATTTCATTCTCTGCCTGGAGTTGGCAAAAAAACAGCACTTAGATATGCACTGCATCTTATTAAAAAAGATAAAAATGAAGTAGAAGATTTTGCAGATAGCATAAAAGAGATTACTGAAATTAAATATTGTAAAAGTTGTTACAATTTTTCAGATAATGATGTTTGCGAAATATGTTCTAACCCAAATAGAAATCAAAAATTAATTTGTGTTGTAGAAGATATTAGAGATGTAATTGCCATAGAAAACACATCACAATACAAAGGAACATATCACGTTTTATCAAGCTTAATATCACCTATTGACGGAATTGGCCCGGAAGATTTAAAAATTAATGAATTGATTGAACGAATAAAAAACAATGAAATTGAAGAAATAATTTTAGCGTTAAACACAACTATTGAAGGAGATACCACAGCATTTTATATTTATAAAAAGCTAAAAGATTTTAAGCTTAATTTCTCTACCATTGCAAGAGGTATTGGGGTGGGCGATGAAATAGAATATGCAGACGAGTTAACCCTTGGAAAATCAATTTTAAATAGAGTTCCTTACCAATTGTCAAACAAATAGAATGAAGCTTAGCATAATTATAGTCAACTATAATGTTCGTCATTTTCTCGAACACTGTCTTCTTTCTGTTATTAAAGCTACAAAAGATGTTTCTTGTGAGGTATTTGTTGTAGACAATAATTCAGCGGACAACTCTGCAGAAATGGTTGCCGAAAAATTTCCTTCCATTAAGTTAATTGCAAATAAAGAAAATCTAGGTTTTTCAAAAGCAAACAATCAAGATATACAAAAAGCAAATGGTGAATATATTTTACTGTTAAATCCGGATACAATTGTTGAAGAAGATACATTTAAAAAGTGTATTGACTTTATGGACAACCATTCTGACGCAGGTGGCCTGGGGGTTAAAATGATTGATGGGCAAGGAAAATTCCTTCCTGAATCAAAAAGAGGCTTACCAACTCCACTTGTGGCTTTCTACAAAATATTTGGGCTATCTTCTCTCTTTCCTAAGTCGAAAACATTTTCCAAATACCACATGGGATTTTTGAATGAAGATAAAAATCATGAAATTGAAATTCTGTCGGGAGCGTTTATGCTACTCCGAAAAACTGTACTTGACAAAACAGGTCTTCTTGACGAAACCTTTTTTATGTATGGTGAAGACATTGACCTCTCATACAGGATAATTAAAGCAGGCTATAAAAACTATTACTTAAGCGACACCAAAATAATTCACTATAAAGGCGAAAGCACCAAAAAAAGTAGTATAAACTATGTTTTTGTTTTTTACAATGCGATGCTAATTTTTGCTAAAAAACACTTCTCAAAAACAAATATGACCCTGTATTCAGGTTTAATTTATTTTGCCATTTACCTGAGAGCATTTATCGCTATTTTAAATCGTTTTATGTTAAGGATTTCACTCCCCTTACTTGATGCAGTTTTAATTGGACTGGGAACACTTAGTATTTGTAAGTACTATGAAGGAATCAAGTTTCCAAACGATTTAGGTTTTCCAACCGAAGTGTACAGTATTTTTATACCGGCATTTACATTGTTGTGGCTAATAATCTCATGGGCCTACGGAAATTACACCAAACAAAATAAGTTAATTAATATCATTAAAGCTTCTGCTACCGCTGCTGTTTTAACGCTTTTACTCTATGCGCTTTTACCCGAAAACTTACGCTTTTCAAGGTTAATGGTGATAAGTTTTATTTCTTTTTCAATTCTCATAGTACCATTAAACAGAATTCTACTACACATGTCTGGATTATACAAACTAAAGCTAAAGCAAAAGAAGAGAATTGCTATTGTAGGAAATGATATAGAGGTAAGTCAGCTTACAGGACATTACAAAAAGTCTAACATTGATATAGAAGTTTGTCAGGCAATATTTCCTAAAAATGAAATATCGGAAACCATCCTACATAAATATTCAGGAAAACTCTACCAATTGGTTGACCTCATTCAAATTTATAATATTGAAGAGCTTATATTTTGCACCAACGAACTTGATTTTAAAAAAATTATTGAGCTAATGAGTAACATAAAATTTGAAGGTATAAAATATAAAATTGCCCCTTTTTCTACTAAGTTTATCATAGGGAGTAATTCCGTTGAAAAATATTCTACTTCATAGACGTTTAGCGCCTTACTTTTTACAGAAAAAACATTGCATTAAAGATATTTTAATTTATTTTTGCAACTGTTCAAAAATCAAGAAAATAAATGGCTGAGATAGAATTAATGATGCCCAAAATGGGTGAAAGTGTTGCTGAAGCAACCATTATTAAATGGTTAAAAGAAGAAGGAGAGCAAATTGATGCAGAAGAGTCTGTACTTGAAATTGCAACTGACAAAGTAGATTCTGAAATACCTTCTACTACAGAAGGAGTTTTAAAGAAAAAATTATTCAATGAGGGTGATGTGGTTCAAGTTGGACAAGCCATTGCAATTATTGAAACAGAAGCTGCAGCCGAAAACACTCCAAAACCTACTTCAACTTCACCAAGCAAAGTTGAAACTACTTCTACAAAAACAATTTCACAACCTACAGCAATAGTTGATACCCAAGCAGGAGCAACAAATATTGAGCGAGTTTCATCATCCGGAAAATTCTACTCACCATTAGTTAGAAGCATTGCAAAAGCAGAAGGAATTTCTATTCAAGAGTTAGAAAGTATTGAAGGTACCGGAAAAGACGGTAGAGTTACAAAGTCAGATATTCTAGCTTATATCCCTAACAAAGGAAAAACGGTTACATCAAGCCAAAACGGTTCTTCAACCGCTTCTGCCATTTCCACTTCTTCAGCACCCCAAAGTCAAAAAGTGGTTAGCACTACTCACCAAGCTCCAAAAGTAACCTTAATGGATGGTGACGAGATTATTGAAATGGACAGAATGAGAAAGCTTATTGCTGAACACATGGTTATGTCCAAGCATGTATCACCTCACGTTACATCATACGTAGAAGCAGATGTTACGAATTTGGTAATGTGGCGAAACAAAATGAAAAAAGTTTTTGCGGAAAGAGAAAACGAAAAATTAACCTTTACTCCATTAATTTTTGAATGCGTTATAAAGGCCATTAAAGATTACCCAATGGTTAACGTATCTGTTGACGGAGACAAAATAATTAAAAGAAAACACATTAACTTAGGAATGGCAGCGGCTCTTCCTAGCGGAAATTTAATTGTTCCGGTATTAAAAGATGCTGACCAAAAAAACCTAATTGGACTAACAAAATCTGTAAATGATTTAGCCAACAGAGCACGTGCTAATAAATTACAACCTGATGAAATTCAAGGAGGAACATATACCGTAACCAATGTAGGAACCTTTGGAAACGTTATGGGAACTCCAATTATCAACCAACCACAAGTTGCTATTTTAGCTGTAGGCGCAATCAGAAAAAAACCGGCCGTTATTGAAACTCCATACGGAGACACTATTGGTATTAGACACATGATGTTTCTTTCTCATGCTTACGACCACAGAGTAGTTGACGGAGCATTAGGTGGTTCTTTTGTAAAAAAGGTTGCTGAATATCTTGAGAATTGGGACATTAATCGCGAAATCTAGCGATTTTATCGAAAAAAGATATATTTGTAGAAATTGTAACAAAAACCTCATGAAAAAAGTCTTTTCGTTATTCTTCGCCATAACTATTGCAATTACTTCCTTTGCTCAGGATTCATTTCGTAAAAGTTTTACGGAAGCAAATCAACTGATGGAAGAAAATTTTCACTCACAAGCTTTACCTATATGGCTTAGTTTAGCAAAAGACAACCCTGAAAATTACAATATTAATTATAAAGTGGGTATATGTTATTTATACTCACCTAATCAAAAAAAATTATCCAAAGATTACTTAGTAAAAGCTGCTCAAGGGGTAACTAAAAATTACGACCCGTTTTCTTACAACGAAAAAAAGGCTCCGATGGATGCACACTACTATTTAGGGTGGGCTTATCACCTTACCAACAATATTGATGAAGCAATTGCAGAATATAATAAGTTTTTAGAAGCTATTACAGATAAGCACTATTTACATGACGAAGCTCAAATGAGATTAATTCAATGTAACAACGCTAAAGAAGCAATTAAAAATCCGGTTAAAATTACCGCCACTAATCTGGGAAGTAAAATTAATACAGAATATCCTGATTATTCTCCGGTTATTTCAGTAGATGAACGGCTTTTATTCTTCACCTCCAGAAGATTAAGAAAAGACAGCTCTAATCTTTACACAAAAGATGATGGTGACGGAGGCTTTTTTGAAGATATTTATGTTGCCTATAAAGAAGATAACAACCAATGGGGAGAACCGGAATTGGTTCCAAACCTTAATACATCCGGTCACGAAGCAACTATTAATTTATCTAAAGACGGCCAAACTTTATTTATTTACAAAGATGACAATGGTGATGGAAATCTTTACATGAGTACATTAGACGGTGATATTTGGTCCACACCCGTAAAACTTGGTTCTAATATTAATGAAACTTCCTACGAAACACACGTTGATATTTCCTTAGATGGAAATACTATTTACTTTACTAGTGACCGAAAAGGTGGAAAAGGTGGTATGGATATTTATTTCTGTAAAAAACTACCTAATGGTCAATGGGCATTAGCTCAAAATATGGGAGATGCAATTAATACCAAGTTTGATGAAGATGGAATTTTCATGCACCCTGATGGTAAAACCATGTACTTTAGTTCCAATGGACCTAACAGTATAGGTGGTTTTGATATCTTTTATACGGAATGGGATGATAATTTAAAAACCTGGGGCGCACCCGTAAACTTAGGATATCCGATAAACACTACTGATGATGATGTGTTTTTCATTACTACTCCTGATGGACAAAGAGCTTATTACACGGCATTTAGAGAAGATGGCTTTGGAGAAAAAGATATCTACATGCTAGACCTTTCAGGCCAAAAAGAAAAAGATTTAACATTATTAGTTGGAAGAATAGAGGTAGTTGGATATGACGAATTACCTGAAAACGCTAGAATAGTTGTAACAGATAACAATACCGGTGAAACTGTAGGTATATACAAGCCAAGGAAGAAAGATGGAAGATTTTCTATAATTATTCCTCCGGGCAGTGACTATCACTTCTTGTATGAGTCTGACCCGTTCAGTTATGAAGAAGACATTTATGTTCCAGAAGGTTCAGGTTACCAAGAAATTGATAGAGGAATTAATTTAAAACCAATCATTTTTGGAACCAGACCAAAAGGAGAACCTAATAATCCACCTATAGCAAATACCGACCAGTTTAATACTATGAAAAACACTCCGGTTGGAGGAAATGTTGCTAAAAATGACAAAGATCCTGATGGAGATGCAATGAGCGTCAACACAAAACTAGTAATGAAACCGGCAAACGGAAGTGTTACTATGGGTAAAGACGGTGATTTCAGCTACACTCCTAAAAATGACTTTGTAGGAAAAGATGAGTTCGTTTATGAAATATGTGATATTTACGAACCCTCAAAATGCTCAAATGCTAAAGTAACCATTGTTGTTAATGATAATCAAACTGCAAATAACAATAATAACAACAATACAAATAATAATAACAACACGAACAACAACAATACTAATAATAATAACACCAACAATAACACGAATAATAATAACACAAATGTTGATGTTAGTCAGGCTTATTACGAAAAATTCTATGAGTACAATGCTAAAGGAATTAGAGCTTCTGAAGAGTCATTCAAGAAATTCTTATCAGACTGCGAAGCAATTGTAAAAGCAAAAGGAAAAATAACCATTACTATTGAATCAAGTGCTTCTAAAGTTCCTACAAGAACCTATGCCAACAATAAAGATTTAGCTATTAAAAGAGCTAACGATGCTAAAGACATTTTTGTAAAAGCTCTAAAGGATAAAGGCTTAACAGAACAACAAATAAAAGTTGGGAATTTAAATAGTTTGGTTCAAGGTCCTGATTATAACAATGACTTTAAAGAAAACAGACTTCTTTACGAAAAATTCCAATACGTTAAAATTTGGGCAAAATAGCGTTAAAAAAATTACCTCTTTTACAAAAGGATAGCTTGATGGCTATCCTTTTGCTGTTATTTTTAACTTGTAATACAAACATACAAGCCCAAAGCGAAAAGAAAATTTATCGCAAAGCAAAAAAGCAGTTAATTGCCGAGCAGTACGATAAATCTAAAGAAAATTACAAGAAGCTAATCGAACTAAATTCAGATAAAGCTATCTATTATTTTGAAACAGGTTTAGCTTACTATTTCTCACAAAAAAACAGAGAAGAAGGCATAGCGTTTTTTGAAAAATCACTTACCAAGTTTAAAAAAGATACCATTCCGGAAACATTTTACTATTTAGGAAAACTCTACCACTACAATCATCAGTTTAATGAAAGTACGCTTTCTCTAAAAACGTTTGAAAACTACTTAGCTTCCACCCCTGGAGGTAATAAGTTAAAAAATGAGATAGCCCGCATAATTGAAAACAACAATTATGCGATTCAGCAAAAAGAAAATAGCACTATAGAAGTTAAAAATATAACATCCATAAATACTGTATACGCAGAATACGCTCCGGTAAAAAACCCAAGTAGAGAGGTTTTGTTGTTTACATCACGTAGAAAAGGAAGCACGGGCGGAAGAATTTCTTATGACTCTAAATATTATGAAGACATTTACGTAGCCACAAATCAAAATGAAACCTGGACTTTGGTTGACAAGGAAAATATTGAAAAATATATCTATGAATCTATCAATACAAAATTTCATGATGCTGCCGTAATGTATTCTAATGACGGAAACAAATTGTATTTATACAAAGATGCCCAAATGTGGGAATCTAAATTTGAAAATGATAAATGGACAACTCCCGTTAAGTTACCTATACAAATTAACCAAAAGAAAACTCATGTTCCAAGTGTTGCCATTTCTCCCGATGGCAATACCATCTATTTTAGTAGTGACAAAAAAGATGGATACGGTGGAAAGGATATCTATTACAGTAAAAAAATAAGTGAAGGAGAAGGGAGCGAACCCAGAAATCTGGGAGAAAAAATAAACTCTTCTGAAGATGAAGATGCTCCATTTGTTTCAAATGATGGAAAAACACTCTATTTCTCATCAAAGGGCCATCAATCAATTGGAAACTACGATGTATTTAAAGCCGAAATTAGAGAAAACTACTCATTCTCTGAGCCCTTAAACCTTGGACTACCCATAAACTCAGCTGCAGACGATATTTTCTTTATTACCACAAAAGATGAAAAAAACGGTTTTTTAGCTTCAAATAGGGTAAAAAGTATTGGAGATATGGACATCTACCAATTTGGAGAATCTGATGAAACAAAACTACTAGCTTTAAAGGGATTAGTTTATGATAGCGAATCTGGAAAACCTGTTGGAACTTCGTTAAAGTTATCAAGCAACAACCAATCCCAAACATTAGTTGCTTCACCGTCAAACGGCAGATATCATGTCAAAGAAATTAAAACCGACCAAAAATATTCCATAGAAATAGACGCAGAAGGTTATCAAAATCACGTTCTTGAATTTACCATACCAAAAGACGTAAAACAACAAGAAGTTTTTCAACTTATAACATTAAAACCAATCTACTCAGCTACAGGAAAGTTGTATCAAGAAATTGCAACGGTTCATTCACTTATTAAATCACCCCAACAAAATGAAATAGATTCAAGTATAATCATCCCTAATATTTCAAAAGAAGATCAACAAAAAATCTCATTTATTTATAATGAAATTGACAATGAAGGAATTTTAACACACAAACATATCGTAGAAATTGACACATTGACAATAGCTGACAATAATGTATCAAAAGACTATCCGAATATTGATAATATATACTTTCACTTTGATAAAAGCTTTTTAACTGATTCAGCTAAAAGTGAGCTTGATTTAGTAATTAACTACCTTAAAAAATATCCCGATTTAAAAATTGAAGTAATAGGTCATGCTGATGCATTGGGTGACGAGCCTTATAATAATAAACTATCAAAAAGCAGAGCCATTTCGGCTCAGAAATACTTAGTTAAAAACGGAATCGTTTCTCAAAGAATTATAACGAAATGGGATGGAGCAGCACAACCAATTGCGCCTAATACACTACCATCAGGAGAAGATAATCCGCAAGGAAGAAGTAAAAATAGAAGGGTTGAAATTCGCATTATAAATAAAAGTATGCGATAAGTTTTTAGCACAAAAAAATTAAGTTATATTCGCAAATGGTATAATTTTTGGCGATAGGTAATTCATGAGATTTTTTAAACATACCATTTTATTATTTTTCACAACACTTTTTGTTCAGGTTATTTCTGCTCAAGATCCTGCAGATGCTGATGAACATTTTAAAAACACCAACTACCCTTTTGCCTTAGATTTATACTCAAAGTTAGTTAAAACTCAGCCTGATGTTTTCCTATTTCAATACAGAGCGGGTTATAGCATTATGCATATAGAAATGGATAGAAAAAAAGCTATCCCTTATTTAGAAAAAGCCGTTGACCTTGAGCCCGACAATTCTGACGCTCACTATTGGTTAGGAAGAGCTTACCATCATGCATTAAAGTTAGACAAAGCAGAAGAAGAGTTTAATAAATATAAATCTATCTCTAAACGAAATTATGACGATGAAATCAACCTATCCATCTCATGGGTAAATAATGCGAAAGAACTTATTAAGAATCCAATTGAAGTTGAGTTTGAAAACCTTGGCCCTATAATCAATACAAACTATCCGGAGTACAACCCTTTTATAGATTCAGCCGAATCAATGATTGTATTTACCTCCAGAAGAAAAGAAAATAAAGGGAGTGCTATAGAATTTGACGGATATTACTCATCAGACATTTGGATTTCATCCGTTCAATCAGGTCAATTTGGCGTGCCTGAAAATGCAGGAAGTATGGTAAACACTACTTTAGATGAACAATGCGTAGGGTTAACTTCAGACGGACAACAAATGTTCGTTTATATCGACCATATTTCGGAGTACGGTGATATCTACTACTGTGACTGGAAAAAAGGAAAGTTTTATAAACGAATTAAGTTTGAAGAAAGTGTAAACTCAAAAGACTTTGAAAGTTCCGCTACCCTATCTCCTGATGGAAACACACTTTTCTTTGCCCGAAAAGATAAAAAAGGAAGTAAAGACATTTACATGACAAGAAAGTTGCCTAATGGAAAATGGGGTTTATCGCAAAAATTACCGGAAACCATCAACACCGAATATGAAGAAGACTTTCCTGTCCTTTCTGTTGATGGACAAACACTTTATTTTTCATCACAAGGACACAATAGTATTGGAGGCTACGATTTATTTAAGTCAACATGGAACCCTGAATACAATGAATGGAGCCAAGCAGAAAACTTAGGATATCCACTAAATACAACCGGTGACAACATGAGCATTAGTTTTACCGCAAATGAAGATTATGCTTACGTTGCTCGCTGGAGAGAAGATTCTTATGGATATCAAGATATTTACAGAGTAAAATATGTAGAAAAAGACACCAGAAAAGCAGTTGTAAAATCTAGTTTAAAAAACACAAGTGGCGCTAGCGCAGGAATAGGATTTATTTCTGTCATAGATTTAAACACACAAGAAGAAGTCGGCAGTTATCAGTCGAATGACAAAGGAGATTTCATTATGATTTTATCTCCCGGAA
>CALALS010000314.1 GCA_937925525.1 uncultured Flavobacteriales bacterium | reverse complement strand
ACATTCATTAAACCAATAAACACAAAGCCTTTGTAATCAATATTATCCTTTTCAAAACCTTGAACGGTGGGTTTAATAATTCTTTCTTCTACTTTTTGTAAGAAACTCTCATCAGCAAAGGGCACAGGAGAAATTGCCCCCATTCCGCCTGTATTTAAACCTGTATCGCCTTCACCAATTCGTTTATAATCTTTTGCCGCAGGTAAAACTTTATAGTTTTTACCGTCTGTTAAAACAAAAATGGAAAGTTCCATTCCGTCTAAAAACTCTTCAATAACCACCTTAGCACTAGCTTCTCCAAACTTAGCATTGAGCAACATTTCGTCTAATTCTTTTTCAGCTTCCCCAATAGTGTCTAAAATTAAAACACCTTTTCCGGCTGCTAACCCATCCGCCTTTAAAACATAAGGCGGTTGTAGTTCCTTTAAAAAAGCTTTGGCTTCATTTAAAGTAGAAGAATTAAACGTTTGGTAACGGGCCGTAGGAATATTATGTTTTTGCATAAATGCTTTAGCAACATCTTTACTGCCCTCTAACATCGCACCTTCTTGTGACGGACCAATAATAGCAACATCTTTTAGCAATGCATCATTTTTAAAATATGCGACAATACCTTTTACTAATGGGTCTTCAGGTCCTACTACTACTAAATCAATATCTTTTTCTAGCACTATTTTTTTTATTCCATCAAAGTCAGTAACACTCACATTTATGTTTTCTCCACAAGCAGAAGTACCTGCATTTCCCGGAGCAATATAAAGGTTTGACAGTTTTTTACTTTGCGCTATTTTCCATGCAAAAGCATGTTCTCTACCACCGGAGCCTAACACCAAAACATTCATAGTAATTGATTTTGTACAAAGAAAATAAAAAAGGCCGTCTTGAGAGACAGCCTTTACAATTAGTTTTTCAATTTTTATTCAGACGCTTTCACTCTTTTAATACTACACCCAAGGGCATCGGTTTCGGTCGGAACAATGGGTTTGCCTTCTGCCATTTTGTACATGGCATCCATTAGATACTTATTCTTTACGTCTTTTTCCTTATTTACATTATCGTCAATAGCACCTTTGTAGGCTAATTTTAAATCCTTGTTGAATAAAAATAC
>CALALS010000313.1 GCA_937925525.1 uncultured Flavobacteriales bacterium | reverse complement strand
AAAAGAAACCATTAACTGATGAAAAGCTAATGAACCTTTTGAAAGAAAAAGGATATAACATTGCCAGAAGAACTGTTGCAAAATACAGAGAACAACTTGATATTCCTGTTGCACGATTAAGAAAAGAAATTTAATGCGGGCGCTTGCAAAAATTACTTCTATTATTTTTCATCCGCTTTTAATGCCCACCTACGGCTTGCTCATTATTTTCAATTCCCCATCATTTGTAAATTACTCATTAAGCTTTGATTTCAAACTGTACTTAGTTTTATATGTATTCTTTTACAGCTTTGTAACACCTGTTTTTGTTACCCTCTTTTTATGGAAAAGAAAAATTGTTTCTTCGCTTTCACTTCCCCTCAGAAAAGAAAGAATCATCCCCTATGTTTTAAGCATAGTAATGACAAGTGTTTTTCTTTTCTCTTTAGGTAAAAAAGGTATTCCACATGTTATGTTTTTATTTATTCAAGGAGTTTTAATTGCAATTATTCTCTCCTTTTTAATCAACTTTTTTTGGAAAATAAGTGCACACGCAGTAGGTATCGGAGGACTAATTGGATGTTTAATTGCACTTCACATAAAACTACATGCAGACATGCTTATTTTTATTTCTGCAGCCATTTTAGCCGCAGGTTTGATTTCCAGTGCAAGGCTTTACTTAAACGCTCACGGTGGCTTACAAATTGCTGCCGGATTGGCGCTAGGTTTCTTTGTTGAAATTATTTTCATGCTTTAGTTGAAAACAAGCCTCCTCAAAATTTTATTCGTTATTTTTTGGAAATATAAATTTATCGTCTACTTTTGTCATCGAAATTCAATTACTCCAAATTTTATTTGCGTGTAATTGTTTATACAGAAGAGGTGAGAGAACAGGCTCGTTGAACCTCTGGCAACCAACTTTAAGTTCGTCTTTGGCGAATTGGAAAACCGGTGCCAAAACCTGCTCCACTGTTGGAGAATTATAAACAGTTAAAAAAAATGAAAACAACAAAACGCAAAGAAAACACAAAACAAGCCGAGCAGGAACTATCTTACCAAATCGGTATTTCTACAACTTCTTTTATTTCATCCCACACACATTGTATGTGTTGGTGTTGTTGTAGGTAGTAATCAAAAAACATTACGCCTACTTAGTATTTGAGCACTCTCAAAAAGAGGCGTTTATTCTCAATTTTAAACATCAATTATCATACATGAAAACAAATTATTTTAAACATCAAATTCCAATTACGCTAGAGTCAGGTAAAAAATTACCGGAAGTAACTATTGCCTACCACACTTTTGGTAAACCAAATAAAAACTTTGATAATGTAATTTGGGTTACGCATGCTCTTACTGCAAATTCTAATCCTACCGAGTGGTGGAAAGGACTAGTAGGAGAAAATAACTTATTCAACCCTGAAAAACACTTTATAGTTTGTGCGAATATTTTAGGTTCTCATTATGGTTCTACTTCACCGTTAAGTCTTAATTCACTTACGGGAAACCCATACTATCATTACTTTCCTGAATTTACGATAAGAGATATTGTTTCAACACTTGAGTTACTTAGAAAACATTTGGGTATCAAAAAAATTCAAACACTTATTGGAGGTTCAATGGGTGGGCAACAGGCTTTAGAGTGGGCTTACCAGCAACCAGATTTATTTGAAAACTTGATATTGCTTGCAACCAATGCAAAACATTCTCCTTGGGGAATTGCCTTTAATGAATCGCAAAGATTGGCTATTCAGGCTGACAGAACTTTTTATTCTAACAGTAATGAATCGGGTAAAAAAGGACTTAAAGCCGCTAGGGCAATTGCATTGCTTAGCTACAGAAACTACAATACATATCAAGCAACGCAAGAAGATGATGAGGACGAACTAAAATTTTTCAAGTCTTCATCTTATCAAAATTATCAAGGAGAAAAATTAGTAAATAGATTTAACGCCTACTCTTACTGGTATTTAAGTAAGGCCATGGATTCTCATAATATTGGAAGGAACAGAGGAGGAATAAAAAATGCACTAAGCAAGATAAAAGCAAAAACCTTAGTCATTTCTATTTTATCTGATGTTCTTTTCCCTCCACAAGAACAGGAGATATTAGCAAAACATATTCCTAACTCTTCACTATTCAAGCTTGATTCTTTATACGGGCATGACGGCTTTTTAATTGAAACAAAAAAAATATCAACCGCAATTAATACATTTTTTAAACACAACACTAAAAAACAAAACAACTATGAATACGCAATATAACATATCACAATTCGGCTTTGGAGTAGTAGGTAAAGGGTTTTACCAGCAAGCCTTAAAAGCAAAAATAGACGTCCAAAAAATTGTTGTAAAGCACAACAACAAAGACAGAAATGGAGCAACCGACTTAATTTCTACTGAAAAAAATGATGTGCTAAATGATGAATCAACAGCTATAGTGGTTGAAGCAATTAACAATGCCTTAGACGCTAAAGAAATTGTATTTGAAGCACTTAAAAAAGGAAAACATGTTGTTTCTGCCAATAAGAAACTTATCGCAGAAAATTTTGAAGAGTTGGTTTCTCTGCAAAAGCAATCAAGCTTTTTATACGAAGCTTCCACAGCTGCTTCAATTCCTATTATCAGATTATTAGAACAGTATTTTGCCAACGAAGAAATTTATAGTTTAGAAGGAATTTTAAATGGTTCATCCAACTACATTCTTAGTAAAATTTTTGAAGAAGGAATAAGCTATGATGAAGCGTTAAAACAAGCTCAAGAAAATGGATTTGCTGAAGCTGACCCTACGCTAGATGTTGGTGGTTTTGATGCATTAAATAAATTAGTCATTTTAACTGCTCATGCATTTGGCGTAATTGTAAAACCTGAAAATGTTTTTGTGTATGGTATTGAAAACATTTCCAGTAAAGATGTTGAGTTTGCGAAAAGCAATAATTTAAAAATTAAGCTAATTGCAAAAGCTGAAAATGTTGATGGTGAAATCACTTTAACAGTAGCACCACAATTTGTTAACTCAAGTGAAAATTTATTTACGGTAGAAAATGAATTTAACGGAATAATAATTAGACCGGAATTTTCAGGAGAACAATTTCTAGTTGGCAAAGGTGCAGGAAGCGAACCTACCGGAGCAGCTGTTCTAGCAGATGTTTTGGCCGTAAAAAATGGATTCAAATACAATTATTCCAAGCTAAAGTCTGCACAAAAACCTAAGTATAACACAGAAAAAGAGATTGATGTTTTTGTAAGATATACGCTAGATTTTGAGCTTGACGACATTCCTCTAAACAATGTTGTGAAAGTGGAAAATTCCAATTTAAAATTTGCCGTTGCAAGTATTAAAATTAGTGATTTGATTAAGGTAAAAAACATACTTCAAAAACTAAATTTATCTCTTGTACTTATTGGAAAAAGCAACATCAAACAAAACTTTCAATTTGAAAAACAACAGAAACTTGTTACCGCATAAATGGAAGAAATTATTACATACCTAAAACAACCGTTACCATGGTATATTGCCGGGCCGCTAATTGGGCTTTTTGTTCCTTTATTTCTAATCATTGGAAACAAATCGTTTGGCATATCTTCTACTTTAAGGCATTTTTGCAGCGCATGTATTCCCATTAAAAAAAGCTACTTTTCCTATAATTGGAAAGAAGAAATATGGAGCTTCTTTTTTGTAGGAGGAATTTTTATTGGAGGTTATTTAACAACTTTTATCCAGCCTGAAGAATTCAATATTAACCTTTCTTCTATTACAGTTGCAAAACTTAAAGAGTTAGGAATTACTAATTTGGAAGGCTTACTTCCTAAAGAAATATTCAACTGGGGTAATTTATTTTCAATTAAAGGGTTATTATTTTTCATATCCGGAGGCTTTTTAATTGGGTTTGGAACCAGGTATGCCAATGGTTGCACATCTGGCCACTCAATTATGGGATTATCATTATTAAATCCTGCATCGTTAATCGCCACCATTGGGTTTTTCATTGGCGGTTTAATTTCAACACATTTATTTATGGCTTACTTAATTAGTCTTTAAACCCATGAAAAAATCAAATACATTTGTCAATATTAGCTATCTTATTTTAGGTATTCTATTTGGAATTATTCTCATAAAGTCAGAGGTAGTTTCCTGGTTTAGAATTCAAGAGATGTTTCGCTTTCAATCTTTTCACATGTATGGAATAATTGGGAGTGCCATTTTTGTAGGATTTATTTCTATCCAACTCTTAAAAAAGTTTGACATAAAAACTCTTCAAGGTGAGAAAATAATCTTCAAACCCAAACCATTAAAATGGAAAAGTAACTTGTTTGGAGGCATATTATTCGGGCTGGGCTGGGCAATAGTTGGCGCATGTCCGGGACCATTATACGCTCTAATAGGTAATGGAAATTCAATCATTCTTGTAGTTTTGCTAAGTGCTATATTTGGCACTTTATTTTACGGAATAGTAAAAGAAAAAATTCCTCATTAAAGAAATTATGAAAGTTGAATTACAAAGATTAAATAATGCTTTTCATTTTGAAGCTAAAAATGAAAACAACAAAACCATAAACATTGATGCTAGTCCGACTATTGGAGGGAACGATAATGGCTTTAGACCTATGGAGTTATTACTGGCAGGTTTAGGTGGATGCAGCGGAATAGATGTGCTTCATATTCTCAAAAAACAAAAAATTGAATTGACCGATTTTTCCATAAAAATTGAAGCTACTCGCAAAAACGAACAGCCTGCAATTTTCGAAACTATTAATGTTGTATTTGAGGCAAAAGGAGAAGTAGATGAAGCTAAACTAAAAAGAGCTATCGATTTAAGCATGGAAAAGTACTGCTCTATTACAAGAATTTTAGAAAAAAGTGCAACGATAGAATACTCATATAAACTTAATTCATAATGGAATTTGAAACTATAGCAATTAGAAATCAACTAGAGAGAAGCCAATTTAATGAGCATTCAACTCCTCTTCACTTAACATCAAGTTTTGTGTTTGATGATGCTGAAGAAATGCGTGCTATGTTTGCCGATGAAATTGAAGGAAACATATACAGCAGGTTTTCAAACCCGAATACCACTGAATTAATTGAAAAAATTTGCTTACTTGAAAATGCTGAAGCAGGATGGGCAACTGCTACCGGTATGGCAGCTGTGTTTACTTCTTTTGGAGCATTATTAAATTCCGGAGAACATGTATTGTCGTGCCGTTCAATCTTTGGTTCTACGCACCAGCTTTTTACAAAAATATTTCCAAAGTGGAACATCTCACACACCTATGTTGATGCTGATAAAATTGAAGAATGGGAAAATTCTATTCAATCCAATACAAAAATTTTATATATAGAAACTCCTACCAATCCAGGGCTAGATATTATTGATTTAAAAAAAGCCGGAGAAATTGCTAAAAAACATAATCTCATTTTAATTGTAGATAA
Source organism: uncultured Flavobacteriales bacterium (assembly GCA_937925525.1). Classification (GTDB taxonomy): domain Bacteria; phylum Bacteroidota; class Bacteroidia; order Flavobacteriales_E; family Vicingaceae; genus CALALS01. Next base: position 1,905 of record CALALS010000313.1, on the reverse strand, counting down.
TTGTTTTGCGACTCCATATATTCAGCAACCAGTTAATTTTGGCGCTGATTTAGTTATTCATTCTGCTACAAAATATTTAGATGGCCAAGGAAGAGTTCTTGGAGGTATTATTTGCGGAAAAAAAGAGTTGATAACTGAAATCAAAGGCTTTGCAAGACATACAGGCCCGGCTCTTTCACCTTTTAACGCTTGGATTATTTCAAAAAGTTTAGAAACTCTTGCCTTGAGAATGGATAAACATTCTGAAAATGCACTGGAGTTAGCTAAAATTTTAGCTAATCATGAAAAAATTGAATCGGTTAAATACCCATTTTTAGAAACTCACCCTGCTTACAAAGTTGCTAAACAACAAATGAAAACAGGCGGTGGATTGGTTGCGATAGAATTAAAAGGAGGTATAGAAGCCGGAAAAAACTTTTTGAATAAATTAAAGCTTTGTTCTTTAACCGCAAACCTTGGCGATACAAGAACCATAGTTACTCATCCGGCATCTACTACGCACGCAAAACTATCTGAAGAAGAAAGACTTGCGGTAGGCATAACTCCCGGTTTAGTTAGAATTTCTGTAGGTTTAGAAAATATCAAGGATATTCAAAAAGATATCATACAAGCATTTTAGAAATCAAAATAAAAGAAGTAGTTTTGTAAAAATTTTTATTATGAAAAAACTACTACTAGCATTATTTTGTATTGTATTTTACAATTTTTCATTCTCACAAGTTGCATTCTTTGAGAATTTCGAAGGAACCTTTCCCGGACAATTTACCCAAAATTATGTTGCAGGAACCTTAAACTGGACTGCCAATGGTGGTGCCGGTAATATGGGGAATGGAGCCAACACCTATTTTAATGGTACAACCGGAGCAAACTTTTTTGTAAACTCAAGAACGGGTGACAGAACCGAATTAATTTCTCCAAATATTAATCTGGTCAGCGGAAATTATATTTTAGACTTTTGGCATATTCAAGGTGAGTGGTTTGGAGATCAAAATACTACTACTATTCATATTTCTAATAACGGAGGAACCACATGGACTTTAATAGACAGCATTTTCACAAAAGCCGATGCTTGGACTAAAAGAAGCTATAACTTAAGTTCCTTTACTACTTTAACGGCAACTACCAGAATTAAATTTACAGGTTTTATTGACTGGGGATATTCAATAGGGTTAGATGATATTAGAGTTTTCAAACCATCTCCATTTGATATAGGCGTTGTCGCATTTAATTCACCAAAAAATGGTTGTGGATTAACTGCTAATGAAACTGTATCGGTTGAGGTAGCCAATTTTGGCTCTGATACCGCTAAAACTTATGATGTAAAATATAGAGTTAATGGAGGAACTTATGTTTCGGAAACATCTACTATTCAAATACTGCCTGGAGACACCATTACTTATAACTTTACAACTACTACCAATCTTTCAACTCCGGGAGTATACACTTTAGACGCTACAACTTTCTTAGCTGCTGACTCAGTTAAAAATAATGATACTTTATTAAATTATACTGCTGAACATTTTGCTGCCGGTGGTTTAGTTAGATCAAGCTCAGGTGCTGTTGCTATTCCTGATGATAGCCCAATTGGCGCAAAATCAAGTATTGCTTTTTGCGGATTACCAACTTCACTTGATGGGTGTTTTGCAATAAAATCTCTTACCATAGACTCTATTATTCACACATGGGTAAGTGATTTAAATATCTATTTAATATCACCTGCCAATGATACTTTAGAAATATCGTCAGGTAATGGGGGAAGTGGAGACGATTATATCAACGCTGTATTTATCGATACTTCAAATAACTATATTCAAAATTATACTACAGGAGGTATATTACCAGGCGTTTATCATATTCAAGATTCTGCCGGATTAGCAAAAATGCACAACGGTCAAGACCCTAATG
>CALALS010000312.1 GCA_937925525.1 uncultured Flavobacteriales bacterium | reverse complement strand
ATTAAGCTGCTAAGATAAGGTTTTCAATAAACAAAAAAGCCGAAGGAATCCTTCGGCTTAAAATACGTTTTTAGCTTTGTTTTATCTGCTTATATGATTGTTTAATTCTTCAATAGAAGTTTCAAAATCAAAAGCATCATTTACCTTGTAGTAATTGCCAATATCATAAGTTCTGCCGTAAGCATATTTAGCATACTCTAATCTTGAATCTTCAAAATCAAAAGTTTGCATAATGCCTTTTACCTGAGCAGAAGTTAAGCAATTAGAGTTGGTGATTTGTTTTGCAACAGTAAGCTTGCTATCCTCAAATGATTTGGCATTAATAGAATTTAAAGCAGACTGATAATCTGTTTCGCTCATTGGCCAAGGACAACCGATTGGGCCGCTATATCCCGGCATATTGTAGTGAGTTGGTTCATTAACATACACAGGGTCTGAAACTATTTCAAGGCTTGGTTCTGTAGTAGAAACACCTGTAGAAGTGGTGGTTGAACTAGAAGAACTAACCACTGTAGTAGATGTGGTAGTAGTGGTAGAATTTACACCACCTATATTATCATTTACATTCACATTTACATTCATTCCCACTCCATTCATATTCATCCCTACATTTACATTATCTGAAGTACCCGTTGAAGTTTCTGTTACTGTAGTTGTTGTTTCAGTAACCACTACTTGAGTTGGCTGTGCCGGAACGGTGGTATATTGAACAACTGTTTGAGTAGGCGGTGCAGGTGGTGCCTGTGCAATAGGAGTCATACTTAATACTCTCATCACGTATTCTTCTTTTTTGTTTTTCTTGATATTAAAAGAAATTTCTTGAGGTCCGTTTTCAGGAGCCAGGTAAATGGTTTTATCCAGCTCCGGCAATTTTTGGTTTTCAAAAATCACTTTTGCTTTATAGTTTCCCATAGGAACATCAGGTATTCTAACATTAGTTTGATAATCGGCATTTTGAAGAATACCGTTTAACACTACCTGAAATCTATCACCATCCTGATTAAAGAAAATTAAGTTTGAATTTTGTGCCGTTAAAGCCATTGAAGAAACAAAGGCCATAACAAAAAGAGTAAGTATGTTTTTCATATTGATTTGATTTTAAAGTTCAAATTAACAACAATAAATATTATGCCAAAAATTAAACACACAATAATTTGAATAAATTATAGTTATACTCAAAAATTAAAAAAATGAAGCATTTACTTTTTGCATTTTTATTGTCAGGAACTTGTTTGTTTGTGAATGCGCAAACTGAAGAAAATCAAAAAGAACGTAAGTTCACTCACGCTGTTGGGATGGCTGCCGGAGCAACCACAGGTGTTGGTTTTAGTTATGAAATGGGCATAAAAAGGTATAAGTTGCAAATTACGGGAATTCCGGTTTTTAGTCAAAACAGAGAGTTTTATTCAATAGGTATTAATAATAAATATGTGTTGAAAGAACTAAGTTCTAAAGTAGATCTTATTTCCTATTTGGCTGCCCATTATTTAAGTACCGAAGATCGATTTGACTCTTACCCATCTCCATGTTATTATGATAATTATGGGAATTATATTTGCCCGCCAATAGCCAATTACAATATTAAAGAAGAGTATTTTAATGTAGGTTTAGGCGGTGGTGTAGATATTAAAATTTTTCCCGACCTGTCATTTCAGCTGATGGTCGGATATGGTCTGTACTCAAATAATTCTGTATTAACAAGAGGTACAGTTACGGGAGAAACCGCTTTCTTTATTAAACTTCGCTAAAAGGAAACGCCTCTTTAAATCTTACGCCTTTTTCGGTGTGTTCAACAGTACAACATTCATTTACCGAATCATGCTCAAAGAATAAAATGTATTCTTTATCGGCTGCTTCGTTTAAAAACTTTCCTTTTTCGTCTAAGGTTAAAAGTGGGCGGGTGTCGTAACCCATTACGTAAGGCAAAGGAATATGCCCCACAGAAGGCAATAAATCCGCCATAAAAACAAGTGTTTTTCCTTTGTATTGAATGTGCGGAATCATCATAGCATCGGTATGGCCGTTGACATACAACAAATCAAATGCATCAAATTTTTCTTTATCCACAAACTTTAACTGACCCAGTTCATGCATCGGTAAAATGTTTTCTTTTAAGAAAGAAGCTTTTTCTCTGGCGTTGGGTTCGGTTGCCCATTTCCAGTGGTCGCTATTGCTCCAGTAAGTAGCGTTTTTAAAAACAGGTTCAAACTTTGTTTTGTCATTGTTCCATTTAATTCCGCCACCACAGTGGTCAAAGTGCAAGTGCGTTAAAAACACATCCGTAATATCATCTTCCGAAAAGCCCTTTGCATTCAATGATTTTTTTAACGAAACATCTCCGTGCAAATAATAGTGGCTAAAAAACTTTTCCGATTGCTTGTCTCCTATTCCGTTATCAATTAAAATTAATCGATTACCGTCTTCAATTAACAGACAACGCATGGCCCAGGTACACATATTGTTTTCATCGGCAGGATTGGTTCTGCTCCAAAGTGTTTTAGGTACTACCCCAAACATTGCCCCTCCGTCTAACTTAAAAAAACCGGTATTGATTACGTGTAAATTCATAGTTGTTCGTTACTGATTATTAGCTCAAAGTTAAAAATTTACAGCTTTAAAGTTTTAGTATTTGCTAAAAACCAGTTAACTTCGGTAACTATTGCTAAAAGTAATTAAAACAGCTTTTAGCTTTTTTTTGGGGCACATGCAAAAAAGACAATGACAAAGGCCGTAATCATTATATTGACCTTAATAAGTAGTTGGATAAGTACATACGCTTGCTTAAATACTTATCAATTTAAAATCTTTCCAATTGGGGTTTACCAAGACAAGATAATTACGGTAGACGTACAAATTAGACGAACATCCCAAATTGAAGGAAATCGGTGGCTTGGACTAAACCTCACAGATCCTGACCAATGGAGTGAAATGTGGATACTTTACACACACATATCCACATATGATAAAAACCAAAAAATGCTAAAATCGACACCCCTTGACACTGTATATGCAATTGGAAAAGACTATTCGGACACCCTTCTTTCTGCTTTTCAAACTGGGTATGAATCAGCATTAAAACAGTATCCATCCATTGACTTATTTACACCTGACTACATCTCATTTTGCGACTACCAAAAGAAATGCGACCTACTTTCGGTTGCTTATGACACTATACAAAATAAGGACTACGTGACTTTGTCAAATAAGAAATATCCTATTTCGGTAATCCAAGACACATCATACTACGCATTCAATAACAGTCCATATCACTCTGGCAACACTGCCGGACTTTATATCAGTTCTATCAGGACTTATAAATCAGAATCTATGACGCTTGTTCTTACTCATTTAGAAACAGGACACGAGATTTCAATGGGCTGGATTACTGACGACCCAAATAAAAAACCAGAAGAAGAAGGGGATCCAGTTATTGTATCAAAAGAACACAAGCCTGACATTGAATTTAAAGTCATTGACAAAGCTGTTTATCAAGAACCTTTATTGCATCATGGTTACGGCTTTGACATTTTTGTAATAAAAGAATAAAAAGCCCCCTTCTCTCGCAAGCGTCCGCTTGTGAGAAACAAACAAAAAAAGATTATTTTTTATAACCTTTTGTTCCAAGCGAGACGCTTGAAACAGAAAAGAGTATTCAAACCCCATTTCAACATCCTCTATTTAACAATTTGTTTTTAGGCTAGTATTAGTTTTCATTTATAAATGCTTACTTGCTTTAAATAAAAAAAGATGAGGGTTCATTTTATTGCCATTGGCGGAAGTGCTATGCACAACTTAGCCATAGCACTACATAAAAAAGGCTTTGAAGTAAGCGGTTCGGATGATGAAATCAGAGAGCCGTCTAAAAGCCGTTTAGCAAAACATGGCATTTTGCCAGATACCATTGGCTGGCATCCTGAAAAAATAAGTAATGAACTAGATGCTATTATTCTGGGCATGCACGCCAGAATTGACAATCCCGAACTCATCAAAGCAAAAGAATTAGGCCTTAAAATTTATTCTTACCCGGAATATATTTATGAGCAATCGAAAGACAAAAAACGAATTGTAGTAGGCGGTAGTCACGGAAAAACTACCATTACTTCCATGATTTTACATGTGCTTCAAAAGCAAAACATGGCGTTTGATTATATGGTGGGAGCTCAACTGGAAGGCTTTGATACTATGGTTCAACTTTCTGATGCGCCCATTATTGTGATTGAAGGTGATGAATACCTCTCCTCTCCCATTGACAGACGACCAAAGTTTCATCTTTACCAACCGCATTTAGCCATACTGAGCGGCATTGCCTGGGACCACATTAATGTGTTTCCCACCTTTGAAAATTATGTAGAGCAGTTTTCCATTTTTATAGATACCATTGACTTTGATAATGGCGGTAAAATCTTCTATTCAGAAAATGATGCTACCTTGAATGAACTGGTAAAATCAAAGCAACAGCAAAACGCCATACCTTACAATTTGCCTGATTTTTACATTGAAAATGGCATTACTACCATTACTCACAATGGAAAAAAATATGCGTTGGAAGTTTTTGGAGAACATAATTTAAGAAACATTGAAGCCGCCAAAAATATTTGCAAAGAGTTAGGAATACCTGAAGATGATTTTTACTCTTCCATTGCTTCTTTTAAAGGCGCCAACAAACGCCTTGAACTCCTGGCAAGAACCGACAACAAAATTGTGTATTTAGATTTTGCTCATTCTCCTTCTAAGTTAAAAGCCACATCGCAAGCCGTAAAGCAACAGTATGAAGGTTATAAAATAATTGTGGTTTTTGAGTTACACACATTTAGCAGTTTAAACGCTCAGTTTTTGGAAGAATATGCGCATTGTCTGGATATGCCCGATGAGGCGATTGTTTACTTTAACCCACAAACCATCGCACACAAAAAGTTGGCAGCCATTACTAACGAACAAGTAAAAAATGCGTTTACCAGAGAAGATTTAAACGTATTGACTCATACTAACGAACTCAAGAATTACTTAACGCAAGTAAAAGACGAAAAAGTAGTTTTCTTGTTAATGACTTCAGGAAATTTTGGTGGAATGAATCTTAGTGAGTTAGCTAATGGGTTAATTGGGTAATTAGATAATTTTCTATACAGCTTCTCTCTTTTGTTTTCTTTTGTAATAAGAGATATAGTCATGGATAATACCAGGTAGAATTAGAAATAAACTGACCGTAAAAGAACTAATAAAAATAGCCATACCAGTTTGTCCATCTACAAAACAATTATAATATCTATCAACATAAAAAATAAAAAAGGGTGTTTGAAGAATATAAAACTGAATTATCAATAAAATTATTAAGTAAGAATAGTCTAAATTCTTTTTATAATGAATAATGAAGTATATCAAAAACAGAATCAGTGAAAAGAATATATAAATAAACTTAACCCAAAATAATTCATTCTCACACTCATTTTCCACACCTTGATTAACTATATAATTCTCAACAAAATTTAATATTGATTCAGAATGAGCAATAGAGCTAATCTGTATTTCAGGATAAACTAATAAAAGGGTAGATATTACAACAAATACAATTGCCGTCAAACTGCCTGATATCTTCTTTGAAAAATTCAAACAATTTATTTCTTATATCCCGGAAACTTACGGATAAAAAATGCCGTCATGGCAGAATAAATTAATCCCAAAAACATCAGCCACATTAAGGTAAGCGTAAACTGTTGTGTTGGGTTAAAAAAGATGTGGAAACCAGAATAAAACTTTTTGTATTGATTAATCGCCTCATCTTTTGCCGCCACTATTTCCTGCATTTTTTGAGCGGGCAAATCTTTCGTCATTGCTTCTTTGTATGCAATCGCTTTTTGCATGACCTCTTCTTCAAAGGGCTTAATGTTCTCTGCAAATTTAATTTCAAAAAAATCAGGGTCTATTCTTGAATAATAGTAATAGGTAAACACACCTACTATAATGGCAAAATAAGTGGCTACACTTAATCCTGCTTTAAAGTCTTGCTGGTAAGTAGTAGTCGCTTCTGATTTTATTTTAAACTGACGTATTCCAAAGAAAACCGCAACTAACATGATTAACATGTATATCATAAAGATATAACGCTCCATACCACCATGTTGGGCGTCCATTGCAAAAACAGAAAGCTTTAAAACTAATGCCGCCAAAGCAGCATATACGGCAAC
>CALALS010000311.1 GCA_937925525.1 uncultured Flavobacteriales bacterium | reverse complement strand
AAACACAATTTGAATTTAATAGTTTCGTTACTTAAAATAGAAATAAACTTATGCTGAACTTTTTAACTCAAATCAACTTAACAGATACTACTCAAAACCTACCAACTATTCCACAGCCGGTTGAACAAAAACTATCGATATGGGAACTGGTTGTTTCAGGAGGAATGGGCGGAATGGTAATCATGGCTATACTGGCCGTACTATCTATTTTTGCGGTGTATATCTTTGTAGAAAGACTGTTAGCTATTTCAAAAAGCTCCAAAGAAAATCCCAACTTCATGGATCAAATTAAAGACTACATCCATGACGGAAAAATAGATTCTGCCAAAAACCTTTGCAGAAGCGTAGATACACCCGTTGCCAGAATGATTGAAAAAGGTGTTAGCAGAATAGGCAAACCACTTAATGACATTGCTGCAGCAGTAGAAAACACAGGAAAATTAGAGTTAAATAAGTTAGAAAAAAACTTAGCCACACTTGCAACCATAGCAGGAGCAGCACCAATGATTGGTTTCCTGGGTACGGTAATAGGAATGATTTTAGCCGTACACAAATTAGCTACTGCCGGAGGAAATGTAGATGTTCAAATGCTTTCTGAGGGTATTTATACGGCAATGGTTACTACCGTTGGTGGTCTTGTAGTAGGTATTATGGCGTATGTAGGCTACAATATGTTAGTAGCTAAAGTTTCTAAAGTAGTGAACCAAATGGAAGCTAAAACAACCGAATTCCTTGATATTCTTAACGAACCCGTAAAATAATGGCAATACGAAGCAGAAATAAAGTAGATGTAAATTTTAACATGTCTAGTATGACGGACATGGTTTTCCTATTATTAATATTCTTCATCATATTATCTACTTTAGTTAGTCAAAACGCATTAAACCTCCTACTACCTAAAAGTTCACAACAAAAAGTAACCAACAAAGCTGTTTCGGTAAGCATTAGTGATGATTTAACCTATTACGTAAATAAAGATGTGGTTTCTTTTGAAATGCTGGAGCAAAAAATATTAGAAGAAACTAATAAAACAGGTGAAAAATCGTTAATGCTATACATGGATAAAAGCTTACCCGTTGATGAAATGGTAAAAGTGCTGAACCTAGCTCAGAAAAACGGAATAAAGTGCGCATTGGCTACCGAGCCCGAATAATATTTATGGAATTTGATTCATTTAACATCTCAAAGATGTTATTCTAAATAAAAAGGTTATGAAACAAGAAGAAAAAAAGAACAATAGAACGGCTGTTATAGCTACTGTTTTGTTTCATATCGGCATTGTATTATTTATGCTTTTAGCCAGCTTAAAATACATGGACCCACCACCACAAATTGGAGTAGAAGTTAATTTAGGTTTTGTAGATGAAGGCAGCAATAATCAAATTACGGATGAAAATACACAAGCCAGCCAAAGCTCCTCACCCGAAACAAGTGAAAGTTCAACAGATGTATCCCAAGATATAGAAGAAGCTCCTGTTGTTGAAAAGAAAAATGACAACAAGCCAAAAACCGACAAGAAAACAGACACTAAAAAAGATCCTAAGCCCAATGATGATTTAAGCAATGCTATGAAAGATGCATTTAAAGGAAAGGATAAAAGCAGCTCTAGTGATGGAAAAACTGATAAAACAGGTAATCAGGGAAACCCGGACGGAAGTAATAACAGCAACAATTATTCAGGTGGCGGTGGCGGAAATGGGGTGGACTTCTCCCTTTCAGGAAGGTCTATGACCAAAAAACCAACTATTAACGATAATTCTCAAGAAGAAGGAAAAGTTGTAGTAGATATTTTGGTAAATAGTGCCGGTAATGTGTATGAAGCAAAACCGGGCGCCAGAGGAACTACTACCACTAGCAAAGTGTTATGGGAAAAAGCCAAGCAAGCAGCTCTTACCACAAAATTTAATACCAGCGAACAAGAAATTCAAAAAGGGACTATTACTTTTGTGTTCAAACTAAAGTAAATGACCTACGAGCAAACGCTTGATTACCTCTTCTCGCAATTACCCATGTTTCAAAGAGTAGGGCAAGCAGCTTACAAAGCTGACCTGAACAATACTATTGAGCTTTGCAACATTCTTAATCACCCTGAAAACAGCTTTAAGTCGGTGCACATTGCCGGAACAAACGGCAAAGGCTCTACATCACACATGTTGGCATCTATTTTACAGGAAGCTGGCTATAAAGTTGGGCTATACACCTCTCCTCACCTAAAAGACTTTAGGGAGCGCATTAGAATTAACGGAGAAATGATTCCGAAAGAAGAAGTGATGAATTTTGTAACACAACATCAATCCTCTTTTGAAAAAATAAGGCTCTCCTTCTTTGAATGGACGGTAGGCCTGGCCTTTGATTATTTCAGAAAAGAAAAAGTAGATGTTGCCATTTTAGAAACAGGCATGGGCGGAAGATTAGACTCTACTAATGTGGTTACTCCTCTCCTTTCCATTATTACCAATATTGGCTTTGACCATCAACAGTTTTTAGGAGATACCTTGGAAAAAATAGCCGTTGAAAAAGCAGGAATCATAAAACCTAACATTCCCGTAGTAATAGGTGAAACACAAGCTGAAACCAAAGCTATTTTTACCACAACTGCTCAACAAAAAAACGCTCCCATTTATTTTGCCGACCAACTAATTACCGGAGCTTTACCCGAATGTGAACTAAAAGGCAGCTATCAGCAAAAAAACATCAAAACCGTACTTCAAAGTATAAAGCTACTTCAAGCTCAATTCACCGTTACCGAAGAAAATATTACGAATGGACTCAAAAAAGTAATTCAAAATACCCATTTACAAGGTCGCTGGCAAACTATTTCAACAAACCCTAAGGTAATTATTGATGTTGCCCATAACGAAAGCGGAATAATAGAATTACTGCAACAATTAAAACAAGAAAGCTATAAACAGCTAAATATTGTTTTTGGAGCCGTTAACGACAAAGACATTACCAAAATTTTAAACCTCTTACCCAAAGAGGCTCACTACTTCTTCTGTCAGGCACAAATACCTAGAGCGCTAGACAAAAACAAGCTTTTTGAATTGGCCACAGCAGCAGGATTAACAGGTTCTATCAACAATAGTGTTGAAGAAGCGTTAATAAAAGCTAAAGAAAAAAGCGGTGATAATGACCTCATTCTTGTTTTCGGAAGTATATTTGTTGTTGCCGAAATTTTATAACACATGATTATAGCCGCAGATTATTATCAAACATACATAAACAATGTAAAAAATGTTTCGTTAACCGAAGCACTAAACTTTAGTAAATCATATCTGGAAAAAACATTAGCAGAAGTTCCTATTGAAAAATATGATTATGCCTATGCTCAAGGTAAATGGACCATCAAGCAAGTTCTTATTCACTTAATAGATACCGAAAGAGTAATGGCTTACAGAGCCCTTAGAATAGGCAGAGGCGACCAAACTCCACTTCCCGGATTTGATCAAGATGCCTTTATGAAAACAATTGATGCCACTAAAAAGAGTTTTGACAAGTTGGTTCAAGAATATGAAGCACAGCGTGCCTCTACCATTTTGCTTTTTAGCAGCTTTACACAAGCCGACTTAGACCGTGTAGGCAACGCCAGCAACAAAGAAGTGTCTTGCGAAGCCTTAGGCTATATCATTGCCGGACACGATATTCATCACTGCGAAGTGATAAACGAAAAATATTTGTTGTAGTTTTTAAAGAATAATTTATATTTGCACTCCTTTAACAGGAAAACCAATGGGAGCTTAGCTCAGCTGGTTCAGAGCATCCCGACTAACATCGGGAGGGTCATGGTTCAACCAGTACAAAAAATGAACAACTTGAAATAATGAAATTTGGGAGCTTAGCTCAGCTGGTTCAGAGCATCCCGACTAACATCGGGAGGGTCATGGTTCAACCAGTACAAAAAATGAACAACTTGAAATAATGAAATTTGGGAGCTTAGCTCAGCTGGTTCAGAGCACCTGCCTTACAAGCAGGGGGTCACTGGTTCGAATCCAGTAGTTCCCACAAAACAGGTTGTCAATTTTGGCAGCCTGTTTTTGTTTATACCCCATGAAGTTTTACATATATATTATTCATTCTCCATCTATTGACAAATATTACATTGGAATATCTTCCAACCTCACCGAAAGAATAAAAAAGCACAACACCAATCATAAAGGTTATACAGGTAAAGTAAACGATTGGACATTGGTTCATCAAGAAGAGTTTGATAATAAATCTGATGCGCTAAAAAGAGAAAAACAAATTAAATCCTGGAAAAGCAAAAAGGCTATTCAAAAACTTATTGACTCATCAAAAATATAAGCCGGATGATGCTCTGAACATGGTCGTTCATCAAAAAAGTATGACGGTTCATGTAAAAAGTATCAAGCTTCGTATAAAAAGCATGAACGTTGATGAAAAAAGCATCAAGCTTCAGGCAAAAAGCATGAACGTTCGTAGAAAAAGCATCAAGTTTCATACAAAAAGCATGAA
>CALALS010000310.1 GCA_937925525.1 uncultured Flavobacteriales bacterium | reverse complement strand
TGAAATTATTTCTGCATCCCAGGCTTTGAGGGAGAAATGGTACAAGTTAGATGAAAATTCATTATACGGAAATCTAAGTTTACTGATGGAAATATTAGAAACAATGAATTGAAAGTTCAATAATTTAAAAAGTTGTTGATTCTTTTCTTGATTCTTTTTACTTTGTTCTTCTACAAGTTGTTCTAGCTGAGCAAACAAAGTTGTTTCTTGTTCATCAGAAACACACTGGTAAATGATTTTGCCGTTTTGTCTTTGCTGATAAACAATATCATACATTTTTCCTTTGTACCTAAACTCATGTTCTTCAATAAATTCAATTTCTTTGTTTGTTTCAATCTCATCTTCAGAAAAAGTAAAGGTAAAAAGCTCGTTTTTTGGCACTCCCTTTTTTAGTTTTTGTTTTATTCCCTGCTTTATAGAATATTGTTGAACCTTAAAGGATATTATGTGGGAGAATGAGCCACACATAATCAAAATGGCTAAAAATATTGAAAAAGGACTTCTGATGTATTTGAAATAGTTACTCATAAAGAGATTACAAATATAGTCAGCTTAATTAAATGCTGACTAACCGAATATAAAATTACTTATTTTCGGTTACAATTTGGCAGTATAAGCCTAGTTTGAATATGTCAAATTTACCCAGTGAGGGCTTGTCTGAAAGTAAATTGCTAACTAAACTACTTTCTTTTTTCAGAAACCAATTTAGAAATGTTTGTTGCATGCCTGTATTTACAAGTATGTTGTGATATTTAAGCAATTTCACTTTTTGCGTTAAGTCGTGTTTGCTATTTATTATATATAGGTTATTTAAACCTTGTTTGGTTTTTTCAAGAAACTCCGTAACATCTTCCAAACCAATATGCGTTAATGGATTATCGATATGGATGATAGAGATTTCTTTTTTTTCTAACTCAATTCCAAATAGAGTGTCCTCATGGCCATATCCTTTAAGGCTTTCATCTAACTGTATGCTCTGATAAACTTCTTTTTTTATTAAGAAGTTATTGGTCATAAAACTGTGATATGGCTTTTTCGCTCTTTGCTGAGCATTAATCTGTTCACGATTAATACCGTAAAACCATCTAAAGTATTTTTTATGATCTGCGGGTGGGTTTTTCTCATAGTATCTTCCGCCATAGATTACGTCTGCTTTTTTTAAATGGTTGATGTATGCTGATATGAAGTTTTTTTGTTGAATAGCAGAGTCACAATCTAAAAATAGGAGAGAGGTGTATTTTGCTTCATTAGCTAATAGATTTCGAATTGCTGAACGGCCTAAATTTTCGGGCAGTTTTTTATAAACTACTGAAGGAAGACTTTCTAATTTATGGTTGCTAGCTAAAAGATGGGTATTAGTGGAATGGTCATCATACACTCTTATTTCAAATGGAATTTTTTGGCCATTACACTGTAGTTGTAATTCATTAACCAACTCAGTTACATCAAAATTAAAAACGGGAATGAGTATGCTTAGCATTTTAGCTATTTACCAATTGAAGGTCATGAACCTTTCCGCCTTCACATTTTAGTTTTCGGGCCGGAAATTTTTGCATCAAATCATAGTCATGTGTAGCCATTAATATAGCTTTTCCGTTTCTACTGATTTCAAGCATTAGTTTCATTATTTCTTCAGATGTTTCTGGGTCTAGATTACCAGTAGGCTCATCGGCAAGTATTAATTCCGGGTCGTTTACTAAAGCTCTGGCTATGGCTACTCTTTGCTGTTCGCCACCCGATAATTCAAAGGGCATTTTGTAGCCTTTATTAGGAAGTCCAACTCGTTCTAGAACAGTGTTTATTCTTTTTTCCATTTCTGCTTTATCTTTCCATCCTGTAGATTTCATTACAAAAGCCAGGTTTTCATGTACATTTCTATCAGTAAGTAATTTGAAGTCTTGAAATACTATTCCTAGCTTTCTTCTAAGCATGGGAATGTTTTTTACTTTAAGGCCGTTTAATTGAAAATCGGCAACACTTGCTTCTCCATCTTTTAGTGGTAAATCAGCGTACAGGGTTCTTAAAAAACTACTTTTTCCGGTTCCTGTTTTACCAATTAAATAGACAAACTCCCCTTTGTTAATAGTGAGATTTACATCTTCTAAAACTTTATTATGCTTGATAAAGATGTTTGCATTTTGTATATGAATAACAGCATTTTCCATAGATAATACAAAACTATGTTTTTTAGCCTTTGGTATAAAATGCTGCTAAAAAGTTTTAAAGAATGAGGGTGTTAATAGCTTATGGAAACATAGGGTATTTACCAAAATCCGGTTTACGTTT
>CALALS010000309.1 GCA_937925525.1 uncultured Flavobacteriales bacterium | reverse complement strand
GATTAACAGACTTGATAAAAAAACCGTCACTTATCAAAGTGAAGGAAATAATTCTCCTACTATCATCAGTCTAAAAAATGTTAACTCCATAAAAGATTTTTACGGCACTTATTTATACGAGTCAGATGCAATTAAATATGGACAAAACATAGTTTTTATTAACCCCATCCATTTTGCTTTTGGAAATTTAACCGTAGGATATGAAAGGATAAGTAAAGAAGGCGGAATAGGAATTGAAATTCCATTTTCTACTGGTCTTGTAACTGAATACATAGCAACTGGTGTTAATCTCAAAATTTACCCAACTAAACAAGGTAAAGTCAAAGGGTTTGTTGGTCCTTCTTTTTTATATGGCTATGACTTCTCTCAAAAAAGTAATCCTTCATATATCGGGTTAAGTGAAGTAAAAGCTCTAGGTGGCGTTAGTTTTCAACCGGGCAAGTATTTTAATATTACAACAAACTCCGGTGTCGGTATAGGTAATGATATTTACAAAGGAAGAGGAAGTATCACTACATACTTTGCCTGGACTATAGGAGTAAATATTGGTTATAGATTTTAAGAACTACCATTATTAATAAGTAGAATGTAGAAAAAATAAAGGTAATCTACATTCTACTTTTTTAAGAACATTTACTTTATTTTAACAGGAAAACCAGTAAGCTTTTTTATTTCCCTTTTCATAATACATTTAACTTTTTTTACGTGTTCTTCCGTTGTTAAAATGCTATCATGAACAGTGAAAAGTGGAATCCGTCTATTTTTAGCTTTTATTACTTTACAAACCTTTCCAAGTATCGCATCAGATTCAGCCTTCTGTAGTTCTACAGCAAAATTTCTACCTTCCTTCTTAATTTTGTGTATTACTTCCAAAACTTCGGGAAACAATTTTCTAAAAACTCTTTTATATTTTTTTGCGCTTTTAACTTCTCCGTAATAAATCTGAAAAACAATGGATTTAATAATAGTTCTATCATCTTTACCTCTTAAATCTTCTGGTATCCACTTTTTTCTACCGGTGTATTTAGGCCTATAGCCAAACGCTCCATAGCATTTGCCCTTTTTATTTCCATTTCCTTTTTGAATAATTTTTCTTAGTTTTTGGTTGTCATTAACATACTTTTCTAAAATATCATTACCTAATTCCCTTTTTAATTTTTTACCAAATATCTCATAAAGCGTTCCGCTTAAAACCGCATGATAATATCCCTGAAGCCTTTTATTTATAACACTTTTGTCAATTTCAGGAAACATATTGATATATTCTTTAGTTATTATGGGTAAGGAAAAGTAGGGTTGTGAGTTGGTGATATCTAATTCTACTAGTTTTGAATTATTGTACGTTAAAAGATTCTTTAATTCTCTTTTAAGGTTTGAAATATTTGTATGAAGTCTTTGACCCGTAGTATCTTGTTTAAACCAATATTGATGGTTTAATATCCGAATTACATTATATTGGTTTATGCTTTTTCGTATAAGTGCTTCTTTTTCACCAAATATTTGCTCTTCCTTGATAAAAATATCGTGAATTATTTTCTGCCAATTTTCTTTTATTCCTAATTTTTCACTTTTAAAATCCGCCCAAAGTCCGGTATTTTTTTTAACGGCAGTTTCGTCTATATTATTTAAATGCTCCTCTATTTTTTTTTATGTCTTTTTGTCTTTTATATAATAGTGCTTTATACCATTTTTTAAATAGTTATCGGTTATACCGTATTGTGAAGGATAAAGCAATTTACTATAAGATTTTCGTAGTTCAATTATTCCTTTTTTAGTCAATAAATCAATAATTAATTTGTAGTTTGAATATATTTCTTTTAATCTACCTGAATGCACATAAACCAAAGCATTATCTATGTTATTTCTATCAGTATATCTAGCTTCCTCATCATATAAATAGGTAAATAAAATTATATGAATATATAGTAAAACTCTATCAATATCTACATTCGTTTTTAATATTTCTTTCAAATAATTTACATCTAAATCATAAGGTATAATTATCCAATAACCTAAATCATTTCCCTTAATCATTATCTCTCCTGAAATTGACAAAACATCAGTATTATCAACCCCTTTAGGGTTTTCTTTTCCTTTCATATTTATAAAATTTAAAAATTAATAAAAATGAAAGCTCCGGTTGAGGAGTTACAATGAGTTACAGCAAGAAATTAAATTGGAGTTACAGTGAGTTACAAGATAGTTACAGTATAGAAACTATAGCTTTCAATACCATAGACGTTAATTTTATAAAAAGGTTGCAGTTTCTTTAATTTTTTTTCTGAAAAATTTTCAGCGACTACCACCTATAAAATAAGCCACCCCTTCTCAATTCTGGGGAACATCCCCCCAGTCAATCCTATTTATTAACTTTTTAAATCCTATCAATTATGGTAACGGTTATTGATGCTTTGGAGAGAGCCAATTCTCAAAATGAAAAGTTTACCGCTTTAATTTTAAGCGGAGGACTTGAACTTGTAAAATCAGAGAAATCAGGAAGATTTTATGCAACTGTGCGTAAAGCAAGTATTCCAAGTACATTGGACTTTGAACATGCTAAGTCTTTAATTGGTTCTAAAATTCCGGGAACAATTAAAAGAGTTCCTTGTGAACCTTATTCTTATGTAACGGAAAGTGGTGAGGAAATTCTACTTGAGTTTACCTATGAGTATGTGGAGGATGAAAGCAATGTTGCTGAAACTGTTTTAGGATAGTCTTAAGCTTATTTATTCAAACAATGAGTAAAGTAGTTGTAACATCTGAAAGTGTGCTTATAGTTGATGAAAATGGGCATTTAAAGCGTCTTAGATGCCCTTTTTTTTTTTTTTTAATATTTGGTGTTGGTGAATTTAAAAAAGAATAAAGGCATAAGGTACAATCTGTTCTTAGTGACCCAATTGGTATTTTAGTTTATACCATTAAAGCTAAAAACTATTATTACTGGAATTTTGTCATTATTGTTTAATCCTCTCTTAAGCAAAGATAGCCCCATTACGAAATCTGCAAGGGTGTATAAATCAACACATATAAATATGAGTTGACCGCTTGCATATTTCTTCATTTTAGCTCCTTTTGTTGCTTAAGAGATGGATTTAACAATAGTATAGTCTAAATATAGTGGGCTGTTGGAAATATAGCTTTTCTTTTACA
>CALALS010000308.1 GCA_937925525.1 uncultured Flavobacteriales bacterium | reverse complement strand
AGGAGTTCAAATGTAAAGAGGTAATCACTTTTATTCAAAAAAAGATATAAACAAATAAGAACAAATGAAAAAGACCGCCCAGAAACTGAACGGCCTTTTTACTGCTTTTGACTATGAGAAAAACTACTTTGCAAATGTAACGGCTGAAATGAAACAATGTTGTATCATTTTTTGCTATTATCTGAAAGCTAAAATAATTCAACTCATATCTAACTGTATTTCAATTATTTAATTAATTGTTAAAATTCGTTAAATTATTTATTGACCTCTTTTATTCCTAAATTCCACATGGTAAAACTCCACATATCTGTCCACTCATCAATAATTTTTGCAGTAGGTTTTCCGCTTCCATGACCTGCATTTACATCAATTCTAATTAGCATTGGTTCATTTCCCTTGTATTTGTCTTGCAAAGTAGCAGCATATTTAAAGGAGTGTGCAGGCACCACTCTGTCATCATGGTCTCCGGTAATAACCATTGTAGCCGGATAATTAACTCCTTCCTTTACGTTGTGCAAAGGAGAGTATTTTATCAGGTTCTCAAAATGTTCCTTTTCATCGCTAGAACCATATTCAACTGCCCAGCCCCAACCTACTGTAAATTTATGATAACGCAACATATCCAATACACCAACTGTGGGCAAAGCTACTTTTGCTATATCAGGTCGTTGAGTCATTACTGCTCCTATCAATAACCCTCCATTGGAGCGACCATAAATTGCTAACTTATCATGTGAGGTATATTTTTTCTCTACCAAAAATTCAGCTGCTGCAATAAAATCGTCAAACACATTTTGTTTGTTGTGAAGCATTCCGCCCTTGTGCCATTCTTCACCATATTCATTTCCACCCCTCATATTGGCAACTGCATAAATGCCATCATTTTCTAGAAAAACTGTGTTTACCGTACTATAACTTGGCTTAATGGAAATTTGAAAACCACCATAACCATAAAGCATAGTTGGGTTTGTTCCGTCCATCTTAATTCCTTTTTTGTGGGTAATAAACATTGGAACTTTAGTTCCGTCTTTGCTTTTGTAAAATACTTGCTCTGAAACATAATCATCAGGATTGAAGTCAATTTCAGGCTTATAATATATTTCATCCTCACCGCCATTGTTATATTTAAAAATAGTATGTGGATAGATGTATGAAGTAAATCCGTAATACATAAAATCTTCATCCTTTTTTCCTGAAATTCCTGTCACAATTCCTAATCCCGGTTGTTTTAATTCACCAAGCTTTTCTCCGGCCATTGAGTAAAACTCAACTAAACTTGTTACATCTTTTAAATACTGAGCTACAATCTGGTGATTAATAATTTCAGCATGCTCTAAAACGTAATCTTTATTAGGTAAAACATCTTGCCAGTTTTCTTTTGCAGGTTTAGATAGATTAAATTTCACCAATCTATAGTTAGGAGCATTATAGTTTGTAGTAAGCAATACCTCATCATTTTCAACATCAACAACTCCATGGTCATTTTCAAAATCAGTAATAATATCTATAAACTTGGCATTGGGTTGATCAAGCTTTTTTATTTTGTATGCATTACCGCTAGTTCCTTCGGAGCAGCTTAAAATAAGATATTTATCATTTTCAGAAACC
>CALALS010000307.1 GCA_937925525.1 uncultured Flavobacteriales bacterium | reverse complement strand
AGCAAAAAGCTGGGAAGTAAATGGGAAATATACGGAGGCGTGAAGAATTTGTTAAACATGGTTCCGCCTGCTAATTCTATTGCCAATGCAAACGACCCTTTTGATAAAAACGTACAAACAGACGCAGAAGGAAATGTAATGGCCACACCACAAAACCCTTACGCACTTACTTTTGACCCTGCCTATGTGTACACTTCCTTTCAGGGCATAAGAGGTTTTGCGGGAGTAAAGTTTTCATTTAACAAATAATGAAGTTTATTACGGTCATATTACTACTTGTATCGGTTTATGCCAAAGCACAAATTAATTGGATAAGCTTTGATGAGCTACCCGAACTCATGCGAAAAGAACCCAAAAAAGTATTTATCTTTTTAGAAACCGACTGGTGTAAATTCTGTAAGATGATGAAGCTTACCACCTTTGAAGACACAGCCGTAATTAACCAATTAAACAAAGACTATTACTGCCTGCGCTTTAATGCAGAAAGTAAAGAAGAAGTAACGCTTTTAGGAAAGAAATACGCTTACAATACTTCCGGTGAGTATGCAGGCAAACATCAACTGGCTGTGTTTTTAGGAAAAGCAAACAATCAATTACAGTTTCCCACAAGTGTGTTTTTAGACACTCAATTTCAACTTCATCTAAGACTATCTATATACCTTTCTCCTAAGGATTTTTTGGAAATATTAGGCAATAGTTGACAATACTTCTTTTGATAAAACGCTTGCTTGACTTCTTAACTCATTTACTGCTGTGGACTCCCAAAGAACTCCTTTTAAGTTACTACCCAAAGTAAATAGGTTTTGATGCTCTATACCGTCTTTACTTTTTACCCTAAATGTATTTGGATTAGCTTCTATACCCAGCTTTAATTCGTCTTGACATACTACACCTTTAGCCAAACACTTTTTTAAAAAATTATCTTCTAACCTTTGCAGATTAGTTTCAGGACCGGTGCAATTTATCACTCTAGACACACAAATAGTTTCATCTTGTTTATTCTTCTTGTTATAAAACGAAACTTTAATTCCATCAGTATCTTCATGAATGTCTTTTAACTTTCCGGCATATATAATAAGTCTGTCATCTATACGAAGTTGCTGTATTTTATCATGAATATGCAAAGGAATCCGGTGTCTTGCAACGCCCCATAAATGTCTTAGTCTCGACATAAATAATTTCTTTTCATCAACACTTAATCGTTGCCATATATGTTGTGTTTGAGGCCTTAAAGAATCAATTATTGGCTCGGCAGATAATCCGAACTCACGTATAAGTTTAATGTGTTTATTAAAAAGCTTCACAATTTCCGGTAGCGAAGCATCGTTATCCAATTCAGCTATAAATTTATCATATTTTAAGCCACTGTGCCTGTGCGGAAGAATATTAAATCCATTTGGTGAAATAGAAATGATTTTATGATTGAAATTGTTTTCTAAAAGCCCTAGCACTGTATCTACCATTGTAAGCCCGTTTCCTACTATAAGCACAGGCCATGATGAACTTAAGTCAGTTACAGAGGGCTTTTCCCAGGGATTTCTGTAATAATTTTTACTCTTGTAAAAGCTTTGGTTAATTATGTTAGGATTATTGGGACTAAGATTTCCGCTTGCAATTATACATCTATCAACACAAATGCTTTCACCTTTCTTAAGCGTTAAAAGAATAGATTCATGACTTAACTCCAAATCACCTACAACATCATTAATCACGTGAATTTTATGCCTTTTTGCCTTTTGAGATTGAATGGTGGTATTCCATATTTCACTAAGATATTGTCCGTAAAGATGCCTGGGAAGAAAAGAATGTGCAACAATGTTTTTATCCTTTTGAGCATACTCTTTTTGGCTCATCACCCAATTTAAAAAGTGCTCAGGATGGTCTGCAAAAGCACTCATTTTTACAGTAGGCACGTTTAACAAAAACTGCTTAGAGTATGGGTTAAAGGCTACTCCTTTATTAAAATTCTCTTGGTCATTAACTATTATTATTTCTATAGCATGGGTTGCATTTTCAATTAAATGAACGGCAGCCATTGTGCCTGAAAAACCACCGCCAATAATTCCCACTTTTTTCATACACAACAACTACTTAGAGTTCCACATAGGCTTATGCTTCAAGGCTTTCTTAAACACACCGCACGTCTCTTCATGTGCACCTTTCAGATATCCGGAGCTTACTAAAAACTCATTAGTAATTTCTCCGCCTGTAAACTTAAATGTCTTCTTAAACAATTTTACCCACTCTTCTTTTGTTTTGGGATGATGGCTATTTAGCCAGTCTTTAAAAGAGCCAAATTCTTTTTGCAACTTTACTACTTGATTGGCATTGTAGATAACGGCATTTATTTTTAACTTGTTTCTGATAATGCCGGCATCATTCAGTAATCGATTAATATCTTTATCCTTGTAACTGGCTATTTTTTTAATGTTCCAGTTAGAAAAAGCTTTTCTAAAGTTTTCTTGCTTGTTTAAAATAGTTGTCCAGGAAAGTCCGGCTTGATTAATTTCTAAAACCAATCTTCCAAACAATTCATCATCAGAGTCAATAGGAAAGCCATACTGTGTATCGTGATAGATTTTGTGTACATTATCTTTTGCTAATGTGCTTACGTATTGGCAATAGGTTTTGGGTTTTTCCATAATTTACTTTGTGCATGTAAAAGTAACAGATATTCATTTCCGGTGTGCTAAAACCATAGCATATTTATGAAGACCATCGCTAAAATAGTTTTTGTAAATTGCCAAATAAATCCTACTACACCCTCACTCCCACAATACACACATCATCTATTTGTTCTAAGTTTCCTTTCCAGTTTTCAAAGGCTTCTTTGATGAGTTGCTTTTGTTTCTCCATGCTTTCTTGTTGGATAGAAATTAAAAGGTTTTTAAAGTTAACGGCTTTATATTTCTTTCCTTTATCTCCGCCAAACTGGTCAATAAACCCGTCAGAGAAAATGTAAAGTGTATCTCCCGGTTGAAGATTAATAATATGATTGGCATAAGGTTTACGTTCAAAGTGCTTACCTACAGGTTGCTTGTCCGCCTTAATCTCCTTTAACTCACCGTTTGAAATATGATAAAGCGGATTGTTTGCACCGGCATACTCCAGTTGATTTGTTTTCAGGTTAAGACTGCAAAGTGCTAAGTCCATCCCATCTTTTACTTCTTCTTCGCTCTTGGAAAAGCGTTCTTCCAACAACTCTACTGTTTTATCTAATATTTTAGCAGGTTGGTAAATTCCTAATTCTTTTACCGCTTTAGAAAGTGCGTTACTACACATTACACTTACCATAGCACCCGGAACTCCATGCCCTGTGCAATCGGCAGCGGTAAAAAATACAACATCCCCCTCACCTCCTTCCAAGGGGGATTTAATAGTTTCCATCCAGTAAAAGTCTCCGGCTACAATGTCTTTAGGTTGAAAAAAGATGAAACTATCCGGAAGATATTGACGAACTAATTTTTCAGGCGGAAGCATAGCCGTTTGAATACGCTTAGCATAGTTAATAGAATCTAAAATCTCTTTGTTCTTTTCATCTACCTCTTCTTTTTGTTGCTGTATAGTTTGTTTTTGTTTGCGCGTTACTCTAAACCGATTGAATAAAAAAACTGAAAGTAAAAGCACCAAGACAAGCCCAATGCTTACACTTAAAATAATGGCATTTTTGCGTTTTTCTTCAGCAGCGGCAACGGCCCGTTGCTTTTCCAGTTCTTTTTGGTGTGCGGCATCTTTTACCGCTTCTGCCTTTTCGTATTCATACTTTGCCTGTTGTTGTGCAGCGGCTTTTAGCGCCTGTTCATCTTCCAGGCTATCTATCATTTGAATTTCCAGATTGCGCATTTCGTAAGCTTCTTTGTAATTACCTTCTCGCAAAGCAATTTTATGCAATATATTGGCATTTCGTTTAATCACCTCAGGAAAACCTACTTCAAAAGCTAACTCCAAACCTTTTTCAGCATACTTTCTTGCCTCTTTTAATTCGTTTTTATCATTATTATAAGTAAATGATAAGGCTTTTACTCCTGCTAAGTTATGATAGGTATATGCCATACCGTGTTTATCTCCCACTTCTTTTTGAATTTCAAGGCTTCTAAGAAAGTAATTAATAGCAGTAGGCAATTCCCTTTGAATCTTATAGATGTTACCCATATTGGTGTAGGACATAGCAAGATTGGGTTTATCCCCTATTTCTTGCTGAATTTCTATCGCCATGTTAGAATACTCCGCAGCTTTATCCAACTCTCTTGTATCAAAATAAATAGAAGACAAATTGTTATAAGTAATAGCCATATTTACTTTGTCGTCTATTTTCTTTTGAATGGAAAGAGCTTTGTTCATGTATTCTAGCGCCAGAGCAACGTCTCCTTGCTCAATGTACACATAAGCAAGATTACTGTAAGAATTTGCCATCCCTTTTAAATCATTTGTTTGTTCTCTTATTTTCAAACTTTTATGATAGTATTCCAGTGCCTTAGAAATATCTCCTTTATTAGAGTAGATATAACCCAGGTTATTAATTGCTATTGACAATGAAACGTTTATAGATATCTTTTCTTCTGCGGATAAATCTTCTGATGAAATGGCCTTTTCTGCTACTTCTTTTGCTTTTAATGATAGTGGGATAAGCGTATCAGGATTGGATAAGTAAAGTATTTCGCTTAACTCAACATAAGCTGAAGTTAAATTTACAGAAGTGCTTTTAGCGTTATTGATAACCGCATTTAAGCTATCTATGGCTTTTTGTTGCTCAGGAGAGAACTGGGCAAACGAAAAACTGCTGCATATCAGCAATAAACTAACGGATATAAACGATTTCCATTTCATTCTATTCAACAGTTATGAGTCAAAAGCCACCGCAAGTTAGTGGGTTTTTACTACAACAGCAAATAATAAAAAAGCTGGCTGCTAAGATTTGTTCAAGCATTTTCTTGTTTTGTTCAAGCATTTTCTTGTTTTGTTCAAGCATTTTCTTGTTTTGTTCAAGCAT
>CALALS010000306.1 GCA_937925525.1 uncultured Flavobacteriales bacterium | reverse complement strand
AAGCCCCTTCAAATTCTTCAAAAGCAGCTTCAATGTCGTCTTCTTCCGTTTCTGCAAAATACTCAAAAACCTCTTCTTGATATTCTTCGTCAACTAAGTCGTTGATGTAATAATCTAAATTTACCTTAGTCCCGGAATGAACAATATGTTCAATTTCTTCAATTATGTCTATAGGATCTTTGCCTTTTGCTTTGGCAATGTCTTCAATGGTAAGTTTTCTGTCAATACTTTGTATGATATACACTTTAAGCCCTGACTTATTCACCACCGATTTCATAATCATATCGGTAGGGCGTTCAATATCGTTTTCCTCTACATACTTGGCAATAACCTCTATAAACTCCTCACCAAACTTTTCAGCTTTACCTTGTCCAACACCGGCAATATTTACCAGCTCTTCCATATTTATAGGATAGCGTAAACACATTTCTTCCAATGATGGATCAGAGAAAATAACATAAGGGGGAAGTTCTTTTTGTTTGGCTATTTTTTTACGTAAGTCTTTTAAAATGTTGTAAAGCGTTTCATCTAAAGCTCCTCCGCCACCACCTGAAATAATAGCATCGTCATCATCTTCACCTTCGTATTCATGTTCTTTAATCAACATGAAGGAATATGGATTCTCAATAAATTCTTTTCCTTTTTTGGTAACCTTTAAAACTCCGTAATTCTCTACTTCTTTGTGAATAAGTCCGGCAATTAAGCATTGTCTGATAACAGCTTCAAAATAGCGATCATCTTTTTTACCATCTTCATCCTTACCAATACCCATTAAAGGATGGTTTTCATGTTTAAACGTAGAGATGTCAGGAATCATTTTCCCAGAAATAAATGCAGAAATATATTTTGACTTAAACTGTTCTTTTAACGCTAAAATGACCTCTAACACAGTTTTAACATCATCTTGACCTTCAAATTTTTCTTTAGGATTACAGCAGTTATCACATCCGCCTTGTTCAATGCAAAGTTCTTCATTAAATGACTCACCAAAGTAATGGAGTATTTGTTTTCTTCTACATATAGCAGATTCTGCATAAGAAACCATTTCTAAAATCAGCTGAGTTCCTATTTCTACTTCTGCGACAGGTTTGCCGTGTAAAAACTTTTCTAACTTTTCAATGTCTTTATAGCTGTAAAAAGCAACACACTTTCCTTCTCCGCCATCTCTACCCGCTCTTCCCGTTTCTTGGTAATAACTTTCTAAACTTTTTGGAATATCATGATGGATAACAAATCTTACGTCAGGTTTATCTATTCCCATTCCAAAAGCAATAGTGGCCACAATCACGTCAGCATCTTCCATTAAAAACATATCTTGATGTTTGGCTCTAGTGCTAGAGTCCATACCTGCATGATAAGGAAGTGCCTTTATTCCGTTTACCGACAATATTTCAGCAATTTCTTCAACTTTTTTACGGCTCAAGCAATAAACAATACCTGATTTACCAGTATGCTGCTTGATGAACTTAATCATTTCTTTTTCTACGTTACGTTTTGGGCGTATTTCGTAGTAAAGATTAGGACGGTTAAATGAGTCGATAAAAACTTTTGCACCTGAATCCATCCCTAAGTTTTTCATGATGTCTTCCTGAACTTTAGGTGTGGCAGTAGCTGTTAAAGCAATAATA
>CALALS010000305.1 GCA_937925525.1 uncultured Flavobacteriales bacterium | reverse complement strand
GCACCTTCTGCCAAAACAGATTTCCCTGCTTTTAAAGCATTATTTATGTAGTGTTCACTATCTATAATTTGTAGAGACTTAATTAATTCAACACCTACAAAAAACTCATCTTCTAACTCAGCTAAATTATATTCTAACTCATAAAACTTAAGAAGTTCAGCATGTTTTTTTACAAGTTTGTTATAAATGTCTTTAAAGTCCGGTTTTAATAAATCACCAACTCTTATACCGTTTCTTCCGGTTTTGTCCATATAAGTTGGTCCAATTCCTTTAAGCGTTGAGCCAATTTTTTCTTTTCCTTTAGAGAGTTCTGAAGCCTTATCTAAAAGCCTATGTGTTGGAAGTATAATGTGTGCTTTTCTTGATACTAAAAGATTTTCATCAATATTAGCACCGTTTGCTTTTAATTGGTCGATTTCTTTTTTAAGGATGCACGGGTCAATAACTACTCCATTGCCAATTACATTTTTTGTAGTAGGGTGAAAAATACCTGAGGGAATAGTATGTAAAACGAATTTTTTGCCATCAAATTCAAGAGTGTGACCGGCATTGGGACCACCTTGAAATCTTGCTATTATATCGTATTTTGGGGTAAGAACGTCAACAACTTTTCCTTTTCCTTCATCGCCCCACTGAAGGCCTAATAAAACATCTACTTTTTTCATGGTACATATTAAAATACAAAGCTAAAAAAACTCAATTGTCTGGCTATTATTGTTGAAAGTTTAGTGTTTTTGTTGAAAATGCTTAATCACACTCACAATTACTGTTCGGTTTAATGATTTCTACAAGCTTTCCACTCTCTTCACAATATTCGATGCGCATCACTATGTCATTATCACATTTAAAATAATAGATGGGACAAGGTTTTCGATTGGTCTGACTTTCGTTAAATACTATTTCTCCTGTTTGAATATAATTTTGGATGGTTGAATCAGCAATATCTAAACATTTTGTTTGGCACTTTGCCAAAGGGTTTTGAATAATTTCTACTTGTGAAAGATGATATTTTATTCGATTTTCGGGTAACCAGTTATCAAATGCTTTGTCTTTGTAGAAGAAATAGAGTAGGAGCAATCCAAATCCAAATCCTACTAAAAATAAACGTAGTCTCTTCCAGATTTTCATTAAATAGCCGGTAAAATTAGTTCAATGTCTTTGTATGGAAGATTAAAGGTTTCGCCCAGGTATTTGTTAGTTAACATACCCTTGTAGATGTAAATCCCATTTCTAATTCCCTTATACCTTCTAATGGTTCCGTTAATTCCACCCCATTGTCCTGTTTCAATAATTGCAGGAGCAATTACATTACTCAGGGCGTAAGAAGATGTTTTGGCTACCCTTGAAGCGATATTAGGAACGCAATAGTGAACAACTCCATATTTAGTGTAAGTTGGATTTTCATGGCTTGTAACTTGAGAGGTTTCAAAACAACCACCTTTATCAATACTTACATCAACTATAACAGAGCCTTCTTTCATTATTTTTACCATTTCTTCTGTTACCATTACCGGAGTACGTCCATTGTCAATTGCTCTTATGGCTCCAATAACTACATCAGCTTCTTTTAAGGCTTTGGTTAACGCTTTTGGTTGAATGATAGAAGTATAAACTCTATGTCCAACCATTTCTTGTAATCGTCTTAGCTTATAAATACTGTTATTAAATACTTTGACATTTGCTCCTAAGCCTAATGCAGCTCTGCAAGCAAACTCACCAACTGTTCCTGCGCCTAATACAACTACTTCTGTAGGGCTAATGCCGGTTACACCACCAAACATCATCCCTTTACCTTTATTAGTATTATTTAATAATTCAGCAGCAATAAGCACAGAAGTTGTACCGGCAATTTCGCTCATTGCTCTTACAATAGGGAAAATACCATCTTCATCAGTAATATAGTCGAATGCAATGGCGGTTATTTTTTTATCCATTAACTTTTGCAAAAAGTTTTTAGGTTGGATGGGTAACTGAAGAGCAGAAATAACGGTTTGTCCGTTTTTTAGTAAGTCAATTTCTTTAAGGTTTGGCGGTGCCACCATTAAAATAATATCTGCTTTGTAAACTTCTTTTACATCATCAGCAATAATGGCTCCGGCCTCAGAATATTGTTGGTCAGAAAAATGAGCGCCTTCGCCTGCACCTCTCTCAATAACAATTCTGTGACCATTGCTAACCAGTAAAGCAACTGCATCCGGAACAAGTGAAATTCTATTTTCAAAAAATGAGGTTTCTTTAGGAATTCCAATAAATAAACTATCGCTTTTAATTTCAATTTCAAGCATTTCTTCTTGAGGCATAAAGCCCTTAGCAAGTGATTTTAAAACATCTTCAGATGATGACATGCTTATATGATTTTGATGTTACGGGTATCGTTTGTGTTTTCGCTAAGATACACTTTTATTACTTTATCAGGCAGCAAAGAATTGATTTTTTCAGGCCATTCAATTAAACAAAGGTTATCGCTGAAAAAATATTCTTCTACACCAATATCAAGTGCTTCAGATTCATCATTTAAGCGATAAAAGTCAAAATGGTAAATAGTCTCTCCTGAAGAAGTGAGGTATTCATTTACTATGGAGAAAGTGGGGCTTGAAATGGTGTCGGTTACCCCAAGCTTTTTACATATTTGTTTAATGAAGGTGGTTTTCCCGGATCCCATTTCACCGTAAAAAAGAACAATTTTGGAAGAATTATTTTTTAGTAGTTCTTCGGCAATTTTAGGAAGGTCTGATAAAGAGATGTTCTTAAAATCCATTTATTTAGCAGTAAGTTCTACAAAAGGAATAATCATTTCTTCCATTGAAATACCTCCATGCTGAAAGGTTTCTTTATAGTACTGAACAAAATGGTTGTAATTGTTCGGGTAAACAAAATATTTATCTTCTTTAGCGAACACATAGGTTTGACTTACATTTATTTTTGGAAGAAATGCATCGGCAGGATTTTTAATTTCAAACACTTCTTTGCTATCGTAAGAGAGCGTTTTTCCCTGTTTGTATCTTAGATTTGGGTTTACTTCTTTATCTCCAACTATTTTAGTGGGCTCCATTACCCTCACAGAGCCATGGTCGGTAGAAATAATCACTTTTGCTTTTTGGGCCGCAATTTTTTTAAGAATTTCAAAAAGAGGTGAGTGTTCAAACCATGAGATGGTTAACGAACGATATGCGGCTTCATCTTCTGCTAATTCTCTTACAATATCAACATCTGTCCTGGCATGCGAAAGCATATCAATAAAGTTATAGACAATAACATTTAAATTATTTCTTTGGAGGTTTGGAATATCATCAAGGACTTTTCTTCCAAAATTTGGATTGAGCACTTTGTAATAAGAGAATTTCAAGTTTTCACCAAAACGTTTGAGTTGTGCTTCTAAAAACTCTTTTTCATGCATATTTTTTCCACCTTTTTCATCATCATTCAGCCATGCATTAGGATATTTTTTTTCAATTTCAGAGGGAAGTAGCCCTGCAAAAATCGAATTTCTTGCATACTGTGTAGTAGTTGGTAAAATACTATAATAAGCTTCTTCTTTTTCTACCCAAAAATAATCTGAAATAATGGGGCGAATTGCTTTCCAATGGTCATAACGTAAGTTGTCTATTAAAATGAAATAAACTGGCTGGTGGTCTTTTATAAACGGACTTATTTTCTTTTTCATCAAGGTATGAGACATCACTGGTGCTTCATCAGCGTTATGTAGCCAGTTGGTATAATTATTTTCTATGAAACGGCTAAACTGTCTATTGGCTTCTGACTTTTGCATATCCAATACTTCTTTCATACCACTTTCTTTATTATTGGCGATTTCCATATCCCAATGCACAATCTTTTTATAAACATCAATCCACTGATTGCTATCCAGATTGTCATTTATTTCCATTCCAATTTTTCTAAACTCTTGCTGATAGTCAGTGGTTGTTTTTTCACTAACCAATCTTTTTTCATCTAAATTCTTCTTAATAGAAAGTAATATTTGTTTTGGATTGACAGGTTTTATAAGATAGTCAGATATTTTAGAGCCAATGGCATCTTCCATAATGCTTTCTTCCTCACTTTTTGTAATCATAATAACTGGTAAAGAAGAATATTTGGCTTTAATTTGTGAAAGGGTTTCAATGCCTGATATTCCGGGCATATTTTCATCTAAAAAAACAATGTCCACCTTTTTTTCATCCAGCAATTCTAAAGCAGCATCACCACTTTTTACAGAAAAAACCTCATAACCCTTATCTTCGAGAAATAAAATGTGTGGTTTTAACAAATCAATTTCGTCATCTGCCCATAAAATTTTTACTTTGCTCATGATTTTGGTTTTAGTGTTACAAAACTAATAGGATTAACTTAAAAGAAGAATGCTTAATAAGAAAAAGATATTCAACGACCCTTTGTATGGTTTTATTACCCTATCTCATGATTTTATTTTTGATTTAGTTGAGCATCCTTATTTTCAGAGACTAAGACGAATTAAACAATTGGGTTTAACTTCTTTGGTCTATCCTGGAGCACTACATACTAGATTTCATCATGCACTAGGTGCTATGCACCTAACTACTCAAGCTATTGAAGTAATTCGCTCTAAGGGGCATAGCATTACTGAAAAAGAAGCACTTGCCGTAAAGATTGCAATTTTATTGCACGATATTGGTCATGGGCCATTTTCTCATGCGTTAGAGGGAAGTTTGGTTCATAAGGTTCATCACGAAGATTTATCTCAGCTTTTTATGCAACGATTGAATGAGCAATACAAAGGAAAACTTGATTTAGCCATTCAAATTTTTGAGGATAACTACAAAAAAAGATTTTTACATCAACTGGTTTCCAGCCAATTAGATATGGATAGGCTGGATTATTTAACAAGAGATAGTTTTTATACCGGAGTTTCAGAAGGTGTTGTCGGGTTTGATAGAATTATATCCATGTTGAATGTATATGATGATGATTTAGTGGTAGATGCCAAAGCCATTTATTCACTGGAGAAGTTTATAGT
>CALALS010000304.1 GCA_937925525.1 uncultured Flavobacteriales bacterium | reverse complement strand
TAAACCACCAACCAAAGCACCCAAAGAGGTTCCGGTAATGTAATCAATGGGGATATTGTTTTCTTCTAAGGCTTTTAAAACACCAATGTGTGCCATGCCGCTGGCACCACCACCGCTTAATACTACACCAACAGTTTGTGCGTTTGTAGAAACTACAAACAAGCAAAAGATGGTTAATAGGATGGTTTTAAACGTTTTCACTCTTTCAAATATAGTATTGATTTCGTAATTGAGAAAAATAGGGGAAGCACTTTAACAATCGGTTGCCATACCATGAAAACATTTCTCCGTCAACTAAAATTACTTTTGTGTTAGGTAGTTGCTGCTGAAGTTTTTTTAAATGTTCTTCTTTGAAAGGGTAAGGCTCGGTAGAAAGCAGCAGGTAATCCAATTGCTTTTCTTTTAGTTCATCAATGCTTACTTCAGGGTATCGGTCTTTATTTTCAAAACTGTTTTGCAATCCAAAAAGGTTTATCATTTCATGGATAAAGGTGTTGTTGCCAACCGCCATAAATGGTTCTTGCCATATTAAATAAGCACAAGTTTTTTTTGTTTTTGGATGTGTGCTTTCAAACTGTTCTTTAGCAGTTGTAATTTCTTGAATTAGCAGTTCTGTTTTTTGGTTTGTATCAGTCATTTCACCAATGTCTGTTATCATTTGCAGTGCATCTTTAAAGGTATTTACATCGCTGGTGTAAACGCATAATTGTTTTTGTAATTGCCTTACATGATGTGCTAAGTTTTCTTCTTTATTTGCAATAATTAAATCGGGTTGTAATGACTTAATTAACTCTAAGTTTAAGTTTTTAGTGCCTCCAATCTTTTGTTTTGAAGATAACCACTCTTTGGGGTGAACGCAAAATTTAGTTATTCCAATTACCTCTTTATCTAAACCTAAATAGGAGAGAAGCTCCGTTTGTGACGGAACTAACGAAATAATTTTTTTTGGAATAGCAGGAAGAGTAAACGTATGTTGTATTTGGTCGGTAAACTCTTTCGGAAACATTACTAAGCTAAGGCCTCAATTAAATCGTGCATGGTAATAATATGATGACTGCCATCACCATTTTTTACCAATACAGCTTTATTATCTTTATTAATGTGTTTTGATATTTCATGAATTTCAGCGTTTGAAGCTACAATAGGAAATGGTGCATCCATCACTTCACTTACCTTTTTATAACGAAGTTCGTTATCTGCCAAAACTTTCGAAAACAACTTGCCGTTATCTACAGAGCCTACAAAGTTTCCATTATCGGTAACCGGTATTTGCGAAATATCATAATTGGTCATTTTAATTAATGCATCATACACTTTGCTGTTGGCATCTACCGTAATCAAATTTTTGTCAGCATGTTTACTAATTA
>CALALS010000303.1 GCA_937925525.1 uncultured Flavobacteriales bacterium | reverse complement strand
AATAGCATCGCCCCACTCAAAAAAATAAGAGGTTTTAGCTATTAAAACATCTGAAATAAATGATTGTAAAAAATGGGCAGCTGTCCCAAAAAGCACTGCCAAAGCAATAGCTCTGGGAATAACAGAAAGAAACTTAAGTTCTAGCCACCCCAATTTTATTAATACAAAACGAAACAACTGAGAAAGCCCTACTCCTATTACAAAAATGGAAATAAGATTGAGGTAAAAATCTGCTTTATTGATGCCGCCATTTTCAGGGTTTAAACCAATTAAAATACCAATAAGCGTAACATAGGCACTCCATCCTGCCACCTGAAACACCCAGTATATCAGCTTCTTTTGAATCAAGTTATTTTTGGTTTAACCAATTTTTTCTCAGCTTTAATTGAGCGGGCGTAGGGGTTTCTATAATTTCCATAGTGGGTTTCGACATAACATCCACTTCAAATATTTTCAGCTTAATTTTCTTCTTTTTCATTTTGTCACCCTCTTTACGTAACAGTTGTATTTTAACCACATCATCAGGTTGAACATTAGCATAAAACTCTTCAATAACTTCTACCATCCTTGTTAATTCTAGTTTTTCCTTGTTAATTTTAAGTATCACATCACCCTCTTGATAACCCACAGCTTTACCAAATTCGTTCATGTCTTTCGTGCTTATTACCATTGGTCGTTCATATTCCAAATTAAGCCCCATTGAAATTCCTCCAAGACTCAAACCCTTTTGCATTCTAGGTTCTAAATAACGAATTCCCACATAATCTAACACTTCTACTAACGGAAGCGGAGCAGGCTCTTCTACATGATTTCTAAAGAACTCCAACATTTCAGGATAGGTTTTATCAGCAATGTATTCAAACAACTCATCGTCTTTAAACGGCTTGTTTTTACCAAAATCTTTTGAAAGTGTATCCAATAAATTTTCAAGTGTATAACTTCCGTCAGAATAATGCCGTAGTAAAATATCTACACACAAACCAATCAACGCTCCTTTTTGGTAAACATTTCCGTATTCATCTTGATAATCGTCCAAACAATATTTACTCATTTTAGTAAATGAAAGTTCCTCATTATAATTTTTTGATTCTTGTACTTGCGCCATAATTTGATCGATATATTCTTCTACCGATTTTAAATCATATTGAACTTGTACGTGATGGGCAAAATACTCTGTTACTCCCTCATACAACCAAAGGTGTTTTGACATTTGAGGTCGATAAAAATCGAAATAGTGAATTTCTTCTGAATGTACATTTAGCGGAGTAACAATATGAAAAAACTCATGAGCAGCCACATCAGCAATCATTGGAGCAATATTTTTTATTTCTGTTTCGGGTAAATAATACACCGATGAGTAAGAATGTTCTAAAGCTCCTACTCCACCTTCAAAGCCTTGTGAAGCATCAAAAAAGTACAGTAAAAAAGCATATTTTTTTACCGGAAGCGTTCCTAAGTATTTTTGTTGTGCATTTAAAATATCATCTAAATAAGGCTTAATTTCTTTAGATTTTAAAACCTTGTTTGGAGAAAAAACTGAAATTAAAACATCTGTATCTCCTATTTTCATTATAGTAGTATCAGGCACATTATACATGATGGGTTGGTCAACCAATTCGTGATAATTGCTAACCGTAAACACATCTTTTGTATCTGAATATTTTACATTCATTATGGCAGAAGAACCGTAATAAGTTTTAGGGTGCGTAATATTTAACTCAAACGGAAGCTTTTCATATCCATCTAAATAACCAAAGAAACCATGCGTATTAATTAAAATATTATTGGTATCAATATTGGTTCCGGCAGGTTCAAACACTTTTTTGTCTGCCTTAGTGTCATCCCATGTATCATCAACCGTATAGGTAATTTGATATAAAGCTTTAGGATTGCTAATCGACCAGCTATTCATATCCACTTGCTTCATTTCCATTTTATTACCCGCTTCATCTACAGCCGTTACATTGGAAACATATTGACCAAAATCATAAATTTCATAAGTACCGGGAACTATTTTAGGTAAACGGAAAAAAACTTGATCTTCTTTAACCTTTGGTGGGTAAAGCACCACATCTATCTGGTCATTATTAATTTTAGAAATATCTAATTCATAAACATATTTATCTTGACTAAACACATTTAGCGAAATCATTAAAGCAACTATCAACCCTATTTTTTTCATATCATTCTAAATTTTAACCCAAAGTTAACAGGATATTTAAAAGTTTTATCTATAAAAGGATTAGTGGTAAAATGGTTTGTTAATTGGTTAATGCGTTAATTTGTACTA
>CALALS010000302.1 GCA_937925525.1 uncultured Flavobacteriales bacterium | reverse complement strand
TGGTCTATGTTCTATCCAACTTATGTTGACATAGGTATATTTATCGGAACTATCGGAATTTTCTTTGTACTGTTTTTATTATTTGCAAGATTCTTCCCGGTATTGGCACTAAACGAATTAAAATCTATTTTATCTGTTTCAGGAGAAGCTCAAAAGAATGCGCATGCATCTCACGACCATTCTCATGGAAATTCAGGTAATGATGTAGAACATAACAATGAACATTAATTATGGCGAATAATGTAATATATGCATCTTACGACAGCGAACATTCTTTGATGGCCGGAGCTAAGGCATTGGTATCAAAAGGAATTCACGTAGATGATGTTTTTTCTCCGTTTCCAATTCACGGTTTAGACCCTGTAATTGGTGTTTCAAGAACTAGATTAGCTATCTGTGCTTTCATTTACGCAATGACGGGAGTGGCACTAGCTGTAACGGGAATGTGGTTTTTTATGATTTATGATTGGCCAATGAATATTGGAGGTAAGCCAAGTATGTCGTTAATACAAAACTTCCCTGCTTTTGTTCCTGTGACATTTGAGTTTGCTGTATTATGTGCTGCACACGGTATGGCAATTACTTACTTCTTAAGGAACTGGACATTACCCGGAGTAAAAGCTAAAAATCCTTACCCAAGAACTACTGACGATAGATTTGTAATGGAAATTAATCCTTCACACAACCATGTTTCTGCAGATGAAATTAAAAGTGCAATTGCAGATACTAAACCGGTTGAAGTAGAAGAAAGACACAAATAGACAATGCAGATGAACTTGAAAACATATTTTAAATCAGCGGCCTTAGTTATTGTTGTAGCAACAATGACCGGTTGTTCTGAAAGCAACCCTAATAGCCCGGGTGTTGAGTATATGCCAGACATGTATCGTTCACCGGCTATTGAAGCATACGTAGATTACGGTGTAGTGGGTGATGACGTTAAGCCTGATTCGTTAGTTGGTATTTCTGCAAGAAAGCCTGTTAACGGAACTATTCCAAGAGGTTTTACTCCTTATCCTTACCCAAATACATTTGACGGATATGAGGCAGCAGGCTTAAACTTAAAAAACCCATACCCATTCTCTGAAGAGCGTCTGGCTAACGGGAAAGAAGTTTACGGAATGTTTTGTAAACACTGTCATGGAGATAAAGGAGATGGACAAGGAAGTATAGTGGCGGCAGGAAAATTTCCACCACCACCTGCTTATAATGGTGCTTTAAAAGATTTACCGGAAGGAAAAATGTATCATACATTACAGTACGGAAAAGGCTTGATGGGCTCTCATGCTTCTCAACTTACGCAAGAAGAAAGATGGAATGTAGTGTATTATGTACAAAAATTGCAAGGCAAAGAATTAGGTTCTGCTCCAATGAATACAGATTCTGTTAGTACAGAAACTGCTATGGTAAAACCTGAGGATAAAAAAGTAGAAGGACAACATTAATATAAAGAAAGAAATGGATTTTGTTTTTTCAAAAAGAGCTAAAATGATTGCAATCATACTAATGGTAGTTGGTTTGGTTGGTTCAATTGTAGGAGCGTTAATGGGAGGCGGCCATGACCATGGGCATTCTCATATGGCTGACAGAGTTTGGTCTAATTTATTAATTAACGGATTCTTCTTTTTCGGAATCTCTCTAGCGGGTTTGTTCTTTTTAGCCTTACAATATGCAGCAGAAGTGGCCTGGTCAGTTATGGTTAAAAGAGTATTTGAAGCAATTATTTCTTTCTTACCTATTGGTGGTGCGGTAATTATATTAGTATTAGCTGCAGGGCAATTCCACATGCATCACATCTATCACTGGATGGACCCTAATGTGTATGATATTACTAGCCCTGATTATGATGAAATCATTGCTAATAAATATGCTTATCTAAACCCTGTTTTCTTTTGGGCAAGAACATTAATTTTTATAGGTGTGTGGTATTATTTTGCCAGATGGTTTAGAAAAAAATCATTAGAGCAAGATTTAGTGGGTGGAACAGCTATACACTACAAGAGCGTTACTAAAGCCGCCATTTTCTTAGTAATTTTTGGTTTCTCTTCTTCCGTTATGTCCTGGGACTGGTTAATGTCTATCGACACTCACTGGTTTAGTACTATGTATGGATGGTTTGTATTCTCCGGTATGTGGGTAAGCGCCATGATTACTTGTACGTTAATTATCATCTACTTAAAAAGCAAAGGCTTATTACCAAGTTTTAACCAAAGTCACTTACATGATATGGGTAAATGGGTGTTTGCTGTTAGTATGCTATGGACGTACCTTTGGTTCTGTCAGTTTATGCTTATCTGGTATGCAAACATTCCGGAAGAGGTAACTTATTACGTTGAGAGGATTAAACATTATCCGTTACTATTCTTTGGAATTACGTTTATTAATTTCTTCTTCCCATTCTTTATTTTAATGAGTAGAGATGCGAAAAGGAATATTATATTCTTATTACCTGTAGCTTTAATCATATTCATGGGACACTGGCTAGATGTGTATTTATTAGTTACACCCGGTGTAATGCATGATGCGGGAGCTCACATTGGTTTATTAGAAATAAGTATGTTTTTAGGGTTTTTAGGATTGTTTGTGTTTACGGTGTTTACACAACTTGCTAAAGCTCCGTTAGAGGTGAAGAATCATCCTTTCTTAGAAGAAAGTGTTCATCACCATATTTAATTATTAAGAAGATAAGTTAAGAAGTATGACAAAGTTTTTGATAATTGTTACAGGTATTTTAGGTCTTGCAGTTGTATTTCAAATACTGCGAACTTTTCAATTGGCTGCAAAGCTTAGAGGTAAAAATGATTGGGAAGTAACAGACCATGAAAACAAAACACAAGCCCTGATGATGCCTATATTTATGGTGTTTTTCTTTGGATTTGTTATATGGCAAATTATGAGATGGGGACACCTTTCTTTACCTGAATCTGCTTCAATTCATGGTGAGGAAATAGATATGTTACTTAGCGTAACATGGTGGATTATTACCCCTGTATTCTTTATTACTCACATTTTATTATTTTATTTCTGCTATAAGTTTGTTTATAACAAAGACAGAAGAGCTGATTTTTATCCTCACAATAACAAACTAGAGATGCTTTGGACAATTGTACCGACCATTGTGTTGACTTGTTTAATTATTTATGGATTAGTTACTTGGAACAAGATTATGACTCCTATTGCAGAGGATACAGACCATGTGTTGATTGAACTTTACGGAAAGCAATTTGACTGGACAGCCAGATATGCAGGTGAAGATATGCGTTTTGGTGATGCTAATATTGGAAGAATAGAAGGAGCTAATGTATTGGGTATTGATTCTGCTGATGTAAATGCTGCAGATGATAAAATTGTAAAAGGCGAGTTTCATTTACCTGTAAACAAACCTGTACAATTTGTATTTAGGTCACAAGACATTATACACAGTGCCTATATGCCTCACTTTAGAGCACAAATGAACTGTGTGCCGGGTATGAAGACTCAATTTAACTTTGTGCCAAAATACACTACTGCCGAAATGAGAGAGAAAGTAGGTAATCCGGAGTTTGATTATTTAGTGTTGTGTAATAAGATATGTGGAGCGGCTCACTATAACATGCAAATTAAAATTGTAGTTGAAAGTCAAGAAGATTACGATAAGTGGTTGGCAGAACAAGCAACCTTTATTGCAAGTAATGAAGCAGCACCGGTTCAGCCTGAAAAGCCAGCGGTTATTGAGGCAGAAGCAGCGGCTCCGGCTTTAGAAAATGATTCAACTAAAACAGAATAAAAATTAGATAAATGTCAGCACACGCAGAACATCATCATCACGAAGAAGATTTCTTGTTTAAATATGTGTTTAGCCAAGATCATAAAATGATTGCTAAGCAATTCTTAGTGACAGGATTTACAATGGGATTTATCGGAATGTTAATGTCAACATTTTTCCGATTACAGTTAGGATGGCCGGGAAAAAGCTTTCCTATTCTGGAAACTTTTATGGGTGACTGGGCACCAAATGGTGTGTTAGACCCTGATAAGTATTTGGCTTTAGTTACCATACACGGTACTATTATGGTATTCTTTTTATTAACGGCCGGTTTAAGTGGTACATTTAGTAACTTACTTATTCCTTTACAAATTGGAGCCAGAGATATGGCTTCAGGCTTCTTAAACATGCTTTCTTACTGGTTCTTTTTAACATCAAGTATTATCATGTTATATTCTCTTGGTGTGGAAGGTGGACCCGCTTCTGCAGGTTGGACTATATATCCTCCGCTGAGTGCGTTGCCTCAAGCTATTCCGGGTTCCGGGACAGGTATGACGCTTTGGCTGGTAAGTATGTCATTATTCATTGTCTCATCATTATTAGGTGGTTTGAACTATATTGTAACCATTATAAACCTTAGAACTAAAGGAATGAAGATGACCAGAATGCCATTAACCATTTGGGCATTCTTCTTAACGGCAATTTTAGGGGTATTATCGTTCCCGGTATTATTCTCTGCTGCTTTGTTATTAGTGTTTGACAGAAGTTTCCATACCAGCTTTTACTTATCAGATATTTATATTGCAGGAGAGGCGCTTGGCTACGAAGGAGGTAGCCCGATTTTATTTGAACACTTATTCTGGTTCTTAGGACACCCTGAGGTATATATTGTATTATTACCTGCACTAGGTCTTTCTTCGGAAATCATTTCTGTAAATGCAAGAAAACCAATTTTCGGTTACAGAGCTATGATTGGTTCAATGATGGCTATCGGGTTTATATCGTTCATTGTATGGGGACACCACATGTTTATGTCAGGAATGAACCCATTCTTAGGTGCGGTATTTACCTTTACTACTTTATTAGTGGCTATTCCATCAGCAGTAAAAGTATTTAACTATTTAACCACCTTGTTTAAGGGTAATTTGGTGTTTACACCGCAGATGCTCTTTGCCATTGGTTTGGTTTCTACTTTCATCTCGGGTGGTTTAACAGGTATTATCCTAGGAGATGCGGCTTTAGATATTAATATACATGACACCTACTTTGTAGTTGGGCACTTCCATATAGTTATGGGGCTTTCTGCCATCTTTGGAATGTTTGCAGGGGTGTACCATTGGTTCCCTAAGTTGTTTACTCGTATGATGAA
>CALALS010000301.1 GCA_937925525.1 uncultured Flavobacteriales bacterium | reverse complement strand
TGTGGCAATTCCGCTCATTCTTTGTAAAAAATTTAGAGCCAAGCGTTCTGCCATTAATATTTTTTGAGCATTTCCTTCTACGGTAAAAGCAATATCACCTTTTTTTATTTTGGTCCCATCTTTTATAGATTCAGTAAAGCGAATGGAGGAATCAATTTTATGAAATACTGTTTTTGCAATGTCAATACCTGCCAGTATTCCATCTTCTTTAATTAATAATCGGGCTTTTTTT
Source organism: uncultured Flavobacteriales bacterium (assembly GCA_937925525.1). Classification (GTDB taxonomy): domain Bacteria; phylum Bacteroidota; class Bacteroidia; order Flavobacteriales_E; family Vicingaceae; genus CALALS01. Next base: position 4,832 of record CALALS010000301.1, on the reverse strand, counting down.
TGGGTGTTTGCAGGAATAGTAGAGAGCGATGTATGGTCACCATCTCCAATGTCTTCTTTTATAGCCCAATCAATAAATTCTTCAGGAGTCATTTATTTAATTTGGCTACAAAGGTATTTTAAATTGCAATTAAATCAACTTAGCTATTCACTATCCTTCTCTATGCGAATCTCATGGATAGTAACTTTAGAACCCGTTTTGTAAAGAATGTAAGTTCTGTATTTAGTGGTATCTATAATTAAATTACCAATAGCATAGTTGCTGCCATTTTTAGACTGACCGCTATGTAAGGTTTTATAGCTTTTAGGCGTGCCCGACTGATAAAACTTCTTTAAGATGATTTCTGCTTGTTGTTTGCTATAAATATCTTCACTTCCGGGTATGTCTAGGTCAACTTCAGAATTAAAATAAGTGGCCATTACCTGAGTGTTTCCGGTAGCAAGAGCTGTTTCAATTTCTTTTGGTAAGCCTGTAGTTTGAAATAGAGAGGCAACAAAAACAAATAATGCAAAAATTGTAGAGTTCATCTTTTTTATTTTTTATTGGATTAAACAAGAATCGAACCAAAATGTATTTACAATATTACAAAATAATAAAGCAGTAATTGGTAGATAGTTTCAAAAGTTATTAAAGGTCTATTTCAGTAGGGTTTTAATGGCAGATTTAGTCTTTGAACCGAGTGATTGATTTTTGCTGATTTCAAAATAGGGATGTATTTCAGCCCCAAAGCTTCTAAAATATCTTTCCACACCTTTAATCATAGAGCCCTCAAAGTCAAAAGTTTGATGCATTTTTGAATAATCTTTTAATGCCTGATAAAAAAGTAGACTTAATGCTCCATTGTGATTACAGTTTATTCTTGTGCCTCCGGCAATATAATAAGCGGTGTTTTTATCATGACAAACAAAAATGCCTGCTTCAGCTTTACCATCTTTTTCTGAGAAATAAAGCTTTCCTTGCTTATTTTGAATGGATTGTTTAATTAACTCTATAAGCGGTTTCTTTGGAATAATATCTGTGTTTTTTTCCGCCTTAAATTTCTCTGAAAAAATTTCATAGAATAATTCTGCATCATCAAAATTTGATACGGTAAATTCCTTTTCAGCACTTTTTATATTTCTCTTTAAAGTGTCTTTAAAGTTTGATTCAACTAAACTAAAATTGGATAGGCTTTGAATTTTATAGGTGTAACGGGTAGTTTGGGAAAACTCCTTCCAGTGCCAAGGAAGCCAGTTGGTTATTTTGGTAGAAGTTTTTTGGTTAAAAAAATCAAAGTTGGGATAGGCTTCTATAAGTTTTTCAATACTCTGATAGTATTTACTCGGGTTTGTTAAATATTCTTCTTGATGAAAATGCGGACCTAAAAATTGTGTGTAGGGTGGGGGAATAATTGTTTTCCCATTATATGATATGGGACAAGTTAGCACTACATTTTCCTTATCTTTTAAAATAATAATATCCCATTTATCACAAACACAATCTAACCACCATGGTTGATGGTATAAGGGAACATTGCTTGCTAGCTCCTTTTGATAATGGTTTTTATCTTTAATTATTTCCATAAAGAAGTCTAAAACTAAAAAATAAGCTTGAATATTATCTTTACCAAATGAAAATTGTGCTTTTTCAAATAGCAAAAACATCTGAAAGCTATATTCAGACTGGTGTAAATGAGTATATCCAACGGCTTAAGCATTATTGCAATTTTGAATTGGAAACATTTGAGTTGAAGAAATTTAAGGGTGATGTTGAGCAACAGAAATCAGAAGAGGGAAAATTACTACTGTCTCAAATAACTCCGGCTGATTTTGTTGTTTTATTAGACGAACAGGGAAAGGAATTTTCTTCTCAAGGTTTTTCAGATTGGCTACAAAAGAAAATGAATATGGGCATGCAACGTATAGTCTTTGTAATTGGCGGTGCTTATGGCTTTGATGCTCAGGTTTATAGTAGAGCTAATGAAAAAATTGCGCTTTCAAAAATGACATTTTCACATCAAATGGTACGATTGTTTTTTACAGAACAGTTGTATAGGGCTTTTACTATTTTAAAAGGAGAGAAGTATCATCATCATTGATGATTAGCTAAGTAATTCTCCCATTTCCAGGCGCTTGTCATCATGTCTTCAATGCTATGTTTTGCTTCCCAGCCCAATACTTTTTTTGATTTAGTACAATCAGAATAAATGGCTTCAACATCTCCGGGACGTTTAGGTCCAATTTCTTTGTTCACTTTTATTCCCGTGCTTTTTTCAAAAGCATCTACCAATTCTAAAACCGAAACTCCCTCTCCTGAGCCTAAATTAATAACATCATAATAGCTGTTGTCTTCTTTTTCAAATAATACTTTTAAAGCTAAAATATGAGCGTGAGCAATATCGGAAACATGAATATAATCTCTGATGCAGGTTCCGTCTCTGGTTTCGTAGTCATTACCATAAATGGTTAACACATCATTTTTTCCAATAGCCGTTTTACAAATAATAGGCACTAGATTCGTTAGCTTTTTGCAATCTTCACCATTCAGGCCGCTCATGTGAGCACCAACCGGATTAAAATAGCGTAGTGAAATTGCTTTAATAGCTTGTGAACGGGTATACTTTTCAATTAGTTGCTCGCCTAACAACTTAGTTTCGGCATAAGGAGAAGCAACTGGACTAATCGGAGTGTTTTCACTAACAGGCAATTCTTTTATATTGCCATAGACAGAACAGGAAGAAGAAAAAATAAAATTCTTAACACTATATTTTACGGATAATTCAAGTAGATTTTCTAGCGATTTTAAATTGTTAAAATGATAAACTTCAGGTTTTTCTACTGATTCCGGTACAGATTTTAATGCGGCAAAGTGTATAATTCCGTCTATCTTGTTTTCTGTAAAAATAGCTTTGGTTGTAGTGATATCAGTTAAATCAATATTGTAATTCTTAATTTTTTTACCTGTAATGTTTTCAATCCTATCAAATGTAGATTCTGATGAATTACAAAAATTATCTGCAGAAATAATATCGAAATCAGAGTTTTCTATTAAATCAATAATAGTGTGAGAGCCAATGTATCCTGCTCCTCCGGTAACTAATATTAATTTTTTATTACTCATTTGTTTTGGCAAATCTATAACTTAAAAAGGAATATGAATTAGCTTTTTGGTTTCAAAAAACTCTGTTTTAAATAAATCAAACAAGCTATATTCAGCATAGTTTCTTTTGGTTTCTTTGAGCTCTTCAGTCAAATCTCCACCCTTTATAAGTAACCATCCGTTATTAAGTGAGTTGTTGTTGTTAGTGTGAATATTATTTTTTGTCCACCCAATAATTTTTTCAGCAGGAGCAACAGCTCTACAGCTTACAAAATCATATTTTTTATTGTGATTTTCACATCTATTGGTTTCTGCAGTACAGTTTTGTAAATCTAGTGTTTCAATGACTTCTTTTACGGCTAAAATTTTTTTGTTAATGGAGTCCATTAAATGAAATGTACATTCAGGAAACATAATAGCTAAAGGAATCCCTGGAAAACCACCGCCTGTGCCGATGTCAAGTATTTTTGTACCCGGAACAAACGAAACTATTTTGGCAATACTAAGTGAGTGCAGTACGTGCTTTTCATAAAAAGAGTCAATATCTTTTCTTGAAATTAGATTTACTCTTTGGTTGATTTCAGCATAAATTCCAAACAGCTTTACGAAATGTTGCTTTTGAAGGTCTGATAAATTAGTAAAATGATTAAAAATTAGTTGGGGAGAGGCTTGCATTAAATTCTTCCTTTGGTATTTTTCATTAAATCATACAATGCTTCTCTGGCTCTATAAAGTTGCGCTTTAACTGTTCCTAAAGGTAGTTTTAGTTCATCAGCAATTTCTTCGTATGAATATTCTTTAAAGTATCGTAAAACAACCAGGTTTTTATATCTAGGTTTAAGCTGTTTTACTACATAACGCATTAATTTTATTTTTTGTTTGTTGATGAGCTTTTCTTCAGGATCCATAGTATCAGTCTTCACATCAAAAGTTGGACTGTTTTCATCATCACTATTAATGTTTTGGTCTAAAGAAAAAGTTTGCATCCTCTTTTTTCGAATAAAATCAATACAATTATTTGATGCAATTTTAAATAACCAGGTGCTGAATGCGTAGTTAGGTGAATATTGGTGTAATCGATTAAAGGCTTTTCCAAAAGCTTCAATCGTTAAGTCATCTGCATCATCTGCATTTCTAACCATTTTCACCATCATAAAATAAATGGAATCACGATATTTCTTCATGAGCTTTGCGTAGGCTACTTGATCGCCCTCAACGGCAGCGTTGATTAACACCAAATCTTCCTTCGCCTTGTCTGATAAGTTTTCGTTTATTTCCATCCCGCTTGTTGGGTAAATTTATTTAAAATAAATAAAAAACCGATAAATACCTCTAAAAATATTTCAAGTATGGGCCACAATAAAATATAATACCAGTATTTTTTTATTTGTCCCAATTTATTAGAAAATACTAACCCGGATATGATTTTGAAGAGGTAAGCTGCTAAAATTGAATAGAAAACGATTGGCTGCTTTAAATAAATACCTATAAAAAAAACAATTAAGGCGGTTAAATTTAAAACTTGATTTATAGCCAAAATAGCTTTATTTCTTTTGTTATATCTGATGCTGCTGGACAAATGCCTTCTTTTTTGTTTTACCCAAGCTAAAAAACTAGTTGGGGAGCTGGAAAAAGTAAGCGCATGAGGTGAAAAATTAACAGTTGTAGAAGAAGGTTTAGCGGCTTGATTAATAAAGATATCATCATCACCTGAAGGAATATTTATATGCGAAGAAAATCCTTTATGCTTAAAA
>CALALS010000300.1 GCA_937925525.1 uncultured Flavobacteriales bacterium | reverse complement strand
GGATATACATTCATTTCAGGATTGTCTTGTAAGGTAATGCCATCAGATTCGGCCAACATTTTTTTCACCTCTTGCAAATCAAAATCCTTTTCAAACTCAATGTTTACTGACTCACTGTGTCCTCCCATAGTAGGAATACGAACAGCCGTAGCGGTAACTTTTATGCTGTCATCACTCATGATCTTATTCGTTTCCTTAATCATTTTCATTTCTTCTTTGGTGTAGCCATTTTCTTGAAAAACATCAATATGAGGCAATACATTCATATCAATTTTATACGGATATGCCATTTCTCCTTGCTCGCCATTTCTTTCATTCATCATTTGGTCAACTGCTTTTTTTCCGGTTCCCGTAACACTTTGATAAGTAGATACCACCACTCTTTTAATACCGTATTTTTTATGAAGCGGGTTTAGCACCAACACCATTTGAATAGTTGAGCAATTGGGGTTAGCAATAATTTTATCTTCAGGAGTTAATTCATGTGCATTAATTTCAGGAACTACTAACTTTTTTGTTGGGTCCATTCTCCAGGCCGAAGAATTATCAATTACCGTTGTTCCTACTTCCGCAAATTTTGGAGCCCACTCTAATGAAGTATTTCCTCCTGCAGAAAAAATGGCAATTTCAGGTTTTTGATTGACCGCATCTTGCATGCTCACTACTGTAAACTCTTTTCCCTTATAAGAGATTTTACTGCCCACAGACTTTTCTGATGCCACCGGCAACAATTCATCAATCGGAAAATTTCTTTCCTCCAATACTTTTAACATTACTGAGCCAACCAAACCCGTAGCTCCTACAACTGCAACTTTCATTTTTATTTTTGTGTTATTTAATTAAAAAGTGTGTCGAATTATTTAATAAATAGATAATATTTGCTCAAACAAAAAACACACTAAGTGTGTGCAAAAGTAGTATATTTACTTTCTTATTTTTCAAATTAATGCAAGTATTTAAGCTTTTTTTTAGCCTGGTATTAGTTAGCTGTTTTTCTTTTTCCTATGGGCAGTTTTCTGATAACTTTAGTGATGGTGACTTTACAGCAAACCCTGCTTGGAGTGGTGATAATGCCAAATTTACAGTAAACGGAGCTTTTGAACTTTGGCAAAATGCTCCTGTTGTTGCAGACACCGCTTATCTTTCAACTCCTTCGCAAGCCATTAATAATGCCACTTGGGAATTTTTGGTAAGATTAGATTTTAATCCATCCAGCTCCAATTTTAGCAGAGTGTATTTAGTTTCTGATGCAGCCAATTTAAAATATGCACTTAACGGCTACTATGTAATGTTGGGGAATACAGATGATGAAGTAAGTCTTTACAAACAAACCGGAACAAGCGTTAGTAAAATTATTGACGGAAGAAACGGCAGCTTAAATGCGTCCTTCCCGATTGTGAGAGTTAGGGTTACCAGAGATTCCATTGGAAACTGGGATTTACAAAACGATACAACAGGTGGAACAACTTTTATTTCTGAAGGAACGGTAAATGATGTTACGCATGTCAAGTCCAGTTACTTTGGAGTAAGAAATTCATACACTTCCACTCGTTCTGATAAATTCTTTTTTGATGATTTTAATGTAACAGGTCAGGCATTTGTAGATACCGTTAAACCAACCGTTACCAATGTATTCGTAATTTCAAATAATCAGTTGGATGTGCAATTTTCAGAATTTGTAACCTTATCTTCTTCTCAAACCTTAACGAATTATTCTGCTAATAACGGCTTGGGAAACCCTTCCTCTGCAATTAGAGATATTAGTGATTCTACCTTGGTTCATCTTACTTTTTCGGGAACTTTTGTCAACGGGCAACAAAATATTTTAACTGTTTCAAATGTTGTTGATTTAGCCTCCAACGCCATGATTTCAAGCAATCATAATTTTATGTATTTCGTTCCTGATGTTCCGGCTGCCAGAGAAGTAGTAATTAATGAACTTATGGCCGACCAAACGCCCGTAGTAAATTTACCCGAAGCAGAATTTGTAGAACTTCACAATCCTACCAATAAAAATTTCGACTTGTTTGGCTGGACTTTATCTGATGGAAGCTCCACTGCAACCTTGCCTTCTTATCCGCTTTTAGCAGGCGAATACGTTATTTTAATTGCAAGAACAGATA
>CALALS010000299.1 GCA_937925525.1 uncultured Flavobacteriales bacterium | reverse complement strand
GCAATTCTGTCCCTGTGTTTCGGGTCTAAGTTGGCGTGTATTTTAAAGATAAAGCCCGTAAACTTTTTATCGGTAGGTTTTACTACTTTTTCAGCGGTAACTTTTTCTTGTGGGAGAGGAGCAATGTCTACAAAAGTGTCTAGTAACTCTTGTACTCCAAAGCTGTTGATGGCACTTCCGAAGAATACGGGACAAACTTTTCCCGACAGATAATCTTCGGTTTTAAAATCATCATAAACACCATTGATAAGTTCTACATCTTCTCTTAGTTGGTTGGCGTATTCAGGTGTTGCGTTTTCGTCAAGGGTTTTGTCATCCAAACTGGTGATGGGCACAAACTCATCTTCTATTTTTGTTTTGTTGGGGTTGAAGAGGTTGAGTGTTTTATTGTAAAGATTATACACTCCTTTAAAGGTATGCCCTTTACTGATTGGCCATGAAAGTGGACGAACGTTAAGTCCCAATTCGCTTTCCAATTCTTCTAATAATTCAAAAGGGTCTTTTCCTTCACGGTCCATTTTGTTTACAAAAACAATGATGGGTGTATCTCGCATGGTGCAAACTTCCGTTAGCTTACGGGTTTGTTCCTCTACACCGTTTACGGAATCTATAATAAGGATAACACTATCTACTGCGGTAAGTGTTCGGTAGGTATCTTCTGCAAAGTCTTTGTGGCCGGGAGTGTCGAGCAGGTTTATTTTTAGACCTCTGTACTCAAATGCCATTACGGATGTAGCTACCGAGATACCTCTTTGCTTTTCAATTTCCATAAAGTCAGACGTAGCGGACTTTTTTATTTTGTTTGACTTTACTGCTCCGGCTGTTTGTATGGCGCCTCCGAATAGTAGTAGCTTTTCGGTAAGTGTAGTTTTACCTGCATCCGGGTGACTAATGATGCCAAAGGTTCTACGTTTTTGTATTTCTTTTTCGATACTCATAAAGGAGTGCAAAATTAGTAAACTAGTTGACAAGGCAAAAGCCAAAAGCCACTAGTTAATTAGCTAATGCGAGTAGGGAGAATACAGTTTTCAGGGTTCAGGGTTCAGGGTTCAGTGTTCAGAATTCAGTTTTCAGACTGTCAGTTCGAGTAGCGAATGAAATGAGCATATCGAGAACTAGACGGAAGGAGGAATACAGTTTTCAGGGTTCAGACTGCCGCTGGCGGTGTTTGCATTGCCACTGACTGTCTTTGTATTGCCACTGACTGTCTTTGTATTGCCGCTGACTGCCTTTGCATTGAGACTGGCAGTATGTGGGAAGCCAGTGTCGGTGTTTGCATTCAATGTGGCAGCGTTTGCATTGCCGCTGACGGTGTGTGCATTGCCGCTGACTGCCCGGAGTTTGACATTCATTGCCCGGAGGTTGCCACTCACTGCCTGGAGGTTGTCGCTTATGGTCTGTGCATTGACATTTGCAGTGTGTGGAATGCTTCTCACAGCGTGTAGATTGACATTTACTGCTTGTAACTTGCCGCTGACAGTGTATAAGTTAATATTTACAGTGTGTGGGATGCCTCTCATAGCGTATGAATTGCTTCTGACAGGGTGTGGGAGCAGTATGGTTGGGTATGAGATGGGATTTATCACACCCCTAGCCCCTCTCAAGAGGGGATTTTGGTTATTTAATAATTTCTACTTTAATATTTTGTTCTTTACATAGTTTAATTATCTCAGTATTTGCTTCCTTTAATTGTATTGATATAGGCTTTAGTTCAAAATAATCATTTTTTAAATCCAACTCAATAAATTTATAACCAGTGCTTACATCCGTCTTAACTTCAGTATCTTCTTTAAGTTTATCCTCCTTACCTTCTGAAAAACGCTTTACAAGTTCTCTTTTAAAATCAAGTAAGTTAACATCATAACAAAGTCTTATCTCTTCTTCCCATTCATAATAGTTTTGTTTAAAGAATTTTGCCGAATTATGAAAGTTTGAAATATAAAGCTTTAGGTTCAATTGTTCATTTAAGCATTGTTGCAAACAAAACAATTTATTTAGACGAGATTCATATTCTACTTTACCAATTTCAATTCCAGAGGAATATTTTAATTTTCTAACATTAAATTCTATACATGCACAGTTTCCTTCTCCAAATCTTTCAAAATGTACCTCTGAATCTTTTTTGTTAGTTAGGCTCAGTATGAAAGTTTTATCTTTTACTTCACTTATTTTCTCTTCACTTTTAAATTCTAGCCCTACTCGATTGATAAAGTGTATATATTCTTTTTTATCTCCTTCCTTTAGGTATTTAGATAAATTATAAAGTCTTATTTTCCCTTTTAAAATGGGGATAATATAATCTGTATTTAGATAATGATAAATTAATACTTCTTCGTTAATTTTTTCAAAATATTTACTTTCGATGTAATCTGAAAAATAATTTTCAGAATTGCGGTTTTCTATACGAATAAAGTCTTCTTCAATAAATATTTCATGGGCTTCAAATTGCAAATCAGGAAAGTGAATTTCTATTAATTGTTTTATTTTATCTTCTCTGATAACCATTTAAACGTTTACTCCAATAACACAAACATCATCTTTTTGTTCTAAATTGCCTTTCCATTTGGCAAAGGCTTTGTAGATGATTTCTTTTTAAAACCGAAATGTAGGGAAAAATTAAATTTAACAACTATCTTTGGTTATGCTTAGAAAGGTATTAAGATACATTGACCTCAGAAGGGAGGTGGAAGATTTTGATGTTATTCATAAAGAAATAGAAAAAGGGATTTCTTTTAAAGGCACTAATCTATGGATATTAATGTTTGCTATTATTGTTGCTTCGGTGGGGCTAAATACAAATTCTACTGCTGTGGTAATTGGAGCCATGTTAATTTCTCCTTTAATGGGTCCGATAAATGGTATGGGCTACGGAATAGCTACTTATAATTTTGATTATTTTAGAAGGTCTATTAAAAACTTTGGTTTTGCAGTTGGTGCTAGTTTAGTAGCTTCAACTTTGTATTTTGCACTTAGTCCTGTTTCTACTGCTTATTCAGAGCTGTTAGCTAGAACAAGCCCTACTATTTACGATGTAATTATTGCCATGTTTGGTGGTTTGGCGGGTATTGTTGCTATTAGTAGTAAGTTAAAAGGAAATGTAATTCCGGGTGTAGCTATTGCAACAGCATTAATGCCTCCGCTTTGTACAGCAGGTTATGGACTCGCTTCAGGGCAGTTTCATTTCTTTTTAGGAGCCATGTATTTGTTTACCATCAATACTGTGTTTATTGCTATTTCGTCAATTTTAGTTTCCAAGCTTTTAAAGTTTCCCATACGTTCAATAGTAGATGAAGCGAAGCGTAAAAAGGTTAATCGATATATTACTTTAATAATTGTTGTTACGGCATTGCCGAGTATGTATTTTGGTTATACATTGGTTCAAAATCAACGGTTTATTGAAAATGCCGGACTCTTTAAAAATAACATCACTTTTTTTGAAGGTAGCTATTTATTGAATAGTGAGATTGAAGCTGAAACAAAAACTATACGGTTAATTTACGGAGGAAATTCGCTATCTGAAAAGAGTAAAAAACAGATAGAGGAAAAAACAAAGGATTTTAATTTAAAGGATGTAAATCTAATTATTGAACAAGGTTTTTCGTTAAATGATAAAACGGATAAAACAGAGGAAGAGGTGTTGAGAAATAAACTGAATGCACTAAACCTATCAAATGAAAAAAGTAGAAAACTTATAGACAGCCTTGAGTCAATACCGATGATGGGAAAACAGATATTATCAGAAATCAATCCTATGTATCCTGCTATTGTTTCATGTTCTTATTCCGAGACATTAATATATAACGATTCTACCAAAAATGCGGTTAATACAGCTCTAGTTGTTTTTACCGTTAAAGAAGAAGCTCTTTCCACTGAAAACAAAGTGAGTATTAATAAGTGGCTTCAAGCTAGGTTAAAAAGAGAGTCAGTAACTGTTTACTTTGATTTCAAGCCTAATCAGAAATAATCGATTTGGTTTGCACAATATTATGGCCATTAAACTGTTTAGCTAATGTCTAAAAATAGCTACTTTTGACCTGCATGAATTTTCGAGCCGTTTTATTTGC
>CALALS010000298.1 GCA_937925525.1 uncultured Flavobacteriales bacterium | reverse complement strand
AAAAGGATTAGTGGTAAAATGGTTTGTTAATTGGTTAATGCGTTAATTTGTACTAATGAATTTTTTAGCTCATCTATACCTTAGTGGCGATAATACTTCGCTTAAAGTAGGAAATTTTATTGCCGACACGGTAAAAGGCAAGGCTTATCAAAACTTTCCGGAAGACATTCAAAAAGGGATTTTGCTACATCGGTTTATTGACGATTTTACAGACACTCACCCCATAGTAGAAGAAACCAAAATCAGATTACGCCCAAAATTTAGAAAATACAGCCCTGTAGTTGCCGATGTGTTTTACGACCATTTTTTAGCTAAAAACTGGCAAGAATACCACCATTTGGCTTTAACAAAATATGTAGCAGAAACTTATAAAGAATTAGACAGTCAAAAACATCTTTTTACGGAACAATCCAGGTATATATTCAGGTATATGAAGCAGTTTGACTGGCTAGGCGGATATGCTAATTTTACGGGCATTGGAAGAGCACTAAACGGAATGAGCAGAAGAGCCAACTTTAAAAACAATATGCATATAGCAGTTGTTGACTTAAAAAAAGACTACCCGCTTTACGAAAAAGAATTCAAGCTCTTTTTTGAGGATTTAATGGAGGTTGTTAGTAAGGAAATTAGTTAGATTTCTCGATACACTCATTTTATTCGACATCTTCCTAAGGCAGACACAGCTCGAAATAACCAGTTAATATTCTTCACCCTCTTTATCTCCCTCAAGGGAGAAAAGCTTTCTTTTAACTTTATTCTTTAGCACTATTGCCTTTTGGCTAGTCAACTAATTACTACTCTCTACTTCACTAGCTTCTTGTACTTAAACTTAGTTATCTCGTCTCCCAGCCGTTTCCTTCTGTTTTCTTCATAATCAGAAAATCCACCTTCAAAGAAATACACATTAGCATCACCTTCAAACGCTAAAATGTGCGTACAAATTCTATCTAAAAACCATCTATCGTGAGAAATAACAGCAGCACAGCCGGCAAAGTTTTCTAAACCTTCTTCCAGCGCTCTTAAGGTGTTTACATCAATGTCATTCGTTGGCTCATCCAGTAGCAGAACATTTGCTTCCGTTTTTAAAGTCATGGCCAAATGCAAACGGTTTCTTTCACCGCCCGATAAAACACCTACTTTTTTATTTTGGTCAGGACCCGAGAAATTAAACTTAGAAACATAAGCTCTGGAATTAAAACTCTGTCCGCCAACCTCAACCACTTCATGCCCACCGGAAACTACTTCCCAAACTGTTTTTTCAGGGTCAACTTCTTTATGGTTTTGGTCAACGTAACCCACCTTTACCGTTTCTCCCACTTTAAACTCTCCCGCATCGGGTGTTTCCTCTCCCATTATCATTCTGAATAAAGTGGTTTTACCGGCACCATTCGGACCAATAATACCAACAATTCCGGCAGGCGGTAATTTAAACGATAGATTTTCAATCAACACTCTGTCGCCATAGGCTTTAGAAATATTGATAGCTTCAATTACTTCATTTCCTAATCTTGGGCCGTTAGGAATAAAAATTTCCAGCTTGGCTTCTTTCTCTTTTGTTCCTTCTTTTAATAGATTTTCGTAATTATTAATCCTTGCTTTTGCTTTAGACTGACGACCTTTCGGGTTCATTCTTACCCACTCTAACTCTCTTTCTAATGTCTTTCTTCGTTTGCTTTCTTGTTTTTCTTCTTGCGCCAGTCGTTTAGATTTTTGTTCTAACCAGGCACTATAATTTCCTTCCCAAGGAATACCTTCTCCTCTGTCTAATTCTAAAATCCAACCCGAAACATTATCTAAGAAATAACGGTCGTGAGTTACGGCTATAACGGTTCCTTCGTATTGCTCTAAATGTTTTTCTAACCAAAAAATAGATTCGGCATCTAAGTGGTTGGTAGGCTCATCTAACAATAAAATATCAGGTTTTTGTAATAACAATCTGCAAAGTGCTACTCTACGTTTTTCACCACCCGATAAGTTTTCAATAGTTCTGTCAGCGTCAGGGCAACGCAATGCGTCCATTGCTCTGTTTAGTTTCACATCTAAATCCCATCCGCCCAGTTGCTCAATTTTATCTTGCAGTTTTGCTTGTTCATTGATGAGTTTTTCCATTTTTTCAGGGTCGTCCATCACAGCAGGGTCGGCAAATTTTTCGTTTACCGCTTCATAAGCTCTTAACGCTTCTACCACTTCTTTAGCGCCTTCTTCCACAATTTCACGAACCGTTTTTGATGGGTCTAACTCGGGTTCTTGTGGCAAGTAACCAACCGTATAGCCCGGAGAAAAAACTACATCGCCTTCATACGATTTTTCAATTCCGGCAATGATTTTCATTAAGGTAGATTTACCCGAACCGTTTAAACCGATAATACCAATCTTGGCTCCGTAGAAAAACGACAGGTAAATGTTTTTTAAAATCTGCTTTCCGGTGTTGAGGGTTTTACCAACTCCTGACATGGAAAATATTACTTTTTTATCGTCTGACATAGTTGTAAAAAATTGGGAGTACGAAGATAGGAATTTAGTTAATTAGTCATTCTGAATTTATTTCAGAATCTGAATCAAGTTCAGATTGACGACTTCCCAAATAAATTGACTAAGGTTTCATTTTCATCAGCAGAAAATCATAGTTTCCTTTTCGGTTATCGGAAGCCGCTAGATATATCCAACCATCATGATATGCTATTCCTTTCAACCATTGATCTCCCGGTAATGCTATTGTTTTGGTTTGAGTAACCACTCCGTTAAAATCGGTATATACCAAATAAATATCATTTTCTCCACTTACAAATGCGCCTGTATTTCCGGCAAAAACGTATCCGGCTTCTGTTTCGCAAACATCTTCACCGCCTTCATGCACAGTAGTTCCGGTATCTACTTTCCAATTAGTGGTTAAATTTATGTTTAAAGAGTTTGCTCCCAAGTTGTGTATCGGGTCAATGCCTGCGGTATGGTAACTAATCAGATAGTTTCCATTATTTGCTTGAATAAAATTACCGGGTTGCTCGTAAGCAGAAGTTCCTATAGGCATTGAGTTAACAGAATCTCCATTTTGATTAAATTCAAACATCCACACATCTCTGTCGCCAAAGCCATAGCTGTATGTCATGCCCATGGTTAGTAAATTTCCATTGGAAGCAGCTATTAAATTACCTCCCGCATCATTTAAATTACCACCATAAATTTTACTCCAAATTTCATTGCCGTTTATACCTACTTTTTCTAAAAACAAATTGGCATTTCCACCTTTATCTTGTAAGCCTGCAAAGTAATAAGCTCCACTTTGTTCGGTTACGCCAAACAATTTTTCATCAAAGCCCTTATCGATAATTTTTTCCCAAACAATATCTCCGGTTTTGTTAATCTTAATGGCATAGCCATCATAATCCGTTCCGTT
>CALALS010000297.1 GCA_937925525.1 uncultured Flavobacteriales bacterium | reverse complement strand
TAATCAATGAGTTACAAAGCATTCCTGAAGTTAGCTGTAAAATAATGGCGTAATTTTCATCAGAAATGGCTTTTTGTTGCATTGTTTTTTAAAATTTGAAAGCGTATTTTTGCATTAAGAAAACAACTAGATTCGAATAACAAATAAAATTTAATTAAGATGGCATTAGAATTAACAGACAGTAATTTTGAAGAAACAGTATTACAATCAGATAAACCAGTGATGGTTGATTTTTGGGCAGTATGGTGCGGACCATGTAGAATGGTTGGACCAATTGTAGAAGAATTATCAAATGACTACAATGGTAAAGCCGTTGTGGGTAAAGTAGATGTAGATAATAACCAAGCAATAGCTGCTAAATACGGAATCAGAAATATTCCTACTATTTTATTTTTTAAGAATGGTGAAGTAGTAGATAAATCAGTTGGTGCAGTTCCAAAAGATAAATTAGCAGAAAAGCTAAATGCTTTAATGAACTAATACTTTTTCAATAAATAAAGTGAATAGCCGTTTAGTTTACTAAATGGCTATTTTTTTGCCTTAAAAAACTATCTTTATTCTTTAAATAAACCAAGTGCCTGTAAATATTGATATAAAACACGTTCAACGCTATTCAAAGTTGGAACTACTTGCAAAACAAGTAGTAGAAGGGTTTATTACAGGCCTACACAAAAGCCCGTTTCATGGTTTTTCGGTAGAGTTTGCAGAGCATCGTACGTACAATACCGGAGAATCCACCAGACATATAGACTGGAAATTATTTGGCAGAACCGAAAAGTTATATGTAAAGCGATACGAAGAAGAAACCAATTTAAGGTGCAGGGTTGTTATAGATAATTCTTCTTCTATGTATTATCCTGAAGCGAAGAAATATGATGCGGAAAATCCTAATAAAATATTGTTTAGTGTTTATGCAGCAGCAGCCATTACTCAATTATTACGAAAACAAAGAGATGCTGTTGGATTAACCGTTTTCAATGAAAAAATAGATCATCATACCGAAGCGAAATCTACCGTTGCGCATGAAAAGTTAATATTTAATTTACTGGAACAAACGATTAATACTACCGAAGTACAAAAAAAATCTGATGCGGTAAGTGCCATAACCATGTTGGCGCAATCGCTTCACAAGCGTTCATTAGTAGTGTTTTTTACGGATATGTTTGACACTACATCCAATAACGATGATTTATTTGCAGCATTACGTCACTTAAAACATAACAAACATGAAATTATTATTTTTCATGTGGTGGATAAAAAAAGTGAGTTGGATTTTGATTTTGAAAACAGGCCATACAAGTTTATTGATTTAGAGAGTGGAGAGGAAATTAAAGCGCATCCTTCACAAGTGAAAGAAATGTATTTAGAACAAATGCAAAAATTTGAGAAAGAATTAAAGCTAAAATGTTCTCAATTTCAAATTGATTTTGTGGAAGTTGATGTAGCAAAAGGATTTCATCAAGTATTATTACCTTATATGATTAAGCGGCAAAAGATGTCTTAAATTTTTAAAAATTGTTGCGTTTATTCAAAAAAGGATTAAATTTGCGCTCCCGTTAGGGAAGTTCTTAAAAGTATTGGTCCGGTAGTTCAGTTGGTTAGAATACGTGCCTGTCACGCACGGGGTCGCGGGTTCGAGTCCCGTCCGGA
>CALALS010000296.1 GCA_937925525.1 uncultured Flavobacteriales bacterium | reverse complement strand
TTTAAAAAAATTAGCAAAAATGTTCATAATATGGGAATAACACAGTCAACAATATGGGTTAAACTTGATATAAGAAATTTAACAACAGAACATGATTTAATACTTAACTTATCACTACCGACTTTGGATAAAGTTGAGTTTTTTTTTATTAATGAAAGAGGTAAATATTCATCTCAGTTAGTTGGTGAAGAATTTCCATTTAATAAAAGAAAATATAAAGATCCCAACTATCTTTTTGACATAAATATTAAGTCAGGAAACAAAAGCACATTTTACTTTAAAATTTCTAGTAAAGAAGGAATACAAATACCTATAACTTTAGGAACTAAAACTGCAGTATTAAATGAAATAAAATATAAAGATATATTGTCTGCAATTTATTTTGGAATAATGATAGTAATGGCGATTTATAATTTATTCCTATATATGTCCGTTCGTGACAAAAGCTATATATATTATGTAATATATATTATTCTAATTCTTCTAACACAGACTAGCTTACAAGGTTATCCCTTCCAATTTCTTTGGCCAAATTCTCCTGTATTAGCGCAAAATAGTTTATTCATATTCCCATCATTAGTTGGTATTGCTTCAATGGCATTTATGAATGTCTTTTTGAAAATTAGAGCTAATTATTTAAATTTTTATAAACTGTCTATTTACTTATCCATCCCATATTTAATATCAATTGTTTTAGCCCTGATAAAGTTTTACAAGCTTAGCTTTATAGTAATGGAAGTAAACGCAGGAATTGTTTCTCTATTTATGCTTTATGTTGCAATTAAAGTATTAAAAAACGGGTATCAACCGGCTAAGTATTTTTTGGCAGCATGGAGTATTTTCTTAATAGGAGTCGTTATATATATTCTTAAAGATTTTGAAGTTTTACCATTTAATAATTTTACCAGATATACCATGCACATTGGTTCAGGAATAGAAACTGTGTTACTTTCCTTTGCGCTAGCAGCCAGAATAAATATTTACAAAAAAGAACGACTTGAAGCTTTAAAGGAAAAAGAAAGAGTGGTAAGAGAACAAAATATAATACTAGAAGAAAAAGTAAAAGAAAGAACTAAGGAGTTGAATCAGGTACTAACAAATTTAAAACAAACTCAATCACAATTAGTAGATGCTGAAAAAATGTCTTCATTGGGTCAACTAACTGCCGGCATAGCTCATGAAATTAACAACCCCATCAACTTTGTTTCTTCAAGTATATCTCCGCTAAGAAGGGACATTAAAGACATTGAAAGCATTATAAAGAAATATGAAGAAATAGGTATTAGTGATAACCTGGAAGAAAAATTAAAAGAGATTGAAGCGCTTAAGCAAGAAATAGATTATGAATATATAAAAGCAGAATTAGAAACTATTATTAATAGTATTCAGGACGGAGCCGAAAGAACTAAAGAAATAGTAAGTAGCTTGAGAAACTTTTCAAGATTAGATGAAATAGACCTTCAAAAAGCTGATATTAATGAAGGCATAGAGTCTACATTGGTGCTATTAAAAAATAAGTTAAACGGCATTACCTTATCTAAAAACTTAGGCAAGCTTCCCATTATAGAGTGCTATCCCGGCAAATTAAATCAGGCTTTTATGAATGTTATAGATAATGCAATAGGGGCAGTAAAAGAAAAGAACTTAAAATCAGGAGAGGGCAGCATAGAAATTAAAACTCACTTTGATGATGACTTTATCTACATTGATATAAAAGACAATGGTGTGGGAATTGATGAAAAAATAAAGGAGAAAATATTTGAGCCTTTTTTTACCACCAAAGATGTAGGAAAAGGAACCGGCTTGGGCTTGTCAATTGTATATAGTATTATTGAGTCCCATAAAGGAGATATAATAGTTGAATCTAAAAAAAATGAAGGAACTCAATTTATTATTAAAATTCCGAACAAAAGGGGGTAATGAAAAAAATTAAGGTGTTGTACATAGATGACGAAAGGCTTAATCTTTTAGCTTTTAAAGCATCTTATAGACGTGACTTTGAAGTATTTACAGCTACTTCCGCAGAAGAAGGAATTAAAATATTAAATAATAATTCCGTTGAAGTTATTATGGCAGACCAACGAATGCCCGGAACTACAGGGGTTAACTTTTTTGCATCAATTTTAGAAACTCATCCTAACCCAATAAGAATACTAATTACGGCATATAGTGATATTAATGCCATAATTGACGCCATAAACAAAGGAAAAGTATATAGATATATTACCAAACCCTGGAATGAACTGGAACTTAAATCAGCTATTGAAAATGCTTACAAGATTTATTTACTCAAAGAACAGAACGCAAGTTTATCCAGAAAGTATCAAAAAATATTTACAGAATCCACCGACCCCATAATTTTATTTAATACACTAGGAAAAATAATAGATTATAACCAGTCGGCTGTTAAACTCTTAAACTTTTCACCTCAAAAACTCCAATCCACTTATTTTAGTGAGCTTATTACCGATAGAGATGATGCGCTAAGCCTTCTAAGAATTATTGCAGAAAAAGGAACTGTTAAAGATTATGAATGTCAAATAAAGACTGAAGACAACTCCATTAAAACTTGCTTGATTTCAGGGAATTCGATAACCAATAATTACAAAAAAATAGAAGGTTATCAAGCCATAATAAAAGATGTTTCAGTTCTTAAAGAAATTGAGAAAAACAACCTCAAAACTATTATTGAAACGCAAGAAAATGAACGGGTGCGAATTGCGCAAGAATTACACGATTCATTGGGGCAAAAATTAACCGCCATAAAAATTAACCTTAATTTATTGCAAAATAAAATACCCGAAAACTTAAAAGAAAACACCTCTGATGAATTTTTAGAGATTCAAAAAATACTTAACTCTTCTATATCGGAAATTAGAACTATTTGTTTCAATCTAATGCCGGTAATGTTAAAAAGCAAAAGCTTAACCAGTCTTGTTGAAGAAAGTATATTCAATGCCGAACAATTTAAAGAAGCGGAATATGACTTAAATATTGAGGGTGAAGAGCCTGATTTGCAGATAAACTTTAAGATAAGTGTTTTCAGGGTTATACAAGAATTTGTGCACAACTCCTTAAAACATTCAGAAGCTGATAAAATTTCACTAACTATTTTCTTTAAAAAGGACTCTCTTCATTTGTTTTTAAGAGACAATGGCAAAGGCTTTGACTTTGAAAAAGAGTTAGAGAATCCAACCGGCAATGGCATTAATAATATTGTGTCAAGAATAAAAGCTTTTGAAGGAAGGTATAAATTTACAAGCAAAATGGCTAACTTTACCGAATTAGAAATTCATTTCTTATTAAATAATAAACAAAATGGCAAGTAAAAAACTTTCACTTTTAATTGCAGAAGACCATAACTTAGTCAGAAATGGTATTATTTCAATACTCAAAAACAATAAAAAACATTTATTTGACATCCATGAAGCAACAGATGGTAATGAAGCAACATCTATGGCTAAAAAAAATAATTACGACATTATCCTCATGGATATTACTATGCCTAAGATGGATGGCATAACTGCTACAAAAGAAATTTTAAAACGAAACAAAACACAAAAGGTATTAACACTTACCATGCACGATGAAATAACTTATGTTCAAGACGCTATGAAAAGTGGTTCGCAGGGTTATGTTTTAAAAGACTCGCAGCCGGATGAACTCATTAACGCCATTAGCATTGTTTTAAACGGGAAAAAATACCTTTCAAGTGATATGGCCATTCGATTGTTTGAGGCTAAAACAGCAAAAACTGAAAAGGCACCCGTACTTTTTTCCGAAAGAGAATTACAGGTTATTAAACTATTAATTCAGGCTAAAACAAGTGCAGAAATAGCTAAAGATCTTAATTTAGGTAAAAGAACTGTGGATACGCACCGGTCTAATATTATGGCAAAATGTAATGTTAAAAATAGTGCGGGTATCATAAAATATGTTTACGACAATAAAATTTTACCCATAAAAAATTAACTAAGAGAATAGATTCCTTCCTCTGACTTTTTAATTTCCCGGTTATCTGCTAACCAAGTTATAACTTTTACCACTTTTTCTTTCTGAATGGAATGAAGCTCAGTTACAATCTCAGAAAAAGTAGATGGTTTGTTATTTAATAGCCCTATAATTTCATCTTTTATTTTTTCAAACTCTTTAGATGTTAAATTAGTCCGTTTTTCTTCTAAACACACATCACAAATACCGCAAGGCTTACCGCTATTATCATTAAAATATTCAAGTAATAAAACACTTCTGCAAACATTCTTTTTGGTAACATAGTTTAAGATAGACTTTAGTTGCTTATCTCTTACTTCTTTTCTAAAATGATATACTTCTTTTGAAATAGAGAAATGATTTTCAGGTAATATCTCCGTTAAGAATGTCAATTGAGGTTGATTATTTTGAGGAATATAATCTATTACTTTAAGCTTGTGTAATTGAACCAATTGTTTATTCAAAGTGCTTTTTTCCAGTTGAGTACTTGCAGCAATTTTATCTTCGTTGAAGGTTACATATCTATCAAAAACTCCTTCATACGTTCTTAATATTACTTTTAATAAAGCGTCATACCCAACATGCTCCACCTGAAATTTATATATTTCTTTAGAATCCATCAATACTCTGAGTTTGGATGGTTGGTAAAACGCTTCAGATAATGAAATAAGGCCTTCCAACTCTAAAAACTTAATACAATTATAAGTGTCAATAATACTCTTATCATAGCGTTTACAAAATTCACTAATATTAAAATTAACAGTCGCATCCTTTCCGCTTCCATAGGCAAGTTGGTAGTAATTAGCCAGAGCTTTATAAGTGCTTTTAATTTCCGTTATTGGCGGAAAACTCTTTTCAAAATCTTCCGTTAGCTTAATTTTGTCATGATTGTTATACAACAAAACCGCAAACGCATTTTTTTCATCTCGCCCTGCCCTACCTGCTTCCTGAAAATAGGCTTCAATGGATGAAGGACAATCAACATGAACAACAAAACGCACATCAGGTTTATCAATCCCCATCCCGAAAGCATTGGTAGAAACAATCACTCTTGTTTTATTTTCAATCCAGTCTTCTTGTATCTTATTTCTCACTTTAGAGTCTAATCCCGCATGATAATGGGCAACACTAACTTTTTGCTTTCTTAGGTAGTCTGCTACTTCTTTCGTCCTAGCTCTTGTTTTAGCATAAACAATTCCTGTCCCGTTTACATTCTTTATAACCCTAAGTAATCTTTCCAGCTTATCTTCTTCATACAACACTGAATAAGAAAGATTCTTTCTGTAAAAAGTTTTAGTAATTATTTTAGGAGCATTTAAATCAAGTTTTTGAACGACATCATCTACCACTTTTTTTGTAGCCGTTGCAGTAACAGCAATAATAGGCACGTCTTTTTTTAACTCTCTAATTTCACTGATTTTTAAATAAGATGGTCGAAAATCATACCCCCATTGAGAAATACAGTGAGCTTCGTCCACAGCAATTAAACTCACCTTCATTTTCAAAAATCGCTCTCTGAATATATCTGTTTGCAACCTTTCGGGAGAAACATATAAAAACTTCACATCTCCATAAACACAATTATCTAGTAAAATATCTATTTCATTATAATTCATTCCTGAATGAATATAAACTGCGTTTATTCCTTTATTTCTTAGGTTTTGTACTTGGTCTTTCATTAATGCAATTAAGGGCGAAACAACTATACAAACTCCTTCTTTAAGTAAGGCCGGAACCTGATAACAAATAGATTTTCCCCCACCGGTTGGCAACAATGCAAGCGTATCGTTACCTTCTAAAATTGATGAAATTATTTCTTCTTGCTTTTCTCTAAAAGCATCATATCCCCAATATTTTTTTAGAACTTCTTTCACTCAGAAAATAAATTTAACTGAGGCTTTTTTAGTTGATGGAAAAGACTAAAATCAAGAGGTGGAGGACTTTCTTTTTTCAAATATTTATTGCGGGCAATTTTAAACAAACTATTTACTTGCTCAGCAAATTTACCTTCTCCCCTCATTCTCACACCGTAACGACTGTCGTTAAGTTTTCCGTCATGCATAAATTCAATCTGATGTAAAATTTTGTTAGCTCTATCCGGAAAATTTTTCTTTATCCAATCTACAAAAACGTTGGCAATTTGGCCGTTAAGCCTTACAATGGTATAATTTACTGAATACGCTCCCAGCTCAGCTACTTTTTTCACCAAAGGTAAAATCTCATGGTTGTTTAATCCGGGAATGATTGGTGCCATCATCACATTTATCGGAATTCCGTTTGCAGATAAAGTTTCAATGGTTTCCATTCTTCGTTTGTAGGTTGCTGTTCTTGGTTCTAAAACTTGTCGTAACTTATCATCCAAAGAAGTTAAGGTAATACTCACTCTTAATAAATTTAAATCGTTCAGTTCTTTCAGTAAATCAATATCTCTCAATATTAAGGCATTCTTGGTGATTACACCCACCGGATGACGATGTTTTAAAAACATTTTTAAAATTTCTCTGGTAATTTTTAACTTCTTTTCAATAGGCTGATAACAATCTGTATTGCCTGATAACATAACCATTTCAGGCTTCCAGCTTTTAGAGCTTAATTGCTTATTTACCAATTCAGCCGCATTCTTTTTAACCAATATTTTAGTTTCAAAATCTAAACCGGCACTATAACCCCAATATTCGTGACTGTTACGGGCGTAACAATAAATACAACCGTGCTCACAACCCTGATAGGGATTTAAAGAATAAGCAGGTCCAATATCGGGACTGGCAACTTTATTGATAATAGTTTTTGGAAAAACCTCAATGTAAGAAGATGAGATGTTTTCCTGAAAATCATCTTCATCAATGCCTTCAATATGTTCCTTTACGTTTTCATTTTTAAAAAAACGGTTATTCGGATTTACTTGCGCACCTCTCCCCTTTACTATCTTATTTTCAATATTTTCTTCCAAAACAAAACTTAATTGTCGTTTTAAATTTACTAAAAAATGAAGCTAAAAATTAGATAGAAATGAAATCCTTTTCAACAATTTCTGAAGCAACTGATTTTTAGCTTATCATTGCTGAAAATTAAAATATGAATGCTGAAAAAGCTCAAGAGTTGAGTGAACAAATTCTTCAAAATTTTATGATTTTAAAGGTTTTATTGTGAACCTTTAAAAAATATACCCCTGAGTTTAAAAAACTTAAATCTACAGAAGTTGACTCGACTTTTTTATTGAGTAACTTTTTTCCAAATAAATCATAGATTTCAATGTAAACCGATTTGTTTTTAGTTTCTATGTTTAAATTATCATAAAAGGGGTTAGGATATATGGAGAAATCTTGAATATCATCATAATCTTCTACACTTCCGTAAGCAAGATTGATTGTAATGTCATCTATCATTATGCCATCTTTATTGGTTTGAACACTATCAGTTATAAAACTAAATCTAAAAGAGATAGTATCATCTGGCGGACCAAGTAATGAATTGTTAATTAACCAGAGATGAAACTGAACTTCATAAACCGCCCAATCAATATTTCCAGTAATAAAAGTATCTCCTTTAATTATGTAAAAGTTATTTAAGTCATTAGTGATTTCCGTCCAATTTATTCTATCTGACGAAATTTCAAGCTTCAAATAATCATTTATACTGTCAGTATTTGACTTATATGTAAACCTTAATGTATGATTGTTGGATAAAGAAGTATGTAAAGCACTAACTATAAAAGATGAAGTATCGTTTATTCTATAGCTATTTATTGTATCTGTAACAATTGCTTTTTGACTATTAAAACCTCCATTAAAGATATTTTTTTGATGATTTCCAATTTGCCATACACTATTAGTGTCTATTTGTAAATGGTCTAAGAAAACAGTATCCTCAAAAGTAATATTAACGTAATTAGATAGTTGTCCCACCCCATTAAAATTAACCCCAATAATTAAGAACAAAGTAGTTACAGAAGTATATAAAGAAAACTTCATTGTAGTAGTTTTAAGATTAGTAAACATACAACTTATTAAAAAACAAAACAATAGGTGTTTTTAAGTTTTCTCTGCAAGTTTGTAAAAGACATTAGGAAAATTCAAAAATCCTTTTCAACAATTTCAGAAGCAACTGATTTTTAGCTTATCATTGCCGAAAATTAAAATATGAATGCTGAAAAAGCTCAAGAGTTGAGCGAACAAATTCTTCAAAACAATTTTGGAATTGTGCAGCATTTATTTTCTGAAAACATACTTAAAAGCATGAAAGAGTTTTGTCTTTTGCAATATCAACAAGGCGAATTCGAAAAAGCAAAAATTGGAAAAGGAATAGAAAAGCAACGAGTAACCGAAATAAGAAACGACTATATACTTTGGCTTTCTGACTATACTCATGAAGAAACCGTAAGAAGCTTTTTAGACGAAATGTATCAGTTAATGGATTATTTCGCCAACTTCTTTAGAATTAGCCTTAACCGATATGAAGGACATTATGCTGTTTATCCTCCGGGAAGTTTCTATAAAAAACACCTAGACCAATTTTCAGATGCCAGTAACCGACTTATTAGTTGTGTAATTTACTTAAACGATGACTGGGATGAAAAAGATGGCGGTCAATTAAGAGTTCACCACAAAGAAAACAGCAATGAGTTTACCGATATATTTCCTGAATTTGGTAAAGTAGTTTGCTTTAGAAGTGATTGTGTGGAACATGAGGTAATAAAAACATCTGCAAAACGTTTTAGCATTACCGGATGGATGAGAAGGGACGAGTTGCTTTTAGCAATTGACTAGGCGGAAATAAAATTTTGTATCTTTGTAATATGACTTTTAAATCAAAATTTAGAGAAAAAGTTCAGCCCAAACATGGGTTTAAAAAAAGTTTAACTTCTTTTTACAAAAGAGAAACTCCAAAGCAATTTTCGTTTACTCCCAGATATTATATTGAGCCGGAAGACAAGCCAACCAAGTTAAATCAAAACGAATCGGTTGAAAACATTAAAGCTTTTTACGATAGAAGAAAATCTAAAAAATCAGCCGGATTAAATTACCGTCTTATTATCATAATTGCTGCTTTGGGTTACGCAGCCTGGAAATTTTTAATTTAACTATTTCAGCTTTAACGCTTCCTTATACATTCGTATAATTATTCCATCTGCTAAACCTACTTTAGGAACGAATATATTTTTGATATTGGCAAACTTCATCACGTTGTGATAAATATATCCTCCCGGAATAATGACATCGGCACGGTGAGGCTTTAATCCAATTTTATTTTTAAGTTCATCTATGCTATATTTTTCCAACTCTTCCAGCGTTTCTTTTAGTTCTTTACGGCTTAGTAAGGAATAATTTTTTTGGTCGGACATTTTATACAATCGATTGATATTACCACCTGTTCCTATGGCAACTTCAGGCTTGTATTTCGGACAATGTTCTTCAATCCAAGATTTCATCTCCTTTATAACTTTATCATCTTGTTTTCCTTCCTTAAGACGAACCGTACCCATATTAAAAGAACGCCATTCTCTTCTTTTTCCTTTTTCTAAAAAAGTTACTTC
>CALALS010000295.1 GCA_937925525.1 uncultured Flavobacteriales bacterium | reverse complement strand
TGGAAGAAAGTAGCATAGCCAATACAACGGCAATAGGTATTTTATGAATGATAATTCCTAATAAAAGAGAGTTACTGTGTGCTTCGCCTTCATGTTGATGAGAGATTAATGCGGCTCCTTCTATTAAGGAGTGAATAAATAAACTTAAGAAAAGTGTTGTTTCAATGCCATGATGGTCTCCATGCGTGTGGATATGCCCATGTTCTATTCCTCTGGAGAAATACTCTAATACCAACTGAATAATAAAACCTAACAAAACAAAATAACCGGTATAGCTTTCTTCTGCCTTAAATATTTCAGGGAGTAGGTGCAGCAAACAAATGGCTAGCAAAAAAGCACCGCTAAAAGCTAAAATGTTTTTAAGATTGAATTTTTTCTTTTGGTAGTAAAAGTAAGTGGCTATACCACCGGCAAATGGTAAAATAAATAGTAAAAAAATATCTAAGCCGGATGTGTGCATACTTATTTTTGCGCGAAGATGATTAATCTTTTTGAATTATCAGTATCAAATGGGTTTAATTCATAATCTCCAAAGGTGTTTAAAACAGTAAGTTTGTTTTCTTCTATCCAAGTAGTTAAGGTGTTTGCATCAATTAGGTTTACTTTCTCTTCAAACAGATATTTTTCGCCTTTATCTTCAAACTCAATGGTTTTTATCACGCAGTTATTTTCAATTCTTCGGTTGATGTTGAAGCTTATCCCGTTTAATTGTTTAGTTTCTTGGTTAACTAAATTTTGCTTTACATAGCTGGCGTTTAGGTAGTCCATCAAGAAATAGCCACAGGGCTTCAGGTTAGCAATGATGCTTTTAAGTGCATTTTTATTGTCGTTTTCATTTTCAAAATATCCAAAGCTGGTAAACATGTTTACTACATACTGGTAATGATTTTCTTTAAAAGTCTTTCGCATGTCATGCACAAAAAAGCGAAGAGTGTTGTTTTCAAGCTCTTTTGCCTGAGCTATGCTTTGGGGTGATAAATCAAACGCATCTACTTCAAACCCCAATTTATTAAAAGTGTAGGCATGCCTACCTTTTCCGCAGCAAACGTCAAGTAAATTATCTTTTTTAAGAAATAGTTTATTAGATATGGTAGTAATAAAGTCTTCTGCCTCTTTTAAACCTCTATTCTTATAAAGAATATGATAGTAAGGAGAATCGAACCAGCTTTCAAACCACTTTTTTGTGCTCATTTACTGCAAAGCTAAAAAGTTAAGAGATATGCTAAAAATCTTTACATTTACGCAAACTTTAAACCATTGCCGAAATTAGTCAGAAATAGCCTCTCATTATTATTCCTGTTATTTGCTGCTGTTTCTTATTCTCAAGAACTTAAATTTTCTAGAATAACTAATGAAGACGGACTTTCTCAGAGTACTGTTCATGCCATTATAGAAGATGAAGAAGGTTTTATGTGGTTTGGTACTCAAGATGGTCTAAATCGATATAATGGTTACGAAATAAAAGTTTTTAGAAATAACCCCTTAGATTCTACAACGCTTTCTGAGAATAACATTCAATCACTATTTTTAGATAAAGACGGAGATTTATGGGTAGGTACATCCGGAGGTATTAACATTTACAATAAATATACCTCAAAGTTTAAGAGAATAGGTCTTAAGAATGGTTTAATAAGTGAACAAATTACTTCAGTTTCTCAAGATGATAATGGAGTAGTTTGGATTGGCACTAAACAGGGGTTAGCTTTTTTTGATAAGCTTAATTCAAATGTTTTTAACCTTAAGACAACTGACAATAATACACTTAAATTAGAAGAGGAAATAACAACACTTGAGTTTGACGGTAAACATACTATGCTTATAGGTACTAACGGCAATGGTTTTTATATTTACAATACCGAAACAAAAAAGTTAGACAACATTACATTTCCTGAGTTTAAGGAAACAAAATTCAATCCTTACCGAAACAAGATTAAAACGTTTTACTTTACTACTTATGGTACACTTTTAATCGGTACAAATGGTGCAGGTTATGTTGAGTATGATTTAGAAAACCGAAAAATACTACATCGTTATTTCCAATCAGATGTTAATCCAAATTCATTAAGTCATGATGTGGTGTCAGGATTTGTGGAGCCTGATATTGGTTCATTATGGGTAACTACCTCAAACAGATTGTCAGTGTTAAAGCAAGGTTGGGAGGATCAGTTTATTCGTTATTCTTATTCAGATTGTAATGAGTTTAGCCTTTCAGAGAATAATCTTTCATGCGTTTATAAATCGTCATCAGGAATTATCTGGATTGGAACCAACGGTGGTGGAGTGTCTATATTTAAAAGGCTTTCTAATAATCAGTTTAATCATTTTACAAGTGCAAATTTTGCTAACGGATGTTTAGATCATAATATGATAATGGCTTTAGAAGAGTCGGATAATCATGAATTATGGATTGGTACTTTTGGTGGACACGGTTTGGTTAAGTTTGATTCTAAAACTAACGAATGTACCAGCTTTCCTTTTGCAGTCAATAAACTTCACGATAGAATACTTTCTTTATATATTGATGATGAAAACTTATTGTGGATAGGTTCAAATGGTGCAGGTATAAATTATTATAACCCTAAAACAAATACATTTTCCACTCCTTTTGAAGCACAAAATAAAATTAACGGGACATCCATTTCTCAAAACGATGTGTTGGATATAACTCAAGATAGTGATGGTCTTATTTGGATTGGAACACTTAGAGGTTTGAACTCATTTGATAAGAAAAAGAAAGTATTTACCAATTATTACAAAGAAGACGGATTGGTTCACAACTTTATTAATGCGCTGTATTATGACAAAGAATTTAATAAGTTATGGATAGCTACCACCAAAGGTGTTTCTTGTTTTGATAAATCAACCCAGAAGTTTACGAATTATGTGGCTGAGGAAGGTAAGGAATCTATTTCCAATAATTATGCATTTTGCTTTCATAAAGACAAGCAAAAGAATTTGTGGATAGGTACTGCGCAAGGACTTAATAAAATAAACCTTGTAACAGGAAAAATCACTTATTACTTACAAAATGATGGTCTTTCAAGTGATTATATTTATGGTATTCTGGAAGATGACGAAGGTTATTTGTGGTTAACAACCAATAAAGGACTTTTAAAGATAAAACCACCACAAGATAAAAATGGTGTTACAGACATAAAAACTTACCTAGAGCAAGATGGAATCCAATCTAATGAATTTAATCAGGGCGCATATTTTAAAAGCAAGTCAGGTCAGTTGTTTTTTGGAGGTATTAATGGGTTTAATGCATTCTACCCTAAAAACATAAAAGCAAATAAAATAAAGCCTAACATATGTCTTACTTCTTTTAAATTATTTGATAAGGAAGTAGAGCTAGATAGTAATATTACTTTTAAAAATAACATTGAACTTACATATAAGGATAGATTCTTCAGTTTTGAGTTTGTTGCATTAGATTTTGAACAGCCTTCTAAAAATATGTATTCATGGAAATTAGAAGGGTTGGAGGATGAGTGGAGAGCGCCAACTAATAGAAGGTACGCAAGCTACAATAACTTACCGGGTGGTGATTATGTGTTAAGAATTCGAGCTTCTAATAATGATGGGTATTGGAATGAGGAAGGAATAGCAATTAAAATTACGGTAATCCCTCCATTTTATAAAACAAAGTGGTTTTATGCTATATGTATTATTCTTACTATTATAAGTGTCTTTTTGTTTGTTAGAGTTCGAACAAATCAAATTAAAAAAGAGAAAATTGTTTTAGAGAAAAAAGTACGAGAGCGAACAAGAGAATTGAATGAAAAGAACAATGAAATAATTAGTTCCATTCAATATGCTAAAAGAATTCAAGAGGCGATTCTTCCACCAATGGATTTAATTCAAAAAAGTTTTCCTAACTCATTTATATTATATGAACCTAAAGACATTGTTAGTGGTGATTTCTACTGGTTTGGAGTTAAAGATGAATTTAAAATTATTGCAGCCGTTGACTGTACCGGTCATGGTGTTCCCGGTGCATTAATGAGTATGATTGGGCATAATTTATTAAATCAAATTGTGTTTGAAAAGGGAATTACTCAGGCTGATGAAATATTAAAAGCACTGGATGAGTTGGTGCGTAACTCATTAAAACAGGTTTCAGGAAGTTCTTTAGATACCACAGATGGAATGGATTTAGCGCTTTGTGTATATAACGAAAATACTTCTAAGCTATATTTTTCCGGAGCGTTTAGGCCTCTTTATCATGTGCGTTCGGGAGAGTTAAATACCTTTGATGGTGATAAGTATCCGATTGGTGGCGGACGTCACATGGAAAATAAAGAGTTTACCACTAAAGAAATTGAAATTCAGAAAGGAGATTCGGTTTACATATTTTCTGATGGTTATGTCGATCAGTTTGGTGGGCCAAAAGGAAAGAAGTTTATGGCCAAAAAACTAAGAGATCTCTTGATAGAAGTTCAAGATGAGCCAATGCAAAGTCAATATAATCAGTTAAAACAGAATTTAGTGCAGTGGATGGGTAACCTTGAGCAGATTGATGACGTATTAGTCGTTGGAATTAAATTTTAAAAATTATACGTATTTTTGCTTAAATAAATATACAAATGAAAAAACTAACCATTCTTTTATTTTCTTCTGTTATAATTGCTTCAGTAGCAATTTCTTGTAAAAAAGCTAAAGTGGACGATAATACTCAAACAGCTGTTGATAATAGTATATCGGAAGGCATCTATTCTCGGGTGTTTCCTACTACAAATAGAATAGCTATTGAAGAAGAAGGAGTAAAAAAACACTCTACCAATAGAACTACAGGATTAACTTGTGCCAGCATCATATTAGGGGATACTGTTAATTTCCCAAGAACCTTTACACTTGACTTTGGTACAGGCTGTGTAGATTTAGTTGACGGTAATCTAAGGGAAGGAAAATTAATGTTTACGCTTGATACATTTTGGAATGTTGCCGGTGCTAAAATGACCATTGATTTTGATAAGTATAAAGAAAATGGAGTTGAAATAGGTGGTTCATTAGTTTGCCAAAATAATGGGGTAAGCAACGGTGGAAAAGATAGAAGCTATAGCGTATCTGTATTAAATGGGATATGTAAAAAAGACTGGGAAATTCATTATCACTGTAATAGAACCTATAAATTTACAGATATAGCAAATACTCCTAACGACATATCAGATGATATAGTAGAAATATCTGGAGATGCTGACGGAGTTGACAGAGATGGGAATTCTTACGCTAACAAAATTACCAAGAATATCATTAAAGATCCAAAATGTAAGTATATTCAGCAAGGAATTATTGAGCTTAATCCTGAGGGATTAGCAACAAGAGTTGTTGACTATGGAGACGGTACTTGTGACAATAAAGCAACCGTTACAATTAATGGTAATTCATTTGAATTTGAATTAAGATAACTTTTTTTTGTTTGGAAATACATCTTTTTTATATTTGAACCTCACTTGAAGTAAATGAACCTGGATATATACGATTTTTACGAGAAAATGGAGAAAAGCAATATTATGCTTTCTTTCAAAGGTGAAGTTACTTCGGAGTTACTTACATCTATTCTACAAATTATGGAGAATAAGATGGAAAACCTGGAAGAGTCACCTAAACTGAGAAGAAAGGTATATAATATTCTGGTTGAATGTCTTCAAAATCTTTACCATCACATCGATCATGAAAAAAATGGAGCATCTGACTCTCCAAATAAAAGTGCGGTGTTTATGATTAGAAAAGATGGAGAAGCTTATTTTATTATCACAGGAAACTATATTGAAGCAAACAAAATTGATTTACTAAAAGGAAAATTAGAAAAAATAAACTCATTAAGTAAAGACGAATTAAAAGAATACTATAAAGAGGTATTAAATAATGGCGAAATGTCAGATAAAGGAGGCGGTGGTCTTGGAATGATTGACATTGCCAGAAAATCCGGTCAAAAGCTTGATTTTAACTTTTTACCTGTAAACAATAATTTTTCTTTTTTTAGTCTAAATATTAAAGTATCACCTAATTAAACAACATAACGAATTATGGAATCATTGAATATTGAAGGATCTGCGAAAACACCAACTATTAAATTTGAACCGGCTACCGGCAAACTTTTAATTAGAGGGAGGTCTATACCTGAAAATTCTATCGAATTTTATAAACCATTAGTTGATAAACTAGAAGAGTACGCAGGTTCTCCTCAGTCAAGCACTAATGTTGATATTCAATTAGAATACTTTAATACTAGTTCTTCTAAGTGTATCTTAGATGTGTTTAAAAAGCTAGAGGCTATAAATGCCGGTTCTAGTGAGGTTGTTATCAACTGGCATTATGAAGAAGATGATGAAGATATGTTAGAAGCCGGTGAAGATTACCAGGCAATAATCAATGTTCCGTTTAAAATGGTAGAAATGGAAGAGGAATAATCTTTCAACATTCATGATATTAAAAAAAGCCTGTAAAACTATTTACAGGCTTTTTTGTTTAGCTTACTTTAGCAGAAAGAATGAATACTTATAGTATAAAAGAAATAGAACGCTTAACCGATATTAAAGCTCACACCATAAGAATTTGGGAGCAGAGATATAATTTATTGGAACCACTTAGGACGGATACCAATATCAGATACTATACTAATGATCACCTTAAGAAAATTCTTAATGTTAATTCTTTATATAAGGCCGGCTATAAGATTTCAAAAATTGCAGAATTATCTGAAGAGCAATTAAGGGATAAAATAGCTTCGCTACAATCCAATAACAACTTTGAGACAATAATAGCTGAGTTTGTAAAAGTAACTATTGACTTTGACGAAGAGTCATTTAATAAATTGTTTAGCGATTGCATTAATAAATATGGAATAGAAACATCTATTATAGATATTCTCTATCCTTTTTTAGATAAAATTGGTGTCCTTTGGCAAACAGATAAAATCCATCCTGCCCAGGAGCACTTTATATCTAATTTGATTCGTCAAAAGATTATTGCTAATACGGATAGTTTAAAGACTAAAGTATCAAAGTCAGAAACCTTCCTTCTTTTTCTTCCCGAAGGTGAGTTGCATGAAATTTCCTTGTTGTTTTATAATTATATCCTTAAGAAAAATGGCTATAAGGTTATCTATTTAGGACAATCTGTACCATTAAAAGATTTAGTCAAAGTAATTGAGTACTGCAAACCCGATAATATCATTATGTATTCAATAAATCATGATGTGAAAGGCAGAATTCCTCATTATGTGGAACAAATAGCTACTTTTTCTTTTATTAAAAAGTTTTTTGTAAAAACATCTTATGATATTGGAAAACAGTCTAGTATAACTCCATTTTCATCTATTTCAGATTTTCTTTAGAATGATTTGTTTAAAAAAACATGTAAAATATTAAACAAATTAAAAATGTTTAATATATTTGTAAAAAAATTAAACAAAATGTCTGAAAAAGAATTTACATACGAACTAAATTTACTTCGACCAAAACTACTCGAAGTAGCTTTTAAATTTTTTAAGTCTATAGATGACGCAGAAGATTTAATCCAGGAAACATTTTTAAAAGCATTAAAGTATAGAGACAAATATCGCTCTGAAACAAACTTTGCTGGTTGGGTTTACACCATCATGCGTAATACTTATTTTAATATAAGTAAGCGTAAAAAGCTATTTGTTTCGGGAGATGATGAAAACAATGAATTTAGGTATTTATCTTACTCACCTTCTAATGGTATGCTTCAGGATAATATGGTCAATGAAAAGTATATATTGAAACAAATTAATTCATTGTCTGACAATATTAAAATTCCTTTTCTAAAATACATCGATGGTTTTAAGTATGAAGAAATTGCTGATGAAATGAATTTACCTTTAGGTACAATTAAAAGCCGTATTTTTTATGCAAGAAAAGAACTAATGAAAAAACTAAAAGAATTAAATCCGTAAATTAACGCTTTACGTAATTATTAAATATTTTGAATTTGACTAATAGGCAAAAAATAACAGTTGTTGGTGGTGGTTTTTCGGGACTGGTTAGTGCAATTACGCTAGCTAAACAAGGAAACTTTGTTACACTTATTGAAAAAAACACAAGGCTTGGTGGTCGTGCCAGAAGCTTTTCAGCCGAAGGTTTTATGTTTGATATGGGGCCCAGCTGGTATTGGATGCCGGATGTTTTTGAGAATTTTTTCTCATCATTAGGAAAAAAAGTAGAAGATTATTACGAATTAATTAGACTATCTCCATCTTATCGTGTTTTCTGGGATGATAATTCATATTCTGATTTACCCACTAATATGGATGACATATATACTTTATTTGAAAATATTGAAAAAGGTAGTGCATTAAAGCTTAAGGAGTTTTTAAAGGATGCTGAATATAAATACAAGGCAAGCATGAATTCTTTAGTTTACAAGCCGTCCTTATCATTCACTGAGTTTGTTACAATTCCTATTATTAAAGATTTTTTTAAACTAGAATTAACTACACCTCTTGAAAAGATAATTGAACGAAACTTTAAAAGCGAGAAGTTAAGATTATTACTTAGTTTTCCTGTGTTGTTTTTAGGCGCTATGCCTAATAAAATACCTGCTTTATACAGTATTATGAATTATGCCGACATGAAACTGGGCACATGGTATCCAAAAGGTGGTATGAATAAAATAGCAGAGGCATTTGAGAAATTGGCTAATGAATATGGAGTTGAAATAATTACAGATGATTCTGTAGAATCGTTAGATTATATAGGTGATGAAATTTCTCTGGTAAAAACAAGAGGTGGTAAAGCAGTCTATGCAGATGCGGTTGTTTCAGCGGCAGATTATCATCATTTTGAGCAAGATGTACTTGATAAAAAATACAGAACCTACGATGAAAGTTATTGGAACAATAGAGTATTTGCTCCAAGCTGTTTGTTATATTATGTGGGCGTAAACAAAAAGCTTAAAAATCTGTTACATCATAATTTATTTTTTGATGAAGATTTAAAGAAGCACTCAAAGGAAATATACGATAATCCCAAATTTCCTGATAAACCATTGTTTTACGTTTGTTGCCCCTCTAAAACAGATGATACAGTTGCACCTAATGGACATGAAAATCTTTTTATTTTAATTCCTGTAGCTTCCGGTTTAAAAGATACTGATGAAATTAAATCGCATTACTTTAATTATGTTATTTCTAAAATAGAACAACATATTGGAGAAAAATTTATGGACAATATCGTTTATCAAAAAGCATATGCGCCTTCTAATTTTATCACAGATTACAATGCATTTAAGGGCAATGCTTACGGGCTTGCTAATACGCTGAAGCAAACCGCCTTTTTAAAGCCAAAAATGGCAAACGAAAAATTAAAGAATCTATTTTATGCAGGTCAACTCACTGTTCCGGGACCGGGAGTTCCTCCTGCAATTATTTCAGGACAGATAGTATCTAAACTGGTACAAAATTATTTATCAAAAAATATAAATTTAGAATATGAAACAACTGTTTGATAAAGTTTCAAATGAATGCAGTGTTATCACCACAAAGTCATATAGCACTTCGTTTTCATTAGGCATTAGATTTTTAAATAAGTCGATTCGTCAACCTATCTATTCTATTTATGGATTTGTGAGGTTTGCAGACGAAATTGTTGATACTTTTCATGACTACAACAAGCTAGATTTATTTAAAAGATTTGAAGCCGATACTTACAAAGCTATTGATGAAAAGATTAGTCTTAATCCTATTCTTAATAGTTTTCAATATGTAGTAAATCAATACAATATTGATATTGAGAATGTAAGACTGTTTTTAAAAAGTATGGAGATGGATTTAGTAAAATCTACCTACTCTTCTAAAGATGAATATCAAGAATACATAGTGGGTTCTGCTGAAGTGGTAGGCTTAATGTGCTTAAGTGTTTTTGTAAATGGAGATAAAGAACTTTATGAACGATTAAAGCCATACGCAAGAAGCTTGGGTTCTGCTTTTCAGAAAGTCAATTTTTTACGAGACTTTAAGTATGACCATGAGCAGTTAGGAAGAACTTATTTTCCTAATATAGATTTCTCCAACTTTGATCAATACCAATGTGAATTAATAAAACAAGATATTGAAAAGGATTTTGCTCACGCTAAAATTGGGATTGATATGCTGCCTAGAACTTCTAAATTAGGGGTGTATGTTGCCTATATTTATTATACATCATTGTTTAAGAAAATTGTGGCGCTAAACACAAGAGTAATTAAATCAGAACGGATTAGAATATCAAATAAACGCAAAGCTTATTTGTTTTTTAGCTCTTATTTTAAATATCAACTAAATTTGCTGTAATGTTTTTACTAATTACAATATTTACTTTTTTCTTTATGGAGTTTGTGGCTTGGTTTACACACAAGTTTATCATGCACGGACTACTGTGGTATTTTCATGCAGACCATCATGTAAAAGAACCAGGTTTTTTTGAGAAAAACGACTTCTTCTTTTTAATTTTTGCGGTGCCTTCTTTCTTTTTAATGTTGTTTGGTGTGCTTTATAATATAAGTTGGATGAACGCTATTGGTTTAGGAATTTTAATTTATGGTATAGCCTACTTTTTAGTTCATGATGTATTTATTCATCAACGTTTTAAGTGGTTTAGAAACTCAGACAATCCTTATCTACTAGCCTTAAGGAAAGCACATAAAGTTCATCATAAACACTTAGGAAAAGAAGAAGGAGAGTGTTTTGGAATGTTATTAGTGCCCTTTAAATATTATATAGAAGCAAAAAAATATCTAAAAAATAAAGGGTAATTATGTCGCTTTATCTTTGGCTTAATATCCTAACAATTTTATTTCCATTAATTGCCAGCTTTGAGAAAAAAGTAAATTATTTTTCAAAATGGAAGTATTTATTTCCGGCTATAATCATAGTTTACATTCCTTTTATCATTTGGGATGCTATCTTTACCTCTCAAGGAATTTGGGGTTTTAATTCCGCTTATTTGAATGACGTTAAGTTGTTTGGATTACCTATTGAAGAACACTTATTCTTTATATGCATTCCTTTTTCATGCATATTTATATATGAATGTGTAAAATATCAGTGGTATCAATTTTATAATACCAACAGCAGCTGGGTAAATATGTTTGCTATAGCATTATTTTTAGTGGGAGGAATATTTCTATCTAAAAGCTATACTTCAATTACTTTTTTTTCTTTGGCTGTTGTATTGGTGATTTTAGTATTTTATCGAGTAAAATATCTTAATCTTTTCTTTTTGTCCTATCTTTTTATTCTTATTCCTTTTTTCATAGTCAATGGAATTTTAACCGGCAGCTTTATTCATAATGAAGTAGTTTGGTATAACAATGAAGAAAATATGGGTGTTAGGCTTTTTACTATTCCGGTTGAAGATACATTTTACGGTATGCTTTTGATTCTTCTTAACGTTTCTATTTATGAATATTTAAAAAAGAAATATTAGTCGAAATATTTTTTCATATTTGTATAACTAGTGAGCAACCCGGAAATCCATATTGAATTAGAAATGGTAAACCAAATCAAGAGCGGTAATACAGAAGCTTTTGAGAGGTTGTATGATAATTACTCTAAAGCTTTATTTGGCGTTAGCTCTAAAATTGTACGTTCCGATGAAGTTGCAGAAGATGTGCTGCAAGAAGCATTTGTTAAAATATGGAAAAAAATACATTCGTATGATGCATCTAAAGGAAGGTTATTTACATGGATGTTAAACATTGTTAGAAACACTGCTATAGATAAACTAAGGAAATTAAAATCACAAGGGAAGTATGAAATCCAAGAGCTTAAACCAAACGTAGATTTGGGTGTCAATAACTCAAAAATAAATATTAACCATATTGGCGTTAAAGATTTGCTGGCAAAACTTTCTCCTGAACAACAAGAGATGATAGAATACTTGTATTTTAATGGCTATACTCAACAAGAGGTTTCGGATGAGTTAAATATTCCGTTAGGCACGGTTAAAACCCGTTCAAGAGCTGCACTAAAAGAATTAAAAAAAATATTTAATCTATTTCTATTTTGGATATAAAGGAGTACATATCATCCGGAATACTTGAGAACTATGTTCTTGGAAATGTTTCTAAGCAGGAACAGCAAGAGGTGGAATGTATGTCGCATATTTATCCTGAGATTAAATCGGAGTTAGAGCAATTACAGTCTGTCATTGAAAGCATGGCTATTAAATTAGAGAAAAATCCTCCTTCTCATTTAAAATCAAAAATTCTTACAGCTATAAAAAATGAAAAGCAAGAAGCTTT
The DNA here is from genome assembly GCA_937925525.1 of uncultured Flavobacteriales bacterium. Lineage (GTDB taxonomy): Bacteria > Bacteroidota > Bacteroidia > Flavobacteriales_E > Vicingaceae > CALALS01. The sequence goes on along the minus strand of CALALS010000295.1, from coordinate 13,869 downwards.
AGGACAAAAGACAGAAGCTAAAGTAGTGGCTATTGATGCATCTGGTAACTCAAAGTTATGGAAATACATGGCGGCTGCTTCTGTTGTTATAACTATTGGTTTTGCCTATTTGTTTTATACATCTAACTCCGAACTCAAATCAGTTAAATCTCAATTGTCTGATATGTCAACGGAGATGTATGAAAATAAAAGCAACTTTGAAACCGAACTAGACGCACTGTCTCAAAAAGTAGAAAAGAAAAAAGAGCTATTAGCTTTCTTACAACATTCAGCTACTAAAAAAATTGTTTTAAAAGGAACAGATTTTCAGCCAACCTCTACTTGTATTGTGTATTTCAATGAAAGCACCTCTAAAGTTTTCTTAGATGCCTCTCCTCAAATGGAAAAATTACCTCAAGACAAACAATATCAACTTTGGGCAATAGTTGACGGTAAGCCTGTAGATATGGGTATGCTTACACATGACAAACCTTGTGAAGATTTATGCCCAATGCCGGATGTTTCCAACGCACAGGCCTTTGCAATTACGGTTGAAAAAGCCGGTGGAAGTCCAACACCATCTTTAGATAAGTTGGCTGTAATAGGCAATGTTTAATTTGAATTGTCGTTGCCTATCAAGTGCCCCCAAGCCTTTAACTCAGGAATGTTATCAAAAACTATTTTTAAAATTGCAAGTGAAGGTATTGCAATAAACATTCCTCCTACACCTGCTAGCGTTCCTCCAATTATTACCACCAATATACTAGCTAGTGCATTTATGCTTACCTGAGAGCCTACAACTTTTGGTACTAAAACATTATTGTCAAGCACCTGTACGACAGAGATTACGATTACCACACCCAACAATACTCCAAATTCATTTGATTCTGATAAGGCTACAAGCAAGCTTACTATAGATGCAATCCAAATTCCAATATAGGGTATTAAGTTTAATAGACCGGTTAGTACTCCCAGAAATATAAAATATTTAAGCCCTATAAAGTAAAATCCGGTAGCCGTAAGAAGAGAAACAATAATCACTTGAAAACCTAACCCTGCAATATAATTTCTGACAACAGTTTTAACTTCATGTAAAATTTTATCTAGTTTGGTGTGGTGTTTATCTGCGACCTTCATTTTTAAAAACGTTGAAATTCTGTGCCGGTAAATAAGTATTAAAAAAATATAGATTGGTATTAGTAGTATATTTAGTAGTGTTTGGCTAAATGAGCCAAAGTCGAATTCAATTAATCGTTGGTTGCCTTCTTGAACTTGTTTAACTTCTTCTAAATATTCTTTTTGTTCATAATAGGTTATTCCCAATTCATTTTTTACCCATCTTTTCATGGTGTTAATGTGCTTGTCAATGTTTCGTTCAACCTTAGGCATATCCTTATAAAATGAACCTACTTCGCTTCCTAGAAAAGTAATTATGGAAGCTATTAATAGGACAAAGACTATAACTGAAGATGTAACGCTTAATATTTTGTGAAACTTCAGTTTGTTTTCCAAAAAGTTAACTAATGGAAGTAAAAGGAGCGCGAAAAAAAAAGAAACAGATAAAGGCATTAAAATCTTACTTCCCAAAAATATTATAACACCTATTATTCCTAATGTCATTAATGTAATAAATATACTTAAGATGTTATTGTTGTAACCGGACTTTTTTTCCATTTAGCTGTGTTTGACTATGTTTTTATAGAATATCATGCCTGATTTTCATATTACTTTAAATACAGTTAATTCGTTATTATTAGCAGTGGTTTGTATAAAAATAGAGTGGTGTAATTAGCACAATGTGTGTATTAAAATACTCACAGAAGTATTGAAATATTTCGGATAAACTGTTACTTACTTTACTTTCAGTGTTTTAAGAATGTTTATTGTTTTTAGCACGATGTTTTATGGTAGCCTGTAAAACAAATTTAGTTATGTCAGTAAAAGCAATACAAGATTCTCTTTCAACTGATGCTGTTATATCTTCAGTAGAAAAATCATCTAATCTTATCTTAGATAAACTAGTTAATTGGACCGAGACAACCATTAAAATGTTTCCAAATATGCTTTTGGCTTTGCTTGTCTTTTTTCTGTTTATATTACTTGCAAAGGGTCTAACAAAGTTGTTAAAACGAATTTTTGTAAAGCGAAACATTAATCAGGAGTTATTTAGAATATTTAATAAAATTCTTTACATCATAGTTTTATCAATTGGAGTAATGTTTTGCTTAAGTATTCTTAATTTAGATAAAACCGTTACTTCTCTTTTGGCCGGTGCAGGTATAGTTGGTTTAGCGTTAGGTTTTGCTTTTCAGGATATTGCAGCAAATTTTATTTCCGGGTTTTTTATGGCCTCAAAAAAGCCATTTAATATTGGAGATGTAATTGAAGTAGAAAATATTAAAGGAGTAGTGAAGAAAATAAACTTAAGAACCACAGAGCTTTTATCCTTTGATGGTAACTATATTATTGTGCCCAACAAGCAAGTTTTCCAGAGTGCAATTATAAATTACTCAACAACCGGAGAGAGAAGAGTGTTAATTAGTGTGGGAGTAACATATGATAGTAAATTAGATATGGTAGAGGAATGTGTTAAAACTACAATAGAATCATTAGATGATATGATTAAAGAAAAAGGAGTGTCTGTTCATTTCAAAGAGTTTGGCGATAGTTCAATAAACCTAGACATTAAATATTGGGTAAAATATCCTAACAACGGAAGTTATATGAGTAGCCTAAGCAAAGGTGTAAAAGCAATAAAAGGTGCTTTTGACAAAAATGGGATTAACATTCCATTCCCAATTAGAACTTTAATTGCTGATAACTTTACATTAAGCACTGACAGTAAAGCAAAATAGACAGATTGTATTAATTAAAATGTGGTAATACTTTCACATTATTGAGTACTACATTGCGCAAAGCATAAATTATTTGAAAATATATTGACTATGTAAATATAAGGCTATCAGTGCTTTATTGAGTTTTTAGTATGCTGGCATTATCTTAGAAGTTAAACAAGCAATTAATTAAATTATTAACTATAAAAACAAATTATGAGTGCAATAAAAGACAAAATTAAAGGAAACTGGAATATCCTTAAAGGAAAGCTTAAAGCTGAATATGGTGAGTTGACGGAAGACGATTTACTTTACGCTGAAGGGCATGAAGATGAACTTATTGGAAGAATTCAAAGAAAAACGGGTAAAGCCAAAGAAGAAATCAATGAATTTATCGAAAACAGTAAGCTTTAAGAATAAAATATATAATTGGGGGCTGACCTGCCCCCATTAATTAATTGAAATATGACAAAAAAAAGAAAAGGACATCCTAATGGTAAAGAAGAAGAAACAACATCTCGGAAAAAGAGAAATAAAAACGAGTTTAATTTACCAACAGGGAAGGATAAAGAAAAGCCCAAAGGAAAAAAAAAGAAACTATAAAACATGATAACTATGAAAACAATTAGAAGAAATAGTATAGGCATTTTTTTACTTGCAGCACTTGCAATTAGTATAAATGCTTGTAATGAAAAGTGTGACGACAAAACAACAACAGAAAAAATTGAGCAAACTACAGACGAATTCAGAGAAGAATTTAACCAAGAGTATGCTGAGCTAGAAGCTGAAGTTAATCAAAGGATGGAAAAAAATCAAAAGTTTATTGATAGCCTTAAATCTACAGCCAAAGACCAAGCAGAAAATTTGAAAGAAGAGTACAACAAACAAGTAAGTGAGCTAGAGGAACAAAATAATCAATTAAAATCTGAGTGGAAGGATTTTAAGTATGAAACAAAAGAAAATTGGATTAGTTTTAAAGAGGAGTTTAAACATGATATGAATTCCTTGGAAGAAGCACTTAAAGATTTCGGAAAAGACAATAAAAAATAGTGGTTTTTCACTTTTTAGCAGTAAGCCCTGTTGTTTCAGGGCTTTTGTTTTTTATTAAACTGAATAATAAAGTTACTGCCTTTTCCTAACTCACTTTCAACGTAAATTTTAGCATCGTGCATTGCAATAATGTTTTTAACGGTAGTCATGCCTAACCCCATTCCGCCCGAACGTTTTGTATAAAAGGGTTCAAATAAGTTTTCTTTTGTTTCCTCATTCATTCCTATTCCGCTATCTGATATCTTTATAGAAAAGTAATCTTTATTGCTGTAACACTCTATATTTAATTTTTTATTATCAACAGCATCCATTGCTTCAATAGCATTAGTAAAGATATTGATTAAAACCATAGTGATTTTTTCTGCATCAATATCTAACTTGGTTTTCTTTTTCTTATCAATACTTACAAATAGCTCTATGTCTTTAAGAACTATTCTATCTTCAATTAAGCTTAAAGCATATTCAATAGTGTCTTCAATATATGTAGGTTCTAATTTAATCTCACTTTTTCTTGTAGTGTTAAGTAAATCTCCTATTAGTTTATTTATACGTTCACTATTTCTTTTTATAATTTCTACATATTCAACTTCGTCAGAGTCTGGAGGTAGTTCATCCATTAATTGGTCTGCCGCTAAACTTATATTAGTAAGAGGATTTCTTACTTCATGGGCCATTATTCTAGCCATTCTATTGGTCATGTTTACCTGCTGAGCAAGCGCAAGTTCTTTCTCTGCTTTATGAACCTGAGTAATGTCATTAATAATTCCCTGATAGCCATGTAGTAGTTTGTTTTTGTCAAAAACAGGAGAAATGGAGATTAAAACTATTCTTTCTCTGCCTTTCACATCTATTAAAGTAGATAAATTGTTTTCAATATATTTTTCTGATAAAGCCTTTTCTTTAAGTTGCAAAAAGTCATCTTTTCTGTAAAATATTTTTTCGAGACTTTGATGATTTTCTTTCTCTGAAAAATTAGTATTGAAAGATTGATTGGCGTCCATCAACACAAAGTTTTCATCTACAATAAATAGCGGAGCAAAACTCTGATTAAAATAGCTTTTAAAAATAGCAAGCTGGTCTTTGTAAATTAAGTTATACTCATATCGTTGAATGGCACGTCTTAGTGTTCCTTCTATGTTCTCCAGATTTAGATTTTGTTTTGAAAAATAGTCAGCTGCACCAGCTTTTAGGGCTTTTATATCTACAGCCTTATTAGTTTCTTCTGTCAACAGAATAATGGGTTTCTTACAACCATTTTCGCAAGCTTCTTTTATTAGTTCAATTCCTTTTTCAGACTCAATTTCATAATCAACCAAATAGATGTCATGTAAATCGTTATTTATTTCATCTAATCCGTCTTTATAACTAGCAACCCAATCTATATTATGCTTAAAGGGGAGTTGATTTAAATACTTTTTCATTATAGCAAAGTCTTTTTCATCTTCGTCTACAAGTAAAAGCTTATAATGTTTTTTAAAAAATGGCATGTCAAAATGTAGTGATAATTATCAAAAATAACAAGCTAACAATGTAATAGTAAAATTATAAATAGGAGTTTTTTACCAAACAATGTAGAAAATAGTTCTCACTTTTATCTCCCAACCTTTATTTAATCATTTCATAAACAGTTATTTGTGTTTTGTGGAATGGTTTTTAATCAATTAAGGTGGTTTTTCATAAAAAATTAACTTTGGATTTTAAACAATAACAATTTTTATATTACTTTATAAATCAGATGATGAGTCAATCAAGTAACAAGACAATTTTAGTGGTGGATGATGAACTCTTTATTACAAAAATTATAGGTTCTATTTTAACTAAAACGTTTAACTGCGATATAAGTATTGCCAATAGTTTAAAAGAGGCTAAAACCCGAATAAATAACCTGCATCCGGATATTATCTTTTTAGACATAAATTTAGGTGATGGAAGTGGATATGAGTTACTGGAAGAAATAAAACAAAAGGATTCGCTTTCACCATATATTGTTATGATGAGTGCTTATGAAAAAGAACAGGAACAAAAAGATTCATTAGAAAAGGGAGCCGACTGTTTTATGTCAAAGCCCTTTGAAAGAGAAACTTTAATTAATATAGTTAACGATTTAGTTTAAGACTCTAAATAAAAACCTAAGTAAGGTTTTATAAATTGCTTTACTTAATAAGAAACCTATTTATGGCAAACATACTTTGTATAGATGATGATTTAGATTTATGTTCTTTGTTAAAACGCTTTTTGACAAAAAACGGTTATAAAGTTGAAACCGCCTATAATGGTGCAAGTGGACTTAAATTATTTTCTCAAAAAAAGTTTGATTTAGTTTTGTGTGATTTTCGATTACCGGATAAAGACGGAATTGAAATGATCAAGGAAATAAAAAGCCAATCACCTTATACGCCAATTATCCTTATTACAGCCTATTCAGATGTTAAAACAGCAGTTAAGGCTATTCAGATGGGTGCATTTGAGTATGTTTCTAAACCCATTCATCCCGATGAAATACTTTTAAATGTAAAACGAGCATTAAGTAAAACCTCAGAAGCAGTTGAAGATTCAAGCAAATCAACTAAATCAAAAAAAGGAAAAAGTCAGAAATCATCTGATGATTACAATTATGTTGTGGGTGAAACCTCACAGTCTAAACATATTCAAAAATTAATAGAATTGGTTGCACCTACAGATATGACGGTTATTCTTTTAGGGGAAAGCGGAACAGGAAAAGAAATTGCTGCTAATGCCATACATAGAGCAAGTAAAAGAAAAAACAAACCATTTGTGGCTGTTGATTGCGGAGCTCTGCCTCCTGAATTAGCCGGAAGTGAACTATTCGGACATAAAAAGGGCGCATTTACCGGAGCCGTGTCAGATAAAAAAGGGCATTTTGAGTTAGCCAATGGCGGCACCCTTTTTTTAGATGAAATAGGAAACCTCTCTTACGAAAATCAAATCAAACTTTTACGCACCTTACAAGAACGAAAAATTAGAATGCTGGGTGATGTAAAAGACATAGATGTAGATATCAGAATTATAGTGGCTACCAACGAAAACCTTAAAATAGCTGTAGAAGAAGGGCGTTTTAGAGAAGATATATTTTATCGGCTAAATGAATTCTCTATAAAAATGTTGCCATTAAGAGAGCGGAAAAATGATATTCCAATTTTTGCAGAGCATTTCTTACAAATTGCAAATGAAGAATTAGATAAGGAAGTGAAAGGTTTTGAGGATAAAGTGCTTGAAAAATTTAAAAACTATTATTGGCCGGGAAATCTAAGAGAACTTAAAAATATTATTAAACGCTGTGTCTTATTCAGTAAAGACGGAACAATTAGAGTGGGAGAGTTGCCCATAGAAATTGTTCACCCGCAGGCTAGTCAGGCAGATTTTGTAAACGAAGCCGAAGATGATGAAATAATAGACCTTAAAACAGCTAGTAATAGAGCCGAAAAGAAAGCTATTTTAAACGCTCTCGTTAAAACAAATTATAATAAAAGCAAAACAGCTGAACTGTTAAAGGTTGATAGGAAAACGCTGTATAACAAAATGAATAGTTTAAATATTCAGTTTTAACATTTTCCGTGTTGTTGCTTCTACACATTACTGTATGTAATCCTCTACACATATTGGGTTAATTCTTTCTTGTCTATTTATTATTCCCCTGATTAACAGTGATTTATTCCATGTCTTTTTTGCTGGCATTGTATTGGTTCTATTTACAGTAGAATAATAAAACTCAGAAACAATGAACTCTCTTCTTTATTTTATAGCAATAGTTCTTTTAATAGGGTGGGCCATAGGAGTTTTTGCATATAGTCTATCAGGCTTTATACATATACTTTTAGCAATAGCCATCATCTCTATCTTATTAAGAATTATTAGAGGAGAGAAAATATTCAAATGATTTCTGAATAAACAATTAATTATTAACCATTAAAAATTAAATTATCATGGAAAATTCAACAAAGATTATGATTGCTGCTGTAGCAGGTGCTACGGTAGGTGCAGTAACCGCATTATTATTTGCTCCCGCTTCGGGTAAAGAAACAAGAGCAAAAATTAAAGAAAAATATGATTCAGCTAAAGACACCTTAGGTGACCTAGTAGAAAAAGGTAAAAAAATGGCTGAAAATAAAGTAGAAAAGGCCAAAGAAAAGGTGGAAAAAGCCAAAGAAAAAGTAGAAAGAGCCAAAGAGCAAGTAGCCTAAGTAATAACCACTGTAAAATATAAAAAGAGAAAAATGGAGTCAAACAAAGATAATTGGGATTTAGCAAAAGAAGGTTTTGAAAACTATGTATCATCTGCTTATGAGCTTTATAAATACGAAGCCATCGAAAAGACATCTAAATTTTCTTCTTCAATTGCTACTTCCCTTACATCTTATTTAATATTAGGTGTTTCATTCTTCTTTTTCTTAACCGGCATAGCTTTTCTTATTGCAGAGCTTACCGGTTTCTTTTACTATGGTTTTTTATCAGTAGCACTGTTGCTATTAATAGTGTTCTTTACAGTTAGACTAAGTAAAAAATCAGTTAAAAAACAATTTCTTAACTTCTTTATTAAGAAGTTCTTTGAAAAATAATGGAACCAATGAATCAAGCAATAGAGATAAAAAATTATGAATCTTTTCTTCAGGCTAAAGAAAACCTTTATCTAAAGGCAAAACTTGAAGAAATGAAGATGAAAGAGGGAGTGAAAAAAGGTATTGCAAACTTTACTGTTGTAAAAGTAGGTTCACTATTAGTCAACAAAATTTCTGATAGTGATGTATTTAAAAAAGTCAGCAATATTGTAAGCACAGCCTCTTTAGTCAAAAACTTATACCAATCATTCAAAGCTAATATGCAATAGTGGTTTTTTCTGTTGCAATATCAAAAGGGGTGGGTCATTTGATTCATCCCTTTTTTAAATCAAAGAATAATTTCTTCACCTAATCCAAACAATTTTATCTCTCGTATGTTTATTATTTAGTTTCATAGTTTAAGATGGTTTCCTACTAGGTAAATAGTTTTTAGTCAAATTCAATGTTTACCGCCTTATGGCAAAGTAGGTTTTTTAAGCAGAAGGAGGGCAATGCCCTCCTTTACTTTTTATGCATAAAAAAGCCTACCGGTAAGGTAAGCTTTAAATGTTTATTGTGAACTCGACAGAACAAATGTCGAACATTTTTTCGGAAGATTTAGAAAAAATATCTGAACTGGCAAAGTATCTTAAAGCAGCTTAAAAATCAATACTTTATGTAAGGCGTGGGATTCTAAATCAATATTGGTAATTCCGATTGTTGAAATAATCGGTCATTTTTTCTTTATTCTACATTATCTGATCTTAACTTTGTTTATTCAGAAACAAAGAAATTGGGATCAGCTAATAAAAATACCGATAAGGGTAAAGAAACCCGCAGTAAGTTAGAGCAGGAAATTTACGATGCTTTGAACTCAGAACCGGAATTTAAAGAACCTCTCGATTCGGACTTATCTCCACTCAATGAACCGGTAGAAGAAATACCTCCTGTTAACAACGAGTATTATTTCGAGGAATTATGTAACTGGCTTTCTAACGGTTATCAACAGCTTTTCCATGAAATCCACACCAAAGAAGATTATGTTATACGTCATGCTTTCTTTCCACCGGAACAAACCATCAAATCAAAGAATACAGAGAAAAAGATAGAGAAGAAAGCATGGAAACCCATTTCAGAGACAGAATTGGAATTACAGCCCGAACGTGCCCAGGATCGCTTATTTGATAAGTCTCCGCAACATCATGTTTTTTTAATCACGTTGTTGGAAGCAGCCGTTATTGATACAGCAAACTTCATAAATGCTTACGCTGCCTGGACAAATAAAACCATTGAGCTGGAAGGTGATACTGGAAAACAGAAATGTATGGAATTGCTTATCCGGGACTTGGAAATCTACCTGGAACGTGAGGACGCACAATTACTCCCCGTATTGTACAGTAACATTGATTATGGATTGTCTTTATCGGCAGATTTGGAAAACCTGGATACCAATGCAGATGAAGATGTCCCAGTCTTTGAGTATGGTTTTTCAAAAGCAACTTCCGATGCTTTCACCAGTCAACTAATCACACTTCTAAAAGAAAAGTTAGCTGCTATCACCAATAAAGACCCTGTTCCTGTAACTACGTCCGAGGACGAATTTAATCTGACCGAAAAAGCCCTTATTCTTAGTTACCTGCAAGATGCGAATGAGTTTATTTCATCCGACCAGCAAGTGAGAATTAATGAGTTCGTTGCACTTTTATTGAGTATAAGTATAGAGAGTGTTAAAAGCGCCTTTCAGAAAGCACACCGAATAAAAACAGGTACACTTACCTCCCACGAAGCTAAAGCACGAGTAAATAACCTGAAAAAAATCCTTCCCGTTTTTCATCGGCTGGAGCTGCCTGAAATGGTGTCCAGAATAGAAAGTAGGATAAAGAAAGTACAAACTTTCATCAACTAAGAGGTTACCCCCAGCCCACACCTTAGATTAAGCTACGATAGTTTCGGTGCATAATTCATTAAACATTATGCACTATGAAAACAATCGTCATTAGCGTTGAAGAATTTCAGAAAATTCTTGACGAAAGGTTGGAGCTGGCACTCTCCAGGCTCAACCAGGAAGGAGAACACGGAGAAGAAACCTTAGTTACCCGAAAGGACATTGCCCGCTTATTTGGGGTCTCCCTTGTTACGGTAAATGCCTGGATGAAAAAAGGATTGCTTCCCTATCACCGTATCAACCGGAGAATCTATTTTAAGAAAAGTGAGGTGCTGGCCACACTGGAAAACGTCAGAAAATACCGAAGACAATGAAAGCACCACAGCAAAACTCAGGTAGGGTGCTCTATAACAAAGACTTTATCCATCAGCACCTTTTTCTGGAATCCAATACAGGATTCAGGAACCATTCAGTCATTAACCCCTTATCCATTCTCGAAGAAATCATAGACGGACTGGTGAGGAATTACCGGGAACTGGAAAGAAAAGAAGGCAAGTACATCGCCTACCGCTTAAAAAAGAACAGGAAGCTGATCAGTGATTTATATGAAGCACATGATTCTCTGGCTTTCTTAAAGTGGTATGATGTCTGGGTGATGGTAGAGGCGAACATGGATCACCTGTTGAAAAAGGATCCTTCCACAGCCGGGTTTATGTTCCGTATCAGAACCAAAATGACAGGTGAGAACTTTACCCAATTAATATGGGATTAGGGAAGATAATATGGATAAACAAAATCAACATACTGCTTTCCCGATAGAGGTATTTCCGCTTCCTATTCAGGAGTATATCATCAAAGCCAACCAAACGCTGAACCATCCGGTAGATTACCTGGCTTCCTCTATCCTTTTTGCTGCTGCAATGGGAATAGGTAATTCCGTTCGGTTAAGGGTAAAAAACGGCTGGAACGAAGTTGCCATTTTATACATTGCCATAGTCGGAAAACCCGGTATCAATAAAACACATTCCCTTGATTTTGGTATTAGACCATTGTTCCGAAAAGAACGTCAGTATCTTAAACAATACAAGCAGGAGTTAGCTGCTTACGTGGAACTGGATGAAAAGGAGCGTTTACAAACACCGGAACCCATTTTACAACAACTGCTTATTACAGACATTACCCCTGAAACCATCAGTCAACTGCATGAAAACAACCTTCGGGGCATTGGCTATTACCGGGACGAGCTGATTGCCTGGCTCAATGATTTTAACCGCTATCACAAAGGTTCGGATGAACAGTTCTGGCTCTCTGCTTTCAGTAACAAGTCCATCCGGGTAAACAGAGCCAATAAAAAGACAATTATGATAGAAAGCCCTTTCATTCCGGTTATCGGCAGTATTCAGCCAACTGTTTTGCCGGAACTGTTCGGAGATAAACGAACCAACAACGGGTTTACCGACCGGATTCTTTTTGTGTTTCCCGATCAGGTAGAAAAACCGCACTGGAAGGAAGATGAAATGCCACAGGATTTAATCGAGGAATATGAAAACATCATTCACCGCTTATTTGAGATCGAGCTTCGGCTGGATGAATACCAACACATTCAACCCTATGAAGTAGGTTTTTCTCCCGAAGCCAAAGCCTGTTTTGTGGAATGGTACAATCAAAACACCAATGAATACAACGATCCTGCTACGCCTGTTCACATGGCCGGGAGCATTGCCAAAAGCGATGTTATCTGTTGTCGCCTGATGCTCATTTTACAGACACTACAAGATGCTGCTGTGATGCAGCGTGTACAGCAAATTGAAACAGAAACGGTGATAAAGGCCATACGCCTAACCGAATATTTTAAAGGACAAGCGAAGAAAGTGAAACAGTATATCGAAGAAAACAAATTACGCTCATCCAATGAGGAGCGGTGGCATTATTTCCATAATCTGCCGCAGGAGTTTAATTGGAAAATCGCCTGTGAAACAGCCCATGCTATCAACCTTAATGTGAAAACAGCAGAAAAATACATGAAATATTTAGTGCAAAGAGGCTTTCTTTTTAAGCCCGGACATAATCAGTACCGGAAACATAAGCCGTAGGATTTATAGGATTCGTAGGATTTGAATGCTCATATCCCCTAAATCCTACATATCCTACACCCTTTTAAAAAGTAAAAACCAAATTCGGCTGGATGGACGGATATATATTCTTCCCCATTCATGTAAATACAATATAGATGAAGTTAGATTAAATATAATACAAGCTAAGTAAAGTTGCTTGTTTACAGGATTTTCGAGGGGTATTTTAGTGTATTGTCGAATTAAAAACGGATAATCATGGAAAAAGGAACCGATCCCCTTACCGGGGAAGTATTCATTAAGAAACGAAGCAACCAGGTGTTCGCCTCACGGGAAAACCAGATCCGGTACAACAACCGGAAAGCCGGTCATAAACGAAAAGTAAAATCAAGAGTTGACCGCAAGCTGGACAAGAACAGGGAGATCCTCAAATCGGTACTGGGCGATCAAAAGGAAGTGACCAAAAGCAAAGACTTCCTATTGGGAGCTGGATTTCATTTTGGCTGCCAGACGCATAGCATCCGTAAAGGGGACATCACCTGGCAATGCGTGTACGAATTTGCTTATGCCGGTGACAGTAGTAACTCCTATAAAATCATCAGACATGAATGAAAAGAAAAAGAAAGACGATCTGGAGGAACTTAAAAAGAAGTTCCCCATGAATGCCGCTGACGGTTTTTTCAAAAAACCTGCTGTGAAAGTGCTGATCGGTGCAGGTATCCTGTTGGGAGCACTTTATGTTTCCAAATATTTTCTAAATGCGGCTGCCGGTGCAATCCGGGCGTTTAAAAACGTAAAGGATGCCGTAAATGAATAAAACCAGAACGAAATAGGAATGAAATACGAAATCACATGCGGGTTTTGTGGGGGAAACTTTGAGAGCAGTAAATCCAATGCACAATACTGTTCGGACAACTGCCGGGTGAAGCATCACCAGTCGAAGAAGAAACAAGAGGAAGTGGCAGATCAGGAACTATCCACCCAAAAGGAAGAACATGGCATACAGCAACATCGCCTTGAACAACAACGAGCCGGGCTGATCCGGCATAATACAATCCTTGCAAAGAAATCAAAGAAAGCGCAGGAGAAAAAGCACTATTGTAGTGAAGCGATCCGGGAAATAAAACTGTGGATTGAATACACCGAGCTGGAAAGAAATGAACTTGAGGAGAAACAAAAACGGCTCCGGGAAAATCTGACATTAAAACGCAAGGAGGAGACACAGCTAAAAGCACAGGCTGATAAAAAAGGGACAGGATTAGATCGCCTGGCAATAATTGTTGAGATTAAAAAAATCGGAAAGGAAATTCTCCCTATCGAAGACGAGATAGAAGAACTATACCTGGATATCTCCGATCAAAAGCGGAAACTCATTCGCCTGAAAACCGATCTGGACAAGTGGAAACACCGGCTGGATACGCAGGAAAAGAACCTTGTTAAATACCGGGACAGCTGTCAAACCAACCTCCGGGAAATAGACGCCATTACTAACC
>CALALS010000294.1 GCA_937925525.1 uncultured Flavobacteriales bacterium | reverse complement strand
GCTCTTCTGAGGAACCTATTTACAAGAAACAGGAACTTATTTGCTCTTCTTATGAACCCAAATCTCGAATTCATGAACCTAAATCTAAGATTCAAGGAAGCAAATCTCGAATTCAGGTTCGTAAATCTTTGTAATAAGTTGATGAATCTTTAATTACACTTCGTCATACTCAATTTGTCATTTCGACTGAAAGGAGAAATCTCTTTGTTTCTTAATATAGATATCTCACATTCGTTCGATATGACAATCAAACTTTAATTACAAACGGTCATACTGAGCGGAGTCGAAGTATGACAAGCAATTACTTTCTAAACTATTTCACTTATTTACATTTTAACTACACGTATAAACCATTACCTTTATACCAAGTTTAGCGTATGTTTAAAGAACTAAAGTGGATAAAGTTTGTGCTGGTGGCTATTGTGGTAGCTATTGTATTTTCCAAAATAGACTTTGGTAATGTGCCTATTAAACATGGCTATTGCAACAACATCTCTTTTTATCCGGGCGATTCGCTGGTGCTTTTTGCCGATGAAAATCTGAAAGAAATAAAAAAGAGTTATCGGCTCTTCAATTTAAAAGGTGAAGTGGTTTTTGAAGCCAAAGGCATTGGGCGTATTCAGCAAGCGCCTTCGCCACAAGTGTATAGTGAGGGCTTAAACTATCTGCCAACGCTTAGTTGCAAAGTTCCTGATTTGCCAAGCGGCATTTATCATTGGGAAAAGAAAGTGCCTGTCATTATTAAATCAAAAGATAGGGCGGATGTTACGCTGGTATATCCATTTTTATACAGGCAGGCTGAAAGTAACTTTGGCGGAAAATCTTTTTTTGGATACAATTCTTCGGATGGTATTCCTGCCAATGAGTTAAGCTTTAATCGATATTTAGAATCGTCTTCAAAGGATAATTATATTATAAATTTTCTAAATCAAAACAGTCCTGAGTTAACCGTTAATGTTATTGCCGATATAGATTTGATTAATGAGCAACCCAATACACAACTGCTTTGGTTTTATGGTAATTATACGTTTGTTAGCAGAGCATTAAAACGAAATATAGATGCATTAAAATGTAACGTATTGGTAACGTCTAACGGGTTTTTAAATAATCAAATTTCTGTTAGTGATAATAAGATGTATTTTAAAAATGATACGCTTGAAAATATTGCTGATACGCTTAAAACAATCCCTTTTAGGTCAAACCAAGTCAATTATCCTGAATATGTTACTTCGGGTGTTTCGTATATTGACGGTATAGAAACAGATAGAGTGGAGGCAAACAATAAAGAATTGAAATTATTAATTGACCATCCTATATTTAAAGATGTTGAAGGTGTTGATTTAAAGTTCACTCATGTTAACCATTGGAATGGTCCTCCAATTTTTACAGATAGCTTAGAGGGCTTAACTACCATTACAGATTCTATTGCTTACTTTTTTGATGAGTATCGTCTATTGGCTTATAACTGGAATGATTTTTCGGGCAAAAAAACACTTGGCGGTATAGTAAATTTAAAAAAGAAGAACACCCTTTCGGAGTGGATTGTTTTAGGTTCTTATGCTTTTGTTGGCGAAGAAAATTTAAAAAATCCTGATGTAAAAAGTGTACTGGTGAATTCAATAAAATATTTAACTGCTCAACCTATTGCTTCAGAAACCAGTCGGTAATATTTTGTGAGGCTTTACCAGCACCGTACAAATTTTTAGAAAAATCATTTTGTTTCAGAAGCATCTGCTTACTTAGTTCTATAATCTTTTGATAGTCACTACCCGCTAGTTTATTATAGCCGTTTTCAATTAGTTCTACCCATTCGGTTTGTTCACGTAATGTAACACAGTTTTTTTGAAAGAAGAAGGCTTCTTTTTGCAAGCCTCCGCTATCGGTCATTACCATTTTACAGTTTTGCAAAAGTGTTATCATGTCAAAGTAACCAACCGGTTCAATAAGTGTTACGTTCAG
This sequence comes from uncultured Flavobacteriales bacterium, assembly GCA_937925525.1. Classification (GTDB taxonomy): domain Bacteria; phylum Bacteroidota; class Bacteroidia; order Flavobacteriales_E; family Vicingaceae; genus CALALS01. Next base: position 71 of record CALALS010000294.1, on the reverse strand, counting down.
TTTTAGATTAAACTCATTTAGTTTTTTTGCTGTTCTTGGGTGAAGAGGAAGAACAATATTGGTGGTTTTTT
>CALALS010000293.1 GCA_937925525.1 uncultured Flavobacteriales bacterium | reverse complement strand
CTAAAAAGAAACCTTAACCTTTACAGAGTTTTCTTTCTTCTTTTGTCCTTTACCAATACCTTTTAAACTGGTAGAGTTTCCGCCTGTGCTATTTACTCTAAAGCCTTTATCTTCTCCCATTTCTTCTAACTCTTTTTTACGAGCTTCTGCTTCTAGTCTTTTGGCTTCTTCATCCGCTTTTCTTTTTTCTTCTTCTAAGGCTTGTTGCTTAGCTAAGTCCATCTCTTTTTGCTTTTGCTCAATTACCAAAATTTGGTCTTTTGGATATTGTTCATCAGGAAATACTTCTAAGGCTTTCCAATATTTATCAGAGGCTGAGGTATAATTTTCTTCTGCAAAAAAGTTATCTGCCTCTTCCACTAATTTGTTATACCTTGCTTTTTGTGCTTCTAGTGCTTTTTGCTTTTCTTGTTCCGAAGCTTTGTTTGCGGCTAATTCAGCAGCTCTTTTAGCTTCTTCTTCGGCTTTTCGTTGTGCTTCAAGTTCTGCCGCTTTTTTGGCGGCTTCTTCTTTTGCAGCAAGGTCAGCAGCTTTCTTAGCTTCTTCTTCGGCTTTTTTCTTAGCCTCTAATTCTGCCAGTCGTTTAGCTTCGGCCTCTGCTTCTTCTTGAGCTAGCTTTTCTTTAGCCATCTCATCCATAAGATTTTCAATTTCATTAATTTTTGATTTTGGATAAGATTCGTTTGGCTTAACCGTTAAAGCTTCTTTGTATTTTGAAATAGAGCTTTCATACTCGCTATTTTCATAAGATTCATCGGCTTGAGCAATTAAAGCATTGTATTTTTCATTAATGGCTTTTTCAGCTTCACTTTTGGCAAGTTGGTCTGCCATTATTTTTTCAATCTCCGCTATCTTTTGTTTTGGATAAGCTTCTTTTGGAAGTATTTGTAATGCTTCTTGGTAATTTGACTTAGCTTCTTCTAAATTGTTTCCGGCAAAAGATTTATCTGCTCTGGCAATAGCATCGTTATATTGTTTTTGTTGCTCGGCTTTTTCTTTTTCTAATTGAGCCAACTTTTCCAGCTCAGCATTTATTTCTCCAATTTTTGATTGAGGATAATCTTCTTGTTTTATAGTAAGTGCTTCTTCATACTTTTGTTTGGCTACTTCTAAATTCTTTTCAGAAAGTAGTCTGTCGGCTTCTTTTATCAATGAATTATATTTTTCATCAACCGCTAATTCAGAAAGTTTGGCATCTATTTCTTCTATCTTGTTTTTGGGATAAGCTTCTTCAGACTTTAACTGAAGTGCTTGTTGAAATGAAGATTTAGATTTTACCAAGTCGTTTGCGCTAAATAGTTTATCGCCTTCTGCAATAAGTTTTTTATAGTTAGCTTCTAATTCAGCTGCTGCTTTTTCTTTAGCTGCTTTTTCAGCTAAAATTTTATCTATTTCCAATACCTTTTCTTTAGGATAAGCTTCGTTTGCAAAAAGACTAAGTGCATTTTGATAATTGGTTTTAGCTTCAGTATAATTTTCAGAACTCATTGCTAAATCTCCGTCTTTTATGAGTTGAGCGTATTTATCTTTTTTGGCTTTTTCTTCTTGTTCTTTAGCTGCTATCTGTGCTAGTTTGTTATCAATTTCTTTAATCTGATTTTTTGGATAGGCTTCATCCGGTTTAACTTTTGAAGCCTCTTGATAAGTAGTTTTTGCTTCATTTAATTCATTTGCAAAAAACTTTTTATCGGCATCAGCAATAATAGTTTTGTATTGTTCTTCTAGTTTTTTTTGTTCTTCTGCTTTTGCAGCTAATTCGGCTTTTTTAGCTTCTGCTTGAGCTATTTTATCTTTTGGATATACTTCATCCGGCTTTACTTCTAACGATGATTTATAATGTAATATAGCTTCGTCATAGCTAGCGCTGTTAAATGCATTATCTGCTTTTGTAATCAACTCCTTATACTTATTGTTGATTGCTTCAAGCTCTTTTTGTTTAGCTAATTCAGCTTGTCGCTGCGCTTCTTTTTCGGCTTCTTCTTTTGCACGTTGAGCTTCTTCTTCGGCTTTTCTTTTTGCTTCCGCCTCAGCTAATTTTTGTTTTTCTTTTTCTTCAAATGCTTTTAGTGTTTCTAGTTTTTTGGTTGCTGCCTCATCTCCCGGTTTTACCGATAGTGCTTTTTCGTAATTTGATTTAGCATTCGGAAAATCTTTTTTCAATAATGCCATATCACCATTGCTCATGGCTTCTTTGTAGGCTTGTTCTTTTGCTTCTTCTTGCAATTTTTTCTTTTTGTATTCTGCAATCAAAGCTTCAATTTTTTGATTCATTTGGCTTGTATAAGCAAAATCCCAGGCTATTTCATCTTTGCCGTCATAAGCCGATTTTCCAATGGGTTGGTTTAGTAAACTATAGTCCATGCCTTGCATTTTTTCAAACAAGGTCATTTCTATTTCAAGGTCTTTTATTTTGTTTTGCTTTTCAGGAGGAACTCCATTTGTATTAATGTTTAGTTTTTTGGTAACGTAGCCTGTTCTAGAATAAACAACCATGTAGTTTTTACCAAACTTTAATTGATAATAATACTTTCCTCCGTCTGTATAAAAGTTAGATTCTGATGTTCCATCGGCAATAATATTAATATTAACACCATCAAGTTTTTTGCCGTTATCAGCATCAGCTACAAAACCGGATAGCTCCAAAAAGGGTTCGTCTTGTGCGTAAAAAGATAAAGAGATAAATAGGGCAAATAAAAAACTAAGGTATTTCATTGGTGTTGAATTTTTTAGACTTCAAATATACGAAAGATGATAAGTATTGGATGCCAAGTTTTATGCCAATTAGTCGATAACTAATGACTTAATAGTTGTTCCTATTGCTGTATGGGCGATTATTTGATAAATACCGCTTGGTAAGTCATTAGCTTTAGAGGCGTACTTATAATCATTCACGTCAATTTTACGGATAACTTTTCCTGTTACGTCCAATATGCTAATTGACTTAATTTTAGCATCGGACTCAACTGAAAAATAATTTTTTGTAGGATTAGGGTAAATATTTATTTGCGGTAGTTTCTCAGAAGCGATTGATTTTGTAGAAAGAATAGTTCCGTCAAACCCAATTCTTTGAAACCAAATATTTAATCTTCCGTTTCTTGTATCACCCCAAACAGCACTAAGCGTATCATCCACTAATTTTATACACATGAAATCATTTCCTGAGCCGTTTAAAACGGTATCAAAAGCAACAGACTGATCTGATATTTTAAAGTTTGGCGCAAAAGAACCCGAACCATTTTTCCTCACAGCAGCATAAATTTCAGTTGGTTGTTGGTAGCCTGTTCCGCTTGCATTTCTTCTATCTCTCCATGCAACAACTAAATCACCATCATCATCAAAATCTGCCCACACCATGTCTTGCATTTTTCCGTTTCCGGCAACATCATCGTTTATTTTTTGAGGCGTTCCCCAACTTGCTCCTTTATTTAAACTTTCAAGCATATATATGTCTCCGTCTCCATTTGGGTTATGTAAAAAGAAAAAAGCCAAATGATTTGCATTTGCAGGATTGCTAATCAATAAATATCCTTTTTTTGCCAACGAGTCATTAAAAGTGGTGGCAGAGGTATAAACAGTATTATAATTAAATGAATTTCCGGTATTGCTTGAAGAAGCAATAAAAAACTGCGGAAGTGGGTTTTGAGTAACTACATAACTTGGATATATGGCGTAAAAAGTTCCGTCACTACCAACAGAAGGAGTAGGCATGGGTTGTGAAACCAAACTTCCGGCTAAATAACCGGTTGAATCGATATAACGATATGGAGAAAATGAATTTCCGCCATTGGTTGACTTTACTAAATAAGGATTAAATGGTGTGGGAGAAGCACCTTCTCCGTTCATAGTGGTAACGTAAATGGTTCCTTGGTTGGGCCCGTTTGATTGGTCAATTACCATCCATGGTCTATCAATACAAAACTTAGTGTTGGCATCATCATAAAGATCAATGGCTTTAACCGGAGTTCCCCAGTTTAGTCCACCGTCAGTACTTTTAGTTACTAAAACAGTCCCGGAATCTCTTGCCAATTTGTAATCGATGTAGGCCAAAAATAAGTTGCCTGAATTATCAAATTGTAAAGAAGGATCTGCGGAAGTATAGGTTGGACTTTTATGAGGAATATATTTTGTTGTACTCCATGTATTTCCGGCATCAAAAGTAACTCTGGTTTTTATTACAATTTGATTATTAAATTGATAACCCATCCATGCAGCCACCATGTGCTGCGAATTATTTGGGTTAATACTTAAATAAGGCTCACCGTCAAAAATAATCCCGTTGGAGATATTTTTATTTTGACCAAAAATGGTGATAGAAATTAAACTGAAGAATATGATAAATGTTTTTTTCATTATTTCGCTACAATCTTAAATTCTGTACGTCTATTTTGTTGATGTGCTTCTTCTTTTGCTTCTTCGGTAGGTAGTTTTGCAATTTCTGCATCACTCATAATCAGTTGTGATTCTCCATATCCTTTTGCAATTAATCTTGATTTTTCCACTCCTTTTGAAGTTAAATAATCTACGCAAGATTGGGCTCTTTCTTGAGACAATTTGTTGTTATAAGCATCACCACCTCTACTATCGGTATGTGCGGAAAGTTCAATTTTAAGCGTAGGGTTTTCATCTAGTAATTTTTTCAATCGGTCTAGCTCATTCATTGAAGCATTTCTAAGTGTAGATTTATTGTAATCATAAAAGATGTTTTTTAATATGATTCTGCTTCCTACTTCTAACTTTTTCAAATCAACATCAATTACCACTTCATTATAGCCCGAGCTTGCTGCTATATTAAAGTTTTCTGAGTGAAATAAATATCCTGTTTTTTTAACGGCTATACCATAATTCTTACCTGAAGGTAAGCTAACTAGATACTTACCTGTACTTGAATTAGAAGTAAATGTGGCCAGTGTTTTGTTTGCTTCTACATCAATCAATTCAATTTCCGCTTCAAGGGGTTTGTTGCTTCCAATCTCTCTGATAGTTCCTTTTAGAATAGTGATTTGATTTGACATGCCCGAGATGTCTTTTTCAATCATTTTTTCTTTAACGGGAGCGGCAATGCTGGCTAAAAGATTGTCTTCACCACTCAAAGCCAAAGGCTTTTCGGCACCCAGAAAAGTTATTTTATAAATGTCTTTTTCACCAAAACCATCTTCTTTAAAAGAAGAATAATAACCATATCTTCCACTAGCATTTACTACAAAGAAAACATCATCATCAGGAGTGTTAATTGGGTAACCAATATTTTCGGGTTTAGTCCAGTTTCCGTTTTTTAATTCAGTTTTGAAAATATCGTACCCTCCCATAGTTTCATGTCCTTGTGAGCTAAAATACATCGTTTTCCCATCAGGATGAATGAATACACTTTCTTCGTTATATTTTGTATTGATAACTGGCCCCAGGTTTTTTGGTTCGCCCCATTTCCCTTTTTCATTATCCCAATCAGAAACATAAATATCTCTTCCACCAAGCCCCATATCTTCTCTGCTACTTACAAAGTATAACGTTTTTCCGTCATAACTGTATGCGGCAGAAGATTCATGATATTTTGTATTAATACTTTTATCTAATTTTTCGGGTTTACTCCATTTATCACCTGTTAAAAGAATTTCATAAAGATTACCATCACCTTTATCATCTTTATAGATTAATAATTTTTGTCCATCCGGAGATAATGCAACAGTGGCATCATGGTCAGCAGAATTGGCAGGTTCACCAATGTTTACAGCACTGGTCCAGCTACCATTTTTATAGGTGGAGGAATACAAGTCTTCATAATATTCATGTAAAACTTCATCTTTTGCACCACCTGTGGTGTTAGGTCTTCTGGAGGTAAACAACATAAGGGTATTGTCAGCATTAATTATCGGACCATACTCAGGGTATTTGGTGTTGATAGCGCTTCCTAGGTTGTCAATAAATACTCTTACCGGGCTGGCAACTAGTTTTTTTCCGTACTCACATTCTTCAATGTGTTTGTTTACTTTTTCTAGCATTGCTGCACCATCTTTTCCTGAAGCTTTGAGTTTTTGTTTTCTAAATTCGTTAATAGCTTTATCAAACTCTAATTTAAGTTGGTATGCCCATCCGGTTAAAAAATTCACATCATTTTCTACGTCAGGTTTTAATTTTTGGGCTGTTAGCAGGTAGTCTAAAGCTTTGCCTTTGTCAATAGAGTATAAGTAGCACTTCCCAATTTTATAGTTAAGTAAAGAATAATTAGGATTAAATTTTTGAGCCTTTAAGTAATGGTCTAGTGCAACTTTATATGCCATTGGGCCTTGCGCAAAAAAGGCATCTCCGTTTTCGTAATGTGCAAGAGCTTCTTTAAATTCATCTTTTCGGTCTTTGAAATAAGCCTTTTCAAAGGGAATATCTTGTTGTGCTAACAATATTCCTGATGTAAAAATAAAAGCGAGAGTAAGTATTGTATATATATTTTTCATGATAAAAGTAGCTTAGTAGTTATTAATTTTCACAGCTTTGTGAAACAAACGATTTTGCATTTTTTGAGCCTAAATCAGCAGCTTTTTGCCAATCTTTGCAAGCACCATCTTCATCTCTTAGCATTTCTTTGGCAATACCTCTGTTAAGGTAAGCACCACCAAAATTTGCATCTAAAGAAATAGCTTTATTACAGTCTTCTATTGCTCCTTTATAATCTTTTTGCTTGTGTTTGGCTGCAGCTCGGTTATTATAGGCAAATGCATAATCAGATTGGATATTAATAGCAAGATTAAAATCTTTTATGGCTTCGTCATAGTTTCCTAATTCAAATTTTGCGTAACCTCTGTTATTATAGGCAATGTGATAATCTTTTTTAAGCTGAATAGCTTTGTCGTAATTTTTTATGGCTTCTTTAAACTCTCCTTTTGTTCTTAGTGCGCTTCCTAAGTTATTATAGAAGTAGGGTAGTGTTGGGTCAAGTTCTACTGCTTTTTTATAATCTACAATTGCTCCGTCTATATCATTCAGCATTTTTTTAGCACTTCCTCTATCATTAAACGCATAAGCATATTTCGGGTTATTTAAAATAGCATTGTCATAATCGGCTATTGCTTCTTTAAAATTATTATTTCTAAAATGAATACCTCCTCTATGATAAAAGGCAGTTGCATTTTCTTTATCTAATTCTAGTGCTTTGTTATAATCATTTAAGGCAGAATTCAAATCATTAGTTGCTTCAAAAGACTTAGCACGGTTATAATGTGCGTTTTTAAAATCAGGGGTTAATTCAATGGTTTTATTAAAATCTAGAATGGCATCTTTGTAATTTCCCATTTGCATTTTTGCCGAACCTCTGTTGAAAAAAGATTTGTCTGATGTAGGGTCTAGCACTATTGCCTGGTCAAAAGAAGCTATGGCTGCGTTATAGTTTTTAGCCTCAAATTGCTCTATACCCTGAGCTAAAAATTCTTTGGCCCTCATTTGGTTTAATAAAGCGGAGTCTCCGCCAACTACAACTTCTTGGGAAAATAAGTTGCAGCCAAACAAAATGAGCACAATTGTTATTGTTTTTTTCATAGTTTTTGATTTTTGTTTACTAAACAAATATGGTGCAATTTAAGTATTTTTTTCCACTCCTTTCAAACAGAAAATGCCTGAAAGTGTATTTGAATTGAAAATTACTTTAGTACTAGGAGTTCCATATTTTCCAGGCTTCTTCCGCTTGAAGTTCAAGCATTTCCATGCCATTTTTAGTGGAGCAGTTCTTTTCCATTCCCATTTTTAAGAAACTAGTTTCACTTGGGTTGTAAACCAAATCATAAAGTAAATGCTTACTTGTTAGGAATTTATAAGGGAATGGTGGTTTTTTTTCAGTGCCTGGATAAGTGCCAAGTGGAGTACAGTTAATAATAATTTGATGTTGTTTAACGATGTTTTCTCCAACTTCTTTAAAAGTATAATTGCCGTTATTTCTAGCGACTATAGAAGATGAAATGTTTAATTTGTTTAAAGCGTAAATAATGGCTTTTGTGGCTCCACCGTTTCCTAAAACTAAAGCAGATGTATGTTCTTTAGTTAACAAAGGCTGAATACTTTTTGTAAATCCAATATAGTCTGTGTTATAACCAATTAGTTTTTCACCTTCAATTTTTATGGTGTTTACTGCTCCTATTTCTTTTGCTTCAGGAGACAGTACCTGAATATATTCTCGTACTTTTTGTTTGTAAGGAATGGTAACATTTAAACCACTTAACTTATGGTTTTTAACTATATCTGATAATTCAGAGATAGATTTAATCTCAAAGTTTTCATACTTTACTTCAATTCCTAATTGAGAAAATTTTTGAGAAAAATAGTTTTTTGAAAAGGAGTGGGTGAGAGGATAACCTATTAAACCGTAGGTTTTCATTTTTTCGCTCCCATTTTTTCTATTAAAAAGACGATGCCAAAACCTACAACGGCTAAAACAATTGCTAATATTAATTGAGGTTCGCCATCATAATTAAGAGGAGAAATACTTTGTTCGATAAACGGAACCGACTCACTATGAGAGTTTGTGCGGTATTCCAGTACTTTTTTCCAAGGCCAAACTTTATTTAGTGAACCAACCATAAAGCCTGTTAATACAGCAATAGTAATAGAATAATGTTTTTTAAACATCCAGGATAGTACGTGAGAAAAACTTAATAAACCTACGATACAACCGGCTGCAAATACTGCGATGGTTTTAAAGTTAAAAGAACTTACAGCAGCTAATATAAAAGAGTATTTTCCAAGTAGAAGTAGTATAAATGAACCCGATATGCCGGGCAATATCATGGCGCAAATGGCAATCATGCCACTAATAAAAATAAACCATGCTGCTTCAGGAGTTTCGGCAGGAGTGGCAATAGTAATATAAAAAGCAATGCCTCCTCCAATTAATAAAAATAGAATTTCTGCGATTCTCCACTTTTTAATATTTCTACCAACAACTATTGCTGAAGCTACTATTAACCCAAAGAAAAAAGCCCAAATTAATATAGGGTAATGATTAATCAGATATGTAATGCCTTTTGCTAAAGAAACGATGCTAATACCAATACCTAAAAAAAGAGCAATCAAAAAAGAACCATTAATATGCTTCCAAAATGATAATACACCTTCTTTTGCAAGCTTTACAATAGCATCTTTATTAATGGATTTAATAGAATTAATTAGTTCCTCATATATACCGGTAATAAATGCTATTGTGCCTCCGGAAATTCCCGGAACCACATCAGCAGCACCCATACCAATACCTTTAAGGCTAATAAGTAGATAGTCTTTTAAGGTTCTCATCTTTATTTGTTAGCTTTAACTAGCTCTTCAGGTAAAAACTGAAAAAATGTGTCTCCTCTTAAACCAAGTCGTAAGCATTCTAGAGGAATAAGTTCATTTGGAGCAATGTTACCTAAGTTTACATTAGCACCGATTAATTTAATGAAATAAACTTGTTGTGCTTTTTTGGGCGCTTCCCATAAAATACTATCACCGGGAACTTTTTTAAGAATTCTGTTGATTAGTGCAACATGAGCTGTTCCGTTTGGTCGATATATGCCCACTGTACCACTTTCACGAGCTTCTGCAATTACTTTCCAGGAACCTGCTTCCAGCTCCATGTTCATCCATGAAATCCATTTTCCGGGACTAATTAATATACCTTCTTCTTTACTACCCACCTCACTTAAAACAGTATAATTTTTTGCATTTTTTGTAATGTACTCGCACTTATCATCCATATTCATGGTTATTGAACCATTAGATACTTCTGTCATTTCCAGCTTAAACTTATCAAGTAGTTTTCGGTATTCATCAAATTTCCCTCTGGCTATAAATGCTTCAAACAACGTTCCTCCAAAGTAACATTTGATGCCTGCCTGCTTGTATATGTTTAATTTTTTTTCAAGGTCTCTGGTAACGAAAGATGTGCCAAACCCAAACTTTACGATATCAGTAAGATCGGCATTTGCTTCACAAAAATTTTCTACTTCTCTAACACTAAGTCCTTTGTCCATCATCATCGTTAGGCCATTTTCTCTGGGCTTTACGGTGCGTTTAGGAATGTGTGTGAGTTTAAAGTTATACATTAGGTTCTTGAGTTGAACTCATGAATTATTTTTTGAACGTCTTTTTTATCAGATAATTCGGGTAGGTATTCAAATAATTCGGTAATGAGTTTTGAGTTTAAAGTTAAAGCTGTTTTAAGTGCTTCCTTAGCTTTTTTAGTTTCTTTTTGTTTGAAGTATAAAGCAGATAATCTGTATGCAGCATATTCATTATCAGGATATAGATTCATTATATCCTCCAAATAAATTATGCCCTTTTTTATTCCTTCAAGATGAATTAATTCTTCAGCAATGTCTAAGTAAATTTCTTTATCCGATGGCTCTATTTCACTGGCTTTTTTAAATGCTTTAAGCGCTTCAATGTGATTGGATGCCTTGCTATAAAATTCTCCCATGCAAACAAAGTAGTGAGCTTGCTCATTGTCTAACTCTATTGCTTTTTTTACAAAATGAATAGCAGAGTGGTATCTTTCGGTTTCTCCATAAACAATTGCCATTCCAAGCCATGCATCAGCAAAATTTGGGTCAAGCTTAACAGCTCTTTGGTAATACGGAAGAGCATTGGCATAATCATCCATATTCTCATAGCACTCACCTACATAAAAGTAAACCAATGAGTCGGCTTTTTCATATTGCATAAACTCTTTATATGCTTTTAGTGCCTGAGCATATTTTTCTGTATTGAATAAAACATTTGCTTTTCCAAAATAAGCAGAAGAGAAATCCTCTTTAATGGTAATGGCATAGTCATAAGCCATTATAGCTTCACTGTTTTTTTCTTGTTTGCTGTAAAACATACCCAAGTTATACCAGCTTACACTAGAGTAAGGGTGTTCATCAATAAACTTATTAAAAAAACTGATTGCCTCATCTGTTTTGTCTAGGATGTCAAAACAAAAAGAAATTTCATAGAGAGCAGTTTCGTTTTCAGGATTAATTTCTAAAGCTTGCTTAAAATAATCTATAGCGGTTAAATATTCATTAGTGGTTTCATATTCAAAGCCAATAGAAAGCAAAATTTCTTCTTTTTCTTCTAAATCACAGTTTAGAAGAGCTTTTTCAAAATACTGAATGGCTTTTTTAGGATTTCTTAACTGGCCGTAAACACATGCTTTATTATACAGTAATTCAAAATTGCTAGGTTCAATATTTTCTACTCTATTCAAAAGCTCAAGTGCTTCAGCGGGTTTGTGAGAGGTAGCCAAAACTTGTGCATGCCTGATAATTAAATTGGTAGAGTATGGATGTTGCTGAGTTCCAAAGCCAATTACTTTAAGCGCTTTTTCGGTATCGTTTGTTTCGATGAAATAAGTTACTAGGTCTTCAAGTTCTTCAACATCAAAGAAGTATTGCTCATTATTTTCAAGCATTTTTTCAAAACGGTTAAGCGCATTTTGAAAATCATTGTCGTATTGCTCTGAAAAATTATCGTCCACTCAAGCTTGTCTTTCTAACAAAGGTAAGAAAATCAAATGCAAAGTTAATTCACTTAGTGTTGGTTTTCAACAACTATTTTAACAGAATTTCCTATCTTTTTGATTTTCAGTGCTCTTTTTTCGGTAATATTCTATATTTGATAGGATTAATTATAATGCTTTATTTTGCTGCCGATTTTAAAAGTTTATGAGTTTAATTAAGTCAATTTCAGGAATTAGAGGAACAATTGGCGGGAAAGTAGGCGACAACCTTACCCCAATTGATATTGTTAAGTTTACTTCTGCCTATGGTGTTTGGTTAAAACAGTCAGGTGCATCAAAAACATATAAGGTAGTAATTGGCAGAGATGCCAGAATTTCCGGTCCAATGGTTTCTAACCTAGTCTGTGGTACGCTTCAGGGCTTAGGAATAGATGTGGTGGATTTAGGGCTAAGCACTACGCCAACTGTTGAAGTTGCTGTGGTGGAAGAAAAAGCACAAGGTGGAATTATTTTAACAGCGAGCCATAATCCGGCACAGTGGAATGCACTAAAATTATTGAATGAGAAAGGTGAATTTATATCGGGTGATGATGGAAAAAAAGTGCTTGAATTGGCAGAATCCGATGAACTAAACTTTAGTGAATTTAGACAGCTTGGAAAGTATTCTCAAAACAGCAATTATTTAAAAATTCATATTGAAAAAATATTGAATTTGCCGCTTGTTGATGTTGAAGCGATTAAAAGCAAAAATTTTGTTATTGCTGTGGATGCTGTTAATTCTAGCGGAGGAATTTATGTGCCTGAATTATTAAATGCATTAGGTGTTAAAGAAGTTATTCCATTATACTGTGAACCAACGGGTGATTTCCCTCATAATCCAGAACCTTTACCGGAACACTTAAGCGAAATTTCATCTTTAATAAAAAAGAAAAATGCACACTTAGGTTTTGTGGTAGACCCTGATGTTGACCGATTGGCTATTGTGTGTGAAGACGGAGAAATGTTTGGGGAAGAATATACACTTGTAGCTGTTGCAGATTATATTTTAAAGAATAAAGTTGGAAATACTGTTTCTAACCTTTCATCAACCAGAGCTTTGAGAGATGTAACCGAAAAAGCCGGTGGCAAATACGAAGCTAGTGCAGTTGGAGAAGTAAATGTGGTTGAAAAAATGAAAGCTACTAATGCGGTTATTGGAGGAGAAGGTAACGGAGGAATTATTTATCCCGAGCTACATTACGGAAGAGACGCATTAGTGGGAATAGCCTTGTTTTTAACTCATTTGGCGAAAAGTAATGTTTCTTGTTCTGCATTAAGAGCAAAATATCCTAATTATATTATTTCTAAAAATAAAGTTCAACTAACTCCTGAAATTGACTTGGAAAAAGTGTTGGAAGGAATTAAGAAAAAGTATAGTAATGAAAAAATAAATACTGTTGACGGAGTAAAAATTGAATTTGAAAAGGACTGGGTACACCTTAGAAAATCTAACACAGAGCCAATTATCAGAATTTACTCTGAAAGCACTTCTAAATCAACGGCTGAAAGTTTAGCAGAAAAGATTATCAGCGATATTAAAGAGTTGATTAAAGAGAATTAGGATTACCTTTTTGAGATAAAATAAAATGTGGTTTAAACAATAAGGATGATAATTTTGTAGCCGATGAGGAAAGTATATTTAGATAACGCTGCTACCACACAAATAGACCCTGAAGTTGTTGAAGCCATGATTCCTGTG
>CALALS010000292.1 GCA_937925525.1 uncultured Flavobacteriales bacterium | reverse complement strand
ATGATACAATATCCAATCTTTGTCCGGGTTCTTATTCGGTTACAATTACAGATAACTTAGGATGTAATCAAACATTCATCACATTAATTAGTAATGTTAACGGACCAACTTTAACTATGGGTGCCGATAGTGTTTCTTGCTATGGAAGTTGTGATGGTTTGGCTTATGTGTCTGCTGCAGGAAACTCTCCTTTCAACTATCAGTGGAATGATCCGCTTCTTCAAACTAATGATACAGCAAGCGCATTATGTGGAGGAACATATTCAGTGGTTGTTCAAGATGTAAGTGGTTGTATAACTGTTGATACCGTTACAGTAAATGAGCCATCTCAAATTCAAGGTAATTTAACTAAGACTGATCCAAGTTGTGTTGGTGTTTGTGATGGAACCGCTACTGCTAATCCTTCAGGTGGCTCAGGAGTAGGATATACTTATTTATGGAGTCCGGGAGGTCAAACTACACCATCTATAAATGGTCTTTGTCCGGGAACTTATGTTGTTGTAATTACTGACAACACCGGCTGTTCTGAAACAGATTCAATTACCCTCAATCCGGCTAATCCTTTAAGTGTCAGTATTAATATTAATCATGCAACATGTAATGGAAATTGTGATGGTAACGCCCAAGCAATAGTTAGTGGCGGAACTCCTCCTTATTCTTATTCATGGAATCCAAGTGGACAAACAGGTCCATTGGCTATTAATTTGTGTGCAGGCAATTATACATTAACTGTTACTGATCAGGCAGGTTGTACTCAAAATATAAACTTTAACATTAATGAACCGACTTTACTTTCAACAACATCAAATGTAACCAATGAAAGTTGCCCTAATAGTTGTGATGGGCAAATCACAACCAACCCTTCCGGAGGAACAGCACCTTATAGTTACATGTGGAGTAATGGAGGAACAACGCAAACAATCAGTAATCTTTGTGCAGGAACATATTCTGTTATAGTGGTTGATTCTAATGGTTGTGTTGCTTACGACACCTTAACGGTAACTCCAGCTACCCAAATATTAGACAATACTGTTGTAACCAATGCTACATGTGGTTTATGTGATGGAACGGCTACAGCCAATCCTTCCGGAGGAAGTGGAAACTATAGCTATTTATGGATGCCGGGTTCACAAGCTACTCAAACGGCAGTTGGATTATGTGCGGGAGTTTATACACTTTACATTACAGATAATGTTTCTTTATGTTTAGATAGCTTTACCATCATTGTAAATAATGCTAACGGTCCTTTAGATTCAATAGCAAAAATAGATGAAAGCTGTGTTGGAACCTGTAACGGTCAAGCAATGGTTTATGCTTCAGGCGGAACACCACCATATACTTATTTATGGACTCCGGGAAATCAGACCAACGATACTATAACAGGCCTATGTGCGGGAACTTATATTGTACAAATTACCGATGCAAATAACTGTTCTACATTTGATACGGTTACAATTGTGTCCTCTCCTTTAAATGTAGCAATTTTAGGCTCTGTAGATGTTCTTTGTAATGGAGATTGTAATGGTAACGCCACTGCATTAGCAAGTGGAGGAACATCTCCGTATAGCTATTCATGGTCGCCTGTCGGGCAGTTAACTCAAACAGCCATCAATCTTTGTGCTGGAAATTATACAGTTACTGCTACGGACGCAAATAACTGCTCTGGCTCATCGACTGTAGTAATTAATGAACCTGCAGTTTTAGTTGCCAACCCTTCCGTACTTGGAAATGCAACTTGTTTTGGCTCTTGTAATGGTTCTGCTACGGCTAATCCTACAGGCGGAACCGCACCTTATTCATATTTGTGGAGTAATTCTTCTACTGCTCAAAACATAACTAACTTATGTGCAGGAACATATACGGTTACTGTTACTGATGCTAACGGCTGTACATCTATTGACAGTGTAACCATTACAGAAGCATCTCAAATATTAGCTAACCCTGTTACTACAAATCCTAACTGTGGAATTTGTGATGGAGTCATAACCTTGGCACCTTCCGGAGGAACAGGTCCTTACACTTATTTGTGGTCTCCTGGCGGTCAAACCACACAAACCATCAGTAGTCTTTGTGCCGGTGTTTATAGTGTTACTATTACAGATGCTAATGGTTGTACAGCAAACTTTACTTTTGGATTAAGTAATAATAATGGACCGGTTGCTACAACTACTGCTCAAGATGCAAGTTGTTTTGGAACTTGTAATGGTTCAATTTCAGTTAACATTACCTCAGGAAATCCTCCATATACTTATCTATGGGATGACCCTAACGCACAAACCACTGCAACAGCAACAGGTCTTTGTGCCGGAATTTATAATGTAATTATCAGAGATGTTAATAATTGTATAACGGTATTAACAGATACAGTTAATGAACCAACACAGATACAATCAAACATAAGTGCTACGAACATTCTTTGTGCAAATGATTGTAATGGAACAGCGCTTGTAAATGCCAATGGAGGCACACCTGTCTATACTTATTTATGGTCTCCTGGCGGCCAAACCACACCATCTATAAGCAACTTATGTGCTGGAACATATATTGTTACCATTACTGATGCAAATGGTTGTTCAGTGGTTGATAGTATATCTGTTAATGCGCCTAATCCTTTACTAATAGACAGTGTGTCGGTTATTGATGTAAGCTGTAGTGGAGCATGTGATGGAGTAGGAAATGTTTTCTTTACTGGTGGAGTGGGTCCATTCTCTTATAACTGGACGCCTAGTGGTCAGTCAACTCAACTTGCAGGAGGATTATGTTTTGGTTCTAACACAGTTACCGTTACAGATGCAAATGGTTGTACAGCTAGTTTGACGTTTAACGTTGGAGCACAAGATACCGTTATTGCTGATGCAGGAAATGACACTACTTTATGTTTTGGTGAAGTTGCAATGTTAAATGGGTTTGTTCAAGGTCAAACTTCTTTTGAATGGTTTGAATTACCTTCCAATACGTCTTTAGGCAGTAGCTTGTCAGTTAATCTTGGTGCTTTACCTGCAGGAACACATTGTTATGTTTTATATGCCACTAATACGGTGTGTGATGATTATGACACGATATGTATTACGGTAAACCCTGCTGTTAATGCTGATGCAGGTCCTGATACTAAAGTTATAAAAGGGAATTCGGTTCAACTGAGTGGTTCAGGTGGCAATTCTTATCTCTGGTCTCCTCCAACTTGGTTGACAGACTCTACAATTGCTAACCCAACCAGTACACCGGACTCAACGATTACCTATTATTTAACAGTAATTTCACCGGATGGCTGCGTAGGTTATGACTCTGTTACTATTGAGGTAATTCCTCAAATTAAATTCCCTGATGGTATTTCACCAAATGGTGACGGAAAGAATGATACATGGGTGATTAGCTTTATTGAGCAATATCCTAATGCAGTAGTTGAAATTTATAACCGATGGGGAGAAATGCTTTATCGATCAGAAGACTATAAAAACGATTGGGATGGAACCTTTAAAGGCAAACCACTTCCTGTAGGAACATATTATTACATAATTGAGCCAAATGAAGAAGGAGTGAAACCATTTACGGGACCAATAACTATAATGAGGTAATGAAGAAGCTGTTAGGAATAATATTAGTTTTTGGTTTTGCAGTTGCTAATGCACAACAACTTCCTCAATATAGCCAGTATTTATTGAATGATTATGTGATAAACCCTGCCGTAGCCGGAAGCAAGCCTTTCTTTATTGGTAAAGCAAATTATCGATATCAATGGGAGGGAATAACTGATGCTCCCAGAACTTACATATTAAGTGTTAATGGACCAACACCAAATAATAAAGTTGGTCTAGGAGGTTATATATTTACGGATCATGTTGGACCTACAAGAAGAACCGGAGGATATTTTTCTTATACCTATCATTTAAAAGTAACTGAAAACACAAAGTTAGGTTTAGGTTTAAGTGCCGGCTTACTTCAGTTTATGATTGATGGTTCTAAAATTACATTAAAAGATCAAGGAGATAACATTATTACCGGAGGAGTTCAATCGGCTCTTATTCCTGATGCAGGCTTTGGTTTCCATTATTATTCAGATAAATGGTTTGTGGGAGCATCAGCACCACAATTATTTAGAAATAGAATTAAGTTTTTTGAAGATGGAATTAATCCTACCGGAAGATTGTCAAATCATTTCTTTTTTATGGGGGGGTATAAGTTTGATGTAGCCGATGACATTCAAATTGAACCTACTGCCATGGTAAAAATGGTATCGCCTGTCCCTGTTCAATACGAGTTGAATGTAAGAGGAATATATGCAGAAAAAGTTTGGTTAGGCTTTGGTTATAGATATATGGACGCCATTAGCGGAATGATAGGTTATACATTTGCAGAAAATATTTCAGTAGGTTATTCCTATGATTATACATTAACCAATATTAGAAACTACAGCACCGGAACTCATGAACTGATGATTTCATTACGGTTTTACGATGCTAAAGAAAGAGCCAAGAAAAACTCTCCTTCTATTCAGTAAGTTATAGCTTAAAAATTCTTGAAATAGTAAAGCCTAAACGATATTCTCCATCTGTAATATCAGATGTTGTTGCAGAGATATATTGAACCTCACTAAAACCTCTTGAATTGGTAAAGTTTACTTGAAAAACATGTCCTCCCGTATTAAATTCTATTCCTAAGCCAATGGGGTCTTTAAGTTGTTCACTCATGGCTAAGCCATCATCTTTTAATACATAATGGTATTCACCAATAACGCCAATTAGTTTGGTGACTTGAAACCTAAAACCAGCTCCCATAGCAATTCTGTCATTGGCATCATCAAATGCTACAAAATTTCTGTGAACGTAGGTAGGCATTATTTGAAATGAAAATCTTTCAGAGAATTTTCTTGCTAAAATTAATTGATAAGCATAAGACATTCTATGTGCGTACTCTGTAAAGTAATTGGCTGAGGTGCTGTCAGTAGATGCATTCATGCCGGTAGTATAAACTTTTGCAATACCTACTAATGAAACAGGGGTTTTAGATGTTTGCCTGATAAACTTATACTTTGCGTAACCTTCAAATAGTTGTGTGTATGGTCCTGCTCCTTTATATCGAGTAAGCCCAATGTCTAAATCATTCGTTAATCCATATTCAAAACCAATGCTAATATCGGAGGAATTATCTAAACCAAACGCTGACTGAACTCCACCTGCTGCTCCGGCAATATCTCCGAAACGATGACCTACTCTAAAGTCTAATTCTTTTTTCCATAATGTTTCTGTACTATGGGCGTTTATTACTCTAGTAGAATTAAATGTATGATAAACCGGCTCTGCATCTTGAGATTTCAAAGCTATAAAGCCAAATAAAAAAGAAATAACTAGAATATGTTTTTTATAAATCATAAGAGTATTAGTTTTCATTTTTTAGATTAATATAAGCCATTAAGTCTTCTAGTTGTTGGTGTCTTAATCTTTCAAGAGTATAATTTGGCATAAAAGCGTTATAACCGATCATGGCATAAGTTCCTTTTCTTGTAATTTCATAAATTGAATAGTGTTTATTGGTATTTGCCCAGAATTTTAAATGTTGAAATGTTAGCGTACTTTTATTTAACTTATAGTTAGTTACTCCTTCTTCATTGTGACAAGTTAGACAGCTCAATTCAAAAATTAACTTTCCGTTGTCTGCATTTCCATTTTTACCTAACTCTCTTTTATCTTTTGGTATAGGGTCAAGAAAAGTAGCGGGTGAGTAATCTATATATTTTGACTTAATAATGTCAATTGCCTCTGTTTGTTTTGAATTAGATTTTAGTGCATTACCTATTTTCTCCTTTTCTTGTTCTGTAAGGTTTAAGTCGCTTACATTAAACCCAATGCTTAAGAAGTATTCTACTACAGCATCCATTTCCCATTTTTCTAGCTCTCTTCCTTGCGAACACTGAACCGCACAAAGATGAATAGCATTTATCAAAGTGTCTTTTGCTGGAGTAACTAAGCTACCGTATTTTTTTTGATAATCATCATTATACCATGTTTCTCTATTTACTATTCCATATAAAGTTGTAGCAGGTAAAAATTTTATATCATGCTTTGCAACATAATGCAATCTTGTGTCAGGATTGCTATATCTCAAATCAGGATCTTCTTGTTTAACATTATGACAGTCAGTACACAAAAAATGTTTTGATTGAATTTTAGTTTTATTTCCATTTTGGTCAGTAGTATAGCCTATTGTTACCAGTTCTTTACCTTTTTGAATTTTATCTTTATCAAGAGATGAGTAAGGTTTGTAATGAAGAGGCTTCTTATAACCCAACTCAACTAATATATCCAATACTTTATCAGAATCTTTTACCTGTTCTTTTTTAAAAAGAGAATAAGAAGATAACAGAATTACTGTTGAAATAATAAGAGAAAAAACTAAAGCGCTCTTTTTCATTTACTAAAAGTATAAATTCATTGTTAAATAAAAAAGCCCCAATAGTTTATTGAGGCTTGGTGGAGAATACCGGAGTCGAACCGGTGACCTCTTGCATGCCATGCAAGCGCTCTAGCCAGCTGAGCTAATCCCCCTTTTTAATGCGCAGCAAATGTATAAAGTATTTTTAAATTAATCAGTATCGTTTATCCACATAAAAAACTTTGGATTGTTTAAGTAAGCCTCAAAATCTTTACTGAAGATGATGTGAAAAAAGTCAATTAGAGGTATAATACCTAAGCCGCCACCAAGTGTTAATGAATAAAATAAAGGAACTTTAAAATCCGTACCTAAATAAAGTCTATGCGCCCCAAATGGACCTAACAACAGAGTAAAGATGGCTGCTTTTAGTTTGCGATGTTTTGGTGTAGTTTCCTCTAAAAGTAAAACAGTTTCATCAGCTTCTTCTAACAAACTATCTACTAACTCAACTTCTTGGCTATTAGCGTATACATCTTGTCCAAAGGAGCTTGGGACAATTAATATTACAAAAAAAGAGAAGAATAAAGCTTTCATATTAAAAAGGCCATCCCTTTTGAGACAGCCTTTTAGTTTTATTAGTTAGATATTATTTATTTGCAGCAAATCGTTTAGATACTTCACCCCAATTAATTACATTAAAAAAAGCATTAATGTAATCAGGTCTTCTGTTTTGGTAGTTTAAGTAATAAGCATGTTCCCAAACATCTAATCCTAAGATAGGAAATCCTCCGCAGCCAATTCCCGGCATTAATGGGTTGTCTTGATTTGCAGACGAACAAACCTCAAGTTTTCCACCGGAGTGAACACATAACCATGCCCAACCAGAACCAAACCTTGTAGCCGCAGCTTTACTAAAAGCTTCTTTAAAAGCATCAAACGAACCA
>CALALS010000291.1 GCA_937925525.1 uncultured Flavobacteriales bacterium | reverse complement strand
CGTATCTTACTCTTACTTCTGACATTCTAAAAATTTTGTGCAAATGTATTAAATCAGATGAAATCCTGACTTTTATCACTCCTACTAATCGTTTGTTTCAAAGGGAAATTCGTATCATTGCTCTGTTGTAAATTTAACTTGTCAATGGAAAAGTTGCTTGAGTGTATTAATAATGAAGCTGTTTTATCTCTATTGTTAAGGCTGGTGCTAGGCATTCTTTTTATTTTTCAAGGCTATGACAAAGTTTTTAGAGTGGGGATGAAAGGTGTAACAGAATCTTTTCAGGTTCAACTAGGAAAAATTAAAGTTCCCAAAGGCATTTTATCGTTAAGCGCTTTTTTTACTTCTTATGTAGAACTGATTGGCGGTGCATTACTAATTCTTGGTTTGTTTAAAAACATTACCTTGTTGTTTCTAGGCGTTGACATAGTAATTGTTACTATTGCCTTTAGCATGATAAAACCTATGTGGGACATGCAATTGTTTTTTCCCAGACTAATCCTTATTGCCATTTTACTTTACCTACCGCAAGAATGGGATGTGCTTTCTTTAGACTATTTGTTTCGCACTAATTGCTAATATTTACGGTTTCTTCTAAACACTTTAATTGTGTTTTGCTTTCTTTGCAGTAATGAACCACAAACTCTCGGCAATTATAATCACTTTTAACGAAGAAAAAAACATCAAGCGTTGCATTGAAGGCTTGCTGGATATTGTCGATGAAATAATTGTGGTAGATTCTTTTTCTTTTGATAAAACCAAGTCTATTTGTCAATCATTTAGTGAAGTAAGGTTTATTGAACACAAGTGGGAAGGTTATTCTCGGCAAAAAAACTTTGCCAACAGTCAGGCTCAATACGATTATATATTTTCGGTAGATGCCGATGAAGTTCCTTCTGAAGAACTGAAAGCTGCTATTACTAAAGAAAAGTTACATGGCTTTGACGGCAACTATTCCATGAACCGACTGACCAATTATTGTGGTGCCTGGGTAAAGCACGGTGGCTGGTATCCCGACAAAAAAATCAGAATTTTTCCCAAAAACAATACACACTGGGAAGGCGACTTTGTACATGAAACGTTAAAGACAGATGCCTCCCTCCCCAACAAACACCTTAGCGGAGATTTACTGCACTATTCCTACCACAGCGTAGAAGAACACCTAGAAAGAATTGAAAAATATTCTACGCTACACGCTCAACAAATGAAGTTAGACGGAAAAAAGCCAAGCGCCATGAAACTACTTTTTGGCGGTGCTTTTAAATTCTTTTCTACTTACATTTTAAAGCTTGGTTTTTTAGACGGAAAAGCCGGATGGAACATTGCCAAATATTCCGCTAAAGCAGTTTCTTTAAAGTATGAAAAACTAAAACAGCTTCATGGTTCAGCCTCCTAAAAAAATCATCATTAGCAGAACCGACAGCATTGGAGATGTGATGCTCACCTTACCTATGGCGGGTGTTTTAAAAGAAAAATTTCCTGACGCCACCATTTTGTTTTTAGGAAAAACCTACACAAAACCCATTGTTGCCCTTAGTAAACATGTGGATGAATTTATTAACTGGGATGAAATAAACGACACAGAAAACCCGCTTGCCCCTTATCAAGCCGACTGTATTATTCATGTTTTCCCTAACAAAATAATTGCTAAAGCAGCTAAACAAGCAAACATTACCGCCAGAATAGGCACCGCCAGAAAGGTTTTCCATTTAGGAAAAATGACACATTACCTCAACTTTACCCGAAAAAAATCTGAGTTACACGAATCGCAATTAAACTTGAAGCTATTAGCGCCTTTGGGTATCAAAAAAGAATTTTCGCTGGATGA
>CALALS010000290.1 GCA_937925525.1 uncultured Flavobacteriales bacterium | reverse complement strand
CGAAGGATTCCTTCGGCTTTTTTGTTTATTGAAAACCTTATCTTAGCAGCTTAATAATTCAATTATGCGAATACTTGTTTTACTTCTCCTTACGTTTTCATTTGTATGCTCTTTCGCTCAAAAAAAGGAAGAATACTTTCAGCAAGACGTAAACTATGAAATTCATGTTGAGCTGGATGATGTATATCATACATTAAATGGTCGTATTACTATCGATTATAAAAATAATTCACCTGAAACATTAGATTATCTCTACTTTCATCTTTGGCCAAACGCTTATAAAAATGACGAAACGGCACTCGCCAAACAGTTATATGAATCAGGCGATACTAAGTTTTATTATTCTGATGATATTGATAGAGGTTACATTGATAAAATTGATTTTACCACTGAAGGAAATAAATTAAGCTGGATTTATGAAAATGACATTGATATATGTAAGGTTTACTTAAATCAAAACTTAGAACCCGGTCAGTCCATTAAAATATCTACGCCATTTAAAGTAAAAATTCCATTGGGTATTTTCTCAAGATTAGGACATATAGAGCAACAGTATCAAATAACTCAATGGTATCCTAAACCGGCAGTTTATGATAAAGACGGATGGCATGAAATGCCTTACTTAAATCAGGGGGAGTTTTACTCAGAATTCGGAACGTATGATGTGTATATTACTACACCAAAAAATTATGTGGTGGGAGCAACAGGCGATTTAGTGAATGGAGAAAAAGAATTAGCATGGTTAAATGCTAAAGCAGATTCAACCGCCAAAATAAAGTCTTTCCCGAATGATATGAGTTTTCCTAAATCATCCGCTGAGAAAAAGACATTACACTTTCATCAGGAAAAAGTGCATGACTTTGCCTGGTTTGCAGATAAAAGATATCATGTATTGAAAGGAGAAGTAGAATTACCTCTCTCTAAAAGAAAAGTGACTACCTGGGCAATGTTTACCAATAACGAAGCTGACTTATGGAAAAATAGCATTGAATATATAAACGATGCAACTTACTACTATTCTCTTTGGAATGGTGATTATCCGTATAATCATGTAACAGCGGTAGATGGCGCTTTAAGTGCCGGTGGCGGAATGGAATATCCAAACATTACGGTTATTGGTCAGTCGGGTACTGCATTTTCTTTGGAAACGGTTATCATGCATGAAGTTGGTCATAACTGGTTTTATGGCATTTTAGGAAGTAATGAGCGCGACCATGCCTTTATGGATGAAGGGATTAACTCATTTAATGAGATGAGATACATTCAAACTAAATATCCTGACAACAACCTTTTAGGCACTAGAGATGTCTCCGGTTTTCCATTTAAAACGCTTAACGTTAGTCATTACCCTCACAAAGCAATGCGGCAATATGCTTACTTATTTAGTGCGAGAAAATGTCAAGACCAACCCATGGATTTTCCATCTGAAGATTATACTGATATTAATTATGGAGCTATTGTTTATATGAAGTCTGCCATTGTGTTTGATTATCTGAAAGGCTATTTAGGAGAAGAAATGTTTGATAAATGTATGCAGGCTTATTTTGAAAAATGGAAATTTAAACATCCACAACCTGAAGATTTGCAGGCTGTTTTTGAAGAAATAAGTGGAAAGGATTTAAAATGGATTTTTGAAGAAATTATCCCTACCACCAACACTATTGACTTTTCAATTAGAAGAACAAAAAAAGATACGGCAAATCCTGAGAATTATTTAGTGAAAATTAAAAATAAAGGAGAGGTGAACGGACCTTTTTCTATCTCTTCCATGACAAAAGATTCTGTAATTAATACTATCTGGTATGAACCGCTAACAGATAAAACCAATTGGGTAAAGTTTCCGAAGGGAGATTATAAAAAGCTTAAAATTGATGGTGAGTACGTAATTCCTGAAATCAATCAGAATAACAACACACTAAAAACGAAAGGAATTTTTAAACGAACTGAACCATTGCGCCTTCAGTTTTTAGGAAGCATAGAAAACCCTGACAGAACGCAATTGTTTTTCACACCTGTGGTTGGGTATAATGCTTACGATAACTTTATGGCTGGTATTGCATTTTACAACACCGTTTTTCCTTCCAAAAGATTTGAGTATTCTGTAATGCCGATGTACGGATTTGGTAGCTCTGATATTGTGGGGCTTGGTTATGCTACTTATCATATTTATCCTGAAAAGTTGTTTGAGAATATTGATGTAAACTTAGAAGCCCAACGTTTTAACCAATATAATTACAACACGCCTTTAAATTATAACAAAATAGCTCCGGGCTTTGATTTCCTTTTTAATAAAAGAGACCCAAGAAGAAAGTTAGATTATTCGATTAATTATAGATATGTATTTGTTCAACAAGAAACGGAAATTTATGATTTAGCTATTCAGAAGTATAACTTAGGTTCAATCGACTATTACGTGAATGAATTGAAGTTTAATATTGAAAGCAAAGACGCAATTAATCCTTATCACGCTAATTTAAGTGTGGAGCAAGGAGCAGATTTTGTGAAAGCAGGAATAGAAGCAGATTTCTTATTCAAGTATAAAAAGAAAAGAAACGGTGTAGATGTGAGGTTTTACATTGGTAGATTTTTATACAACGATAATGCGGATGCAAGATTTAACATTGGAGTTAGTGGTAATAGTGATTATAAGTTTGATAATTTATTGTTTGGTCGAAATGAAACCAATGGAATTCTTAGCCAACAAATGATATTTAATGAAGGTGGTTTTAAGCAATTTACCAATGTGGGTTACGTTAACAGATGGTTGAATGCAATTAATATAAAAGCAGCTATTCCTAAATTACCATTGGCTATTTACGGAGACTTTGCCATAGCAGCCAACGAAATTGTTGATTCTTCGGGTGATTTAGTAGATGATGTAAGTGACCCTATCTATCATTTTGGAGCAGAGTTAACGGTGGTAAGAGATGTGTTTCAGGTTTATTTCCCTATTTATTTATCAAGTGATTTAAGTAGTTTAACTTATGCCGAAAAAATAAGATTTACCTTACATCTGAATAAAATTAAACCATTTAGAATGCTTCGAAATTTTGAAATGTAATTGTTTAAAAAATTAATGCAGAAAGATATTCAGATACCGGCTAACAAAAAGATTTATTTCGCTTCCGATTTTCATCTTGGAGCTCCTGATTATGAAACTAGTTTAGTTAGGGAAAAGAAGATAGTAAAGTGGTTATCCGAAATTGAAAAAGATGCCTATGAAATTTACTTAGTAGGAGATTTATTTGACTTTTGGTTTGAGTATAAAAAGGCCGTTCCTAAAGGTTACGTGAGGCTGCTGGGTAAGCTGGCGGAACTTTCTGATAAAGGAATAAAACTTTATCTTTTTACCGGAAATCATGACATGTGGATTTTTGATTATCTCCCAAAAGAAATAGGCGCAACACTTTACAGAAAACCAATTGAAAGAATTTATAATGGAAAGGGCTTTTATATCGGGCACGGTGATGGTTTAGGTCCCGGAGATCATAAGTATAAATTCTTAAAGAAAGTATTCTCAAGCAAAGTTTGTCAATGGTTGTTTGCTCGTTTACATCCTAATTTTGGTATTGGTTTAGCAGATTATTTTTCAGGAAAAAGCAGAGCGGTTAATATGGCAAAAGATGAGAAATTTTTGGGAGAAGAAAACGAATGGTTGGTTCAGTTTTGCAAAGATAAAATCAAGGAAAAGCATTTTGACTATTTCATATTTGGTCACAGACATTTAGCATTAGATATTGCTATTAAAGAAAATAGCCGTTACATCAATCTAGGTGAGTGGATGACTCAGTGTAACTATGCCGTGTTTGATGGAAATGAATTGCTGTTAAAAAAATATGAAGGATAATTTACTATCCAATTTTTTCTACCAAGTCAGCTAATCTGCTTGAATATCCATATTCATTATCATACCATCCTACCACTTTTACCATATCTCCAATTACACTTGTAAGCAATGAGTCTATTACACATGAATGAGAATTTCCAACTATATCTATAGATACTATGGGCTCACTCGTGTATTGTAATATACCCTTCAATTCATTGTTTGATGCATTTTCAAAAGCTTTGTTAAGCTCTTCTATACTTAACGGCTTTTTCACAATACAACTAATATCTGTTAATGAGCCGTCAGGAACCGGGACTCTAATTCCACAGCCTCCAAGTTTATTATCTAAGTGTGGAAATATTTTAGTAATAGCTTTGGCGGCTCCTGTTGAGGTAGGAACAATGGAACATGCTGCTGCTCTGGCCCTTCTCAAATCTTTATGTGGTGCGTCAAGCAATCTTTGGTCACCGGTGTATGAGTGAACGGTAGTGATGTAACCGCTTTCTATTTCACATAGCTCATCTATAATTTTTATCATAGGTGCTGCACAGTTTGTGGTACATGAAGCATTTGATAAAATAATTTCATCAGCAGTTAATATATCATCGTTAATTCCTAAAACAACTGTTTTAATGTCACTACCGCTTGGTGGAGCAGAGATAATTACTTTTTTGGCTCCGGCAGTAATGTGTTTATTGGCTAATTCTCTAGACTTAAATATACCTGTGCTTTCAACAACAATATCTATTCCTAATTCTTTCCAGGGAAGTTGCCCAGGGTCTTTTTCATTATAAAGCCTTACTTCATTACTTCCGATAATAATGCTTTTATCACCGGGCATTACTTCACTTTTAAATTTTCCATGAATACTGTCATACTTTAGCAAATGTGATAGCGTTGTGGCATCAGCCAAATCATTAACGGCTACTAACTGAATGTTTTTATTTCCTTCTATAACTCTGGTGAAAGTTCTTCCTATTCTTCCAAAACCATTAATAGCTACTTTTATCATACCTTAATTTTTTACGAAAATAAAAAAGGCAGCCATAAAAGACTGCCTTTGGGTAAAATATTATTTAACGATTAGTTTGCTTTAACAAACTTAGCATAAGCTTTTTCAGTTTCACCTTCAAATACTATAATGTAAGAACCGGTAGGGAACTGATTAGCATCAATGTTAAATTTATGATTTCCTTTCGTTAAGAAACCAGTTTCAATAGTTTTAACTACAGAGCCATTGATGTTGTAAACTTTAATTACTCCTTTATTAGATTGGTTAACTAAGTTAAGAGCGATTGTTCCGTTATTAATCATTGGATTAGGGTAAACTTTAATTTCGCTTACCAGTGAATTAGAAATATTAGTTTGAGTGTTGTCTTTCACACTAACCAAACTACTTGTTCTCCATATTCCTCTACCATGTGTGCCTACCACAATTTCTTGAGGATTCCAGGCATGTTTCCAACTTAGTGTCTGTTGTCTAATTTCAAACGAAGGTACGTGAGCAAAACTTTCGTCAAACCATTGAGGAGATGCAGAAGAAAAAGCTTGATTTGTGCTAAACACCCCCCATTCAGTAGCTAATAATACTTTGTTTTTATCAGTTTGGTCAATTACAGCATCATAAACGGGCATGTTTGGTAACCTAGTAGTACCACCACCTTGTATTAAAGTAAAATTACCTGATGAAGATACAGTTGTAGCTGCGTTTATACTTCTATACACGTATGCAGAAGAGCCATAGTTACCTAATGTAATGATAATATTATTAGCATTATTGGGATCAACGGCAATACCTGTTACTACTCTTCCGAAAGAACCAATATTGGTTAAAGTAACGGCAGTCATGGAGCTTCTTATATCAGTGGTAGAAGAATCGTAAGCATTGTTTAAACCTGAAAACCTATATACAACTCCATTGCTTGTTCCAACAAATAAGTGGTTTCCGTCTTCAGAAAACTCCATACACTCAGCTGTACCACTAAAACCATTAGTGTTGTCACCTATTAAATCCCATTCTGGATTTAGTTGAAGATTTCCAGCACTTCTTAATAACCAAATTTTAGAACCACCTGAGGTAGTATTAAATGCTAACCTAGATTGAGCATAATCCGGTAATCTAAGTGTGTCACCTTGACTTGCTCCGCTTGGAAGCGTAGCAGTAAAAGTAATACTATCAGTATGCGCGCAAGGATATGTTATTTGAGAGCCTGGAGCATAATTTTGGGAAGCAATAATATCCACAGAATCTTTCGAGTTCGGGTTGTTAAATGATTCCCAGTATCTAATTACAGTGTGAAATGGCGCACAACTACCGCCTCCACAAAGAGCATCAAGCTCAGCATCCCAAATACTACCACCGGAACCACCGGATTCAATTCTATTTATTGCTCCGAAATATAATGTGGCAAATGCAATACCCGTTAGATTTCCAAAATCAAAATCAAAACCATCACCTCCTAATATCTCTATAGAGCCTTTATGTGTGGAATTAGTTAATCCCGGAGCAGTAATTCTTGAACCATTGTCTTGTGTACCACCACCATACCATGCAATAGCATTGGTAGCCACACTATAAAATTGAGTTACATTATATTGATAATTCATCGTTGACCATGTGTTTCCAGCATCAATTGATCTTCCGATACCACCATCGGATGCTACAAAAACAGTTGATGAGTCTTTCCATACAATTCTATGTTTATCAGCATGAACATAAAATATGTTTTGAGGAGCATCGGGTGCAGTTACAGCAGCTCTAGTCCATTGTCCAACTCCCTTTGTTGAACTTTCAACCCACTTCCAAAGTTGTATTCCTCCAACCAATATAAATCCAGGATTTTTTGGGTTTACAGCAATTGTGTTATCATATCCTCCTTGACAACCTCCCCCAGTTGTTTGAGCAAATGGATCTGTCCCTGTTCCTGAAGGACCGTGAGGTAATACAGTCCAAGTAACACCTTTATCTCTAGATTGTCTGATTGCACTTAAACAACCTCCGTTACTACCAGTTGTAGATGAAGCATATATATAACTTGAGTTTGATGGAGCAATAGCAACTTCTGTTCTTGATGCACCAGAAAAAGTTGTTTTTGTATTAAAAGTTCCAAAATTCCCACTGCTAGATACATATACAGATGAACCAAACGAAGCGATTACAGTCCCATCTTTATGGATATCAATTGATTGACAACCAACAGTTAGTGGTATTCCAGGCGCTAATTCAATTGGATTAATGGGGGCATTTACAAAGTCAAAAACTCTTAACCCTCTTCCTGTAGCTACAAACAATCTGTTACCGAGTGCTTTTAAATCATTGATATATGAGTAATCCCCACTTACAATATTACAAGGAATAGTAGAGCAACCTTCTATTTGAGTTAATGAATTTCCAGTGACTTCATATAAGCCTGCTCCTAAAGATCCTGAACCTCCTGTACCCATTGGGTTTTCAAAAGATGCACCTGTTCCAACAAAAATTCTACCGTTATCTAACTGGGCAATTGAGGATATAGCAAGATTATCAGCTAGATCGCTGACTGGTGTCCATGAAGCACCCGCATTTGTAGAAACATATAATCCACCTCCTACACTTCCTGCCCAAAATTTATTGGGATTTGTTTTATCAATTAAAAAAGCTCTTGTTCTACCACCCACATCATCAGGGCCCATTTCTTCCCATTGAATACCAAGTGATTTATTTTTTTTCATTTTAAGCACATCAAAGTATGCTTTCATATACTCATCCATACTAACTTCTCCGGTTGCAGGATTAGCTCTTAACATCTTTAAGTATTCTATGTGACCATTTAAATTTGCTTGTTCAGCATTTATTCTGGGTTGATAGACAGATGTTTGCTCTGAAGAATTCATCTGATTTAAGACTACAGCGCCAGTAAGTAAACTTAAACCAGCAACACCAAGTAACAATCTATTCATAATCAATGTTTTATCTTTTTTTATTTGTAATTGGGCGTTAAATTAAGAATACTCTTAAAATTATCCTAAAATTAACTTGACTAAATTCCACAAAATATTGTGTTTTTAAAAGCCTTGTTTAAGGAACGGTCTTTATTTTTCAATTATCGGTTAAAATAAATGCTTTTCAGCATGATATGAGGAACGAACTAATGGTCCGCTTTCTACAAATCTAAAGCCCATTTCAAGTCCTATTTCCTTATATTTTTTGAAGACTTCCGGTTTTATAAACTCAGCAACGGGTAAGTGTTTTAAGGTTGGTTGTAAGTATTGACCAAGTGTTAACACATCACACCCCACACTTCTTAAATCTTCCATAGTTTCAAGTACTTCGTCTTCTCTTTCTCCTAATCCTAACATAACTCCGCTTTTGGTTTTCATACCGCCCTCTTTTAATCTTCTTAAAACCTCTAAACTTCTATCATACTTTGCTTGAATCCTCACTTGCTTAGTTAGTCTTCTTACGGTTTCAAGGTTGTGAGATACTATTTCTGGTGCCACATCAATTATTCGTTGTAAATTGTGCCATTCACCTTTAAAGTCAGGGATTAGGGTTTCCATAGTGGTGGTATGGCTAACCTCTCTGACGGTTTTTACGGTTTGCGCCCAGATTTCAGAGCCGCCATCTTCTAGGTCATCTCTGTCAACTGAAGTAATAACACAGTGTTTTACTTTCATTAATTTTACGGAGTTAGCTACTCTCATAGGTTCTCCCCAATCTGCGGGAAGTGGTTTTCCGGTGGCAACAGAGCAAAATCCGCATGAACGGGTACAGATGTTTCCTAAAATCATAAAAGTTGCCGTTCCTGCTCCCCAGCATTCTCCCATATTAGGGCAATTTCCGCTTTGACAAATCGTATGAAGCTTATGTTTGTCAACGATGTTTCTTACTTTGGCAAATTCTTCGCCAATAGGAAGTTTAACCCTTAGCCAATCTGGTTTTTTTTGAAATTTCTTTTCTTCTTTTACAATTGTTCCTTCAGCACTTTCCATATTATTGTCCGTAAGATTTTTTAGAACCGATTAATAAGTTCAAGTAAAGCGAAAAATAAACTTGTCTGTTTCTGGTATCTGCCATTATTTCAACGGGTCTTGGAAATACGTCAAACATAGTTCCAACCTCTAACGCTTTTATATTTTTTGATTCAGTGGCATATTCAAAGTTAAGACCAAACTTAGCATATCCTGCAGGCAATAATTTTATTCCGTCCATTCCATAATACCAAGGCGCTCTTTCAATAATATTTCCTATGTTGTGTTTTTCCGGGTCATATTTTTCTTCTTTGTAGGAGTCTGAACGACCGGGAGTACCAATAGTTAGATAAACAGGTTTTAAAAAGCCTAAAGTTAAACCACCGTGCAACAAATAGTTTACTTCAACTCCTTTGCTATTTTGTTTGCTATATATGGACTTGTGATAACCTACAGAACCTCTGAGAAGGGTAAGTGAATTTCTTTTGCCATAATAATAACCTCTCAAGTTATTGTCTAAAACAGGGTTGTAAGTTTTAATTTCTTTAGGATGTCGCATACCGGTTAGCTCACCTTCGTAAACTAATTTTTTAAATGCACCTTTATATTGCCCATATCTGAAATTCACACCCCAACCACCGGAATGGATAAATGCTCCGCCTGCCATTTCAGAAGTGAAAATGGTTCTACCATCATCAAAAACAATATCTTGCGAGTAATTAAGAAATGGAACTAAACCAAATAGTATGACAATGATGTATCTTTGCATTTCTAGAAACAAATGTACGAATTATATACCTTGTTTATAAACAAAAAGTAAGAAACGTTTGTTCATGTAGTGAAAGTATAAAAATAACCGCTAAAACAATATTTATGACTAAAATGTCGATTAACTATTTAGGAGAACTTAGAACTGAAGCCACTCATCTCCAGTCTGGTAATAAATTAATTACAGATGCGCCCAAAGATAATCATGGAAAGGGTGAGGCTTTTTCTCCTACTGATTTATTAGCCACTTCATTGGCTGCTTGTATGTTAAGTATTATGGGAATTAACGCCAATAAAAATAATTTTAGTATTGAAGGAGCATCTGCTGAAATTGAAAAAATAATGGCTTCGAATCCTAGAAGGGTAGAGGAAGTAAAAATTATCATTACTATGGGAAAACATAATTACTCTGATGAACAAAAAAAGATGCTGAAAGTTGCCGCTTTAAACTGCCCGGTAGCATTAAGTTTAAATAAGGAACTGAAACAAACAGTTGAGTTTGTTTGGTAAAAAATTATTTTACTCCAAAAGAAATTGGGTAAGAAATATCAAAGTATAAAGCTTCTATGTTGTATGAATTTGGAGTTTTTACTATCACTTTTTCAGTTAAAGTTTCTAAATCACTTTTCGTTTTTTCTAAACCTCTACTAAACAAAATTTGATATTGGTCTTTCGGGAATATTAAATGAAAAGCATTTTCATTTTGCAGACCATCTCCGGAAGATTCTATGGCGCTTAACAACCCAAAATAATGCTGTTTTAGAACGTTACATTTGCTTGGGTTGCCGCTTATTAAAAGCAAATTACTTAAGTTAGCCACTACATCAAGATTGTCAGGCTCGTTTTCCAATAATGTATAACCAAGTTTTATGGCATCGGCAACTTTGTCGGTTTTTATGTATTCAAAAAACTGTGTTTCATCTTTGCTCGGCTCTAAAGGTTGGTAGTTTTTATGAAATACATAACCGTAATATAAATAGCGATATTCAGATGTGGTAAGTGGATAATCAAGTGCTAAATAATAGCGCAACAATTTTGGGTAGTAATAATTGCCAT
>CALALS010000289.1 GCA_937925525.1 uncultured Flavobacteriales bacterium | reverse complement strand
CTGCGGCTGAAGCATCTAATACTGCTGCGGAAGAAATACCTCAAGAAGAATTAAGCTTTCATCAAACGATTAAAAACAGATTCATAGAAGGTGGTCCCGGCTTCATGGGGATTGTATTAATTTGTTTAATCTTAGGTTTAGCAATTTGTATTGAAAGAATTATTTATTTAAACCTTGCAACAACTAATACTGATAAATTAATTAGTAGTGTTGAAGATGCGCTTGCTTCAGGCGGTGTTGAAGCTGCTAAAGAAGTTTGCAGAAACACAAGAGGTCCTGTTGCCAGCATCTTTTATCAAGGTTTAGACAGAGCCGGAGAAGGAATTGATGCAGTTGAAAAATCTGTAATTAATTACGGAAGTGTTCAAATGGGTTTATTAGAGAAAAACGTTTCTTGGATTTCATTATTTATTGCACTTGCACCAATGCTTGGTTTCATGGGTACGGTAATCGGTATGATTGACGCTTTCGATGCCATTGCTGCTGCGGGTGACGTATCTCCTTCATTAGTTGCTGACGGTATTAAAATCGCATTATTAACTACAGTATTCGGTTTGATAGTAGCTATTATCCTTCAAATATTTTACAACTACATCATTGCAAAAGTGGATAGCGTTGTAAACGATATGGAAAATGCTTCTATCTCATTAGTAGATGCTTTAGTAAAACATAAATCTAACTAAGAATGGTAAATAATATTTCAAAATACTCTCTTTGGACACTAGGAGGAATATCTACACTACTAGCTTTGTTGTGGATGTTTGACATAGTTACCGAAGACCTTTTAATAAGATGGTGTTATTTATTGATGATTATTACAACATTAGCTGTTTTAGGATTTTCATTAATGAATACACTTGGGAATATTAAAAAGGCAAAAAATGCATTAATTGGAGTTATTGGTTTAGTAGTTATTTTAGGTATCTCTTATGCCGTTGCTTCATCAGAAGTTCCGGCTAAGTATGTGCTTACATTAACTGAAGGAACCTCAAAAATGGTCGGTGCAGGAATAATTTCATTTTATATATTATTAGTAATATCTGTTGTTGCCGCTATCGGCTCAGGTGTTATGAAAATGCTTAAGTAGAATATGGGAAGAAGAGACATACCGGAAATTAATGCAGGTTCAATGGCGGACATTGCGTTCCTTCTGTTGATATTCTTCTTAGTTACTACTACTATGGATACTCCAACTGGATTAATGAGGCAGCTTCCTCCTAAAATGGACGAAGTTGAGCCACCACCACCGGTAAAAGAAAGAAACATCTTTAGTATTTTAGTGAATGCTAATAATGAGTTATTGGTAGAAGGCGAAATGATGGAGTTGAAAAACTTAAGAGAGCGAGCCAAGGAGTTTATTATTGGAAGACAAAATGTTCCGAATGACGAAAGGTTCCCTGAATTTAAGCCAACGGATATTGAGTTTTATGGTCAGGGATACCCTGTTTCTAAGCAGATAATATCTTTGCAAAATGATAAAGGAACTTCTTACGGAACATATATTCAGGTGCAAAATGAATTAGTTGCTGCTTACAATGAAATAAGAAATGAGGAAGCAATGCGTAAGTTTGGTGTTTCTTTTGACCGACTAGAAGAATTGAAAAAAGAAGGGGATGATTTGTCAGCTAGAAGAGTAGATGCAATCAAAGATGTTTACCCTCAACGAATTTCTGAAGCAGAACCAAAACAAGTAGGAAAAATTCCACAATAAACCAGGAAGAAGCTATGTCAAAATTTAAAAAAGGCGGAAAAAGAGGAGGACAGGCAATATCTACAGCTGCCTTGCCGGATATCGTATTTATGCTTTTGTTTTTCTTCATGGTAACTACTGTGATGAGAGAAACTGAATTGAAGATTAAGGTAATGATTCCAAAAGCTACTGAACTTCAAAAGTTAGAAAGAAAATCTTTAGTAAGCTATATTTATATTGGAACTCCTATCCCTGCTCTTCAAGGACAGTTAGGTACTGCACCTAGAATCCAGTTGAATGACGCCATTAAAAACCCTAAAGACATTATTCAATTTGTTGAAGAAGAAAAAGAGGGAATTATGGAGGCTGAACGACCGCTTATGACAGTGTCATTAAAAGTGGATAGAGATTGTGAAATGGGGATTGTAACGGATGTAAAGCAAGAGCTTAGAGAAGCAAACGCATTAAAAATTAGTTACGCATCTTCTAAAACTGACGATATCTTAAATCAAGGGTCGCAAAACTAATTGCTTTTTTATTTCTTAACTTTACCGAAAATTTATTAGTATGTATCCAGCAGAACTTGTTATGCCAATGAAAGCCGATTTAACTGATGTAGGCTTTGAAGAATTATTAACTCCTGAAAAAGTAGATGATGTATTATCAAAAACCGATGGAACGGTTTTAGTGGTTATTAATTCTGTATGCGGATGTGCTGCAGCAAATGCTAGGCCGGCTGCTAAAATGGCTATTCAGCATGGAAAAAAACCGAATAAAATAACTACTGTTTTTGCGGGCTTTGATAGTGAAGCTGTTCAACAAGCAAGAAAGTACATGTTACCATATCCTCCGTCTTCTCCTTCTATGGCTTTATTTAAAGATGGTAAATTGGTTCACATGATTGAGCGTCATAACATTGAGGGTAAACCCGCAGAAATGATTGCAGATAACTTAAAAGCTGCTTTTGACGAGTACTGTAACTAACTTAATTAGTTAAAAGTTTAGCAAGTTAGTTGGGCTTGAATTAAAGCATATAAAAAACCGACAAAAGACTATTGGCTAATCAACTGGTGGCTAATGACTATGTTGTTAGTCGTTGATTTTTAATACTGCTAGAAAAGCTTCCTGAGGAACTTCTACACTACCAATTTGGCGCATTTTCTTTTTCCCTTCTTTTTGCTTTTCAAGTAATTTTCTTTTTCTGGAAATATCACCACCGTAACATTTAGCGGTTACATCTTTTCTTAAAGCTCTAACTGTTTCTCTGGCAATAATTTTAGCTCCGATAGCTGCTTGTATGGCAATTTCAAACTGTTGTCTGGGAAGTAGTTCACGCAATTTACCGCACATTTTTTTACCTAAATCAAACGCATGGTCTTTATGAACCAGAGCAGATAACGCATCTACCTGGTCCCCATTTAAAAGAATGTCCATTTTCACTAACTTAGACTCTTTGTAACCAATCGGGTGATAATCGAAAGAAGCATAACCTCTTGAAATAGTTTTTAATCTGTCGTAAAAGTCAAAAACGATTTCAGCTAAAGGAATGTGAAAAGTAAGCTCTACTCTGTCTGTCGTTAAATAAACCTGATTGGTAACTTCACCTCTTTTGTCAATACATAAGCTCATAATAGCACCCACATACTCTGATTTCGTAATAATTTGCGCTTGAATATATGGTTCTTCAACTTTATGCAAATGAGCCGGGTCTGGTAAATCTGAGGGGTTATTAATAATCTCAGGAACATCAGGAGTTTTATTCAAATAAGCTTTGTAAGAAACGTTTGGAACAGTTGTAATTACTGTCATTTTAAATTCACGCTCTAACCTTTCCTGAATAATATCCATGTGAAGCATACCCAAAAAGCCACATCTGAAACCAAAACCTAAAGCGGCAGAACTTTCCGGCTCAAAGGTTAATGAAGCGTCATTCAGTTGTAATTTTTCAATAGCATCTCTTAACTCTTCGTATTCACTTGTGTCAACAGGGTAAATCCCTGCGAAAACCATTGGTTTTACGTTTTCAAACCCTTGAATAGCTTTGGAAGGTCTATCAACATGAGTAATAGTATCACCCACTTTAACCTCTTTTGCCACTTTAATCCCGGAAATTAAATAACCAACATCACCTGTTTTAACCACATTTTTTGGTTCTGGTTTTAGTTTTAAAATACCTACTTCATCAGCAAAATACTCTTTGCCGGTATTAATAAATTTTACTTTATCTCCTTTCTTAATTTCCCCATTCTCAACCTTAAAATATGCTCTAATTCCTCTATAAGAATCGAAAACAGAGTCGAAAATCAAAGCTTGTAGCGGTGCCTGAGGGTCACCAACCGGATGTGGAACTTTATTTATAATTGCTTCTAGTATTTTTTCTACTCCCAAGCCAGTTTTACCTGATGCAGGAATAATATCATCTCTATCGCAACCAATTAAATCAACAATTTGGTCTTTTACCTCCTCTGGCATTGCGCTTGGCAAATCCATTTTATTCAAAATAGGAATGATTTCTAAATCATGTTCTATGGCTAAATAAAGGTTTGAGATAGTTTGCGCCTGAATACCTTGAGCCGCATCTACTATTAACAACGCACCTTCGCATGCTGCAATAGACCTTGAAACTTCATAAGAAAAGTCAACGTGCCCGGGAGTATCAATTAAATTTAAGATATATTCCTCACCATTGTGCACATAATTCATTTGTATAGCATGACTTTTAATGGTAATTCCTCTTTCACGCTCCAAGTCCATATCATCAAGCACCTGAGCTTGTAGGTCTCTTGCAGAAACAGTTTTGGTGAACTCTAAGAGTCTGTCTGCCAGAGTACTTTTACCATGGTCAATATGGGCGATAATACAGAAGTTTCTTATTTTTTCCATTTATTATAGTAATGCTAAAAAGGAGCGCAAAAGTAATCAAACCTTAATACTCTAAAAAATTTTATGTTAGATGCAACCTTTTTTATTAAATTTACATCTTATATCATATAAGTTACACCAAAGGTTTAAAAAAATGAAAAAGAATTTACTTCAACTATTTGTTATTGCAATTACATTCTTAGGTTTCAACCAAAATGTAGATGCTTCTCACATGGCAGCTGCTGAGATTACCTATACTCATTTAGGAGGAAACCAATATAAAGTATTTATGTCTGTTTATAGAGACTGTAATGGAATTTCGTTCACGAACACTACTTTAAGTGTTGGTTATCGTTCTTCCTGTCACAATGGGGGTAATTTTACTGTAAATAGGGTTGGTCAGGCTGGTGTTCAAGTTCCAGCATCCTGTATAGCAAACTCAACGGTATGTACAGAAGAATATAAATTTGAGGGTACAGTTACATTACCAACTACATGTCATGATTGGAGATTTGAATGGTCACTTTGTTGTAGACCTGTAAATGCTAACGTAGCTGCTGGAAATATTTACGTTTATGCATTGCTAAATAACAAAGATGTTACTTTTAATAACTCACCTAAATGGAATAACAACGTAACTGTTCAGGATTTCTGTATTGGGAAAAAGCAATTTTTCGACCAAAGTACAACAGAAGTAGATGGAGATTCAGTTGTTTATAAAATGGCACCTGCTTTAAGTGGTTTTTATACTCCCGAGACATATATAAATGGTTATGATTCAATTAATCAAGTTCCTACTACCCCTGCGGTTAATGGTATTAAGGTAAACCAATTAACTCAGTCATTTGAATTTACACCTTCCATGGCTTTTTCCGGCTCCTTTTGTTTTAAAGTTGAGGAGTGGAGAAAAGCTATGGTAATTAAAATAGTTAATGGTGTGGCTGATACAACTTATCCTAGAAAATTGGTTGGAAAAATTATGAGAGATATGCGTGTGATATTTGGGGGTAACTGTCTTCCTAAAACCCCATACATAGCTGGCAAGCTTAATAGTTCCGGAGTTCCTTTAACCGATAATAGTTTAGGAAAGCCCTATTACTATCAAGAGGTGCCTTGTGCAGCTACTAGCTTTAATGTTAGTATGCCTGAGCCGGGAGCTTGTGGGTCAGTAGAACCTTTTGGTTCCGACTTCAGATTATATAACGTATCTACAGGATTACAGTATGGGCCTATTGTCGGTGCCACTCCATATTGTAACACCAGTGGTAAAGCTGACTCTATCAATATCCAAATGGGTCAAGGTATGGCTATGGGTAATTACTTTTTAATTGTAAAAACAGGTAATGACTTAAATACTATCACATCAGCATGCGGAGATGAAATTCAGGAGTTCGAAGATACAGTTTTGATAAAAGTAAGCGGAAACGCAGCCTTTCCACTGAGTGACCAGACGGTTTGTTACCCAACCCAACCATACCCTAATTTGGCTTTAGATCCAAACTCTACTAATGTAGTATGGAGTTATAACGGCTCACCAAACGGTAACACCAGCCCAACCCAAACGGCAGACACCACCGGAACCTATAGCGTAACCTATACAGCCTATGGCTGTCCCGGTTCAGGAAGTGTAAACATAACAGTTAACAAAGACCCAATAGTGGACTTCCCGGATACGATATTCAGATGCTCACCCTTTTCACCCTTCTATTTGAATACAGGATATAACAACGGAGAAACCCACCAATGGCAAGTAATCGTAGGAACCAACCCTATTAACCTAACCGGAGCAGGAGACAGTGTACAAATAACCGTGCCCAACAGAGGCTATAATGTAACCATAACTACATCCGCAGGCTGTACTTATACTGAAACTTTCTGGGTAGCCTTAACCGACTCGATGAAATTCCAACTATACGCCACCGATACAATTATCTGTGAAACAGAAACGGCCACTATCCAGCCAACAACTACTATACCTAATGTAGTAAATTACAGTTGGTCATTAAATGGTGCAGGTTTACCTAATCTAAATAACGCACAGATAAGTTATAACCAAAGCGGAACCTATAAATTAGAAGTAACTACCGATGATGGATGTAAAGGTTCAAATAAGATAACAGTAGAAGTACACCCACAACTAGGAGAACCTGAGGTGATATGTAACGTATCATCCGATGGTAATATCGTATTCTCATGGTCAGGTGTACCCGGAGCAGAAGGATATTGGGTAAGCTTAGATGACGGAACAACATGGATACCTGCAAACGGTCCTACCTCACATACTGTAAGTGACTTAAACCAACAAACAGTATTAGTAAAAGCTTTCGATTCACAAAGCGCATGTTATGAAGGAGCAATAGCTCAATCAGCAGAATGTGTAAAAGAGCTGGTAGTACCAAATGTAATATCACCAAAATCAGTAGACGGAAGCAATGATAAGTTTGTAATACCATACTTAGAATTATACCAAGAGAACTACCTGGTGATATTTGACAGATGGGGAAGAAAAGTATTTGAAGCCCAACCTTACCAGAATGATTGGGATGGTGGCAAGAATGCAGACGGAACCTACTTCTACATCTTAGAATTAAATGATGAGAACAACAAAGTATTTAAGGGTAATGTAACCATCCTTAAATAGAAACAAGACTAAATAAAAAGAATAAAACACACAGATAGACGAAATAAGCTAAGAGAAAACTACAACTACTACCTAAAACAAAAGCCTCACATTGTGGGGCTTTTTTAGTTACTTAATGTTTTATTTTAAATATTAAAGTCCGTTAATTTGATATTCATATATTAATAATTTTCCCTTTATAGTTCTGATATTTAAGGTTTCTTCTGTATTCCAATTAGAGTAATTTCCTTTAACTTTAACATAATAATTTTTTTCCTTAATAGTGTCTTTTATTAAAACTGAAGTTCTAATTCCAAAAACTTCCACATTTTCAATGTCTCCATAAGTATTTTTGACACTTAATAGAAGCTCTTTTCCAGAAACAAA
>CALALS010000288.1 GCA_937925525.1 uncultured Flavobacteriales bacterium | reverse complement strand
GGGTGACAAAATTAGAGCCTGATGAATTTATTGTACCTGATGTGTGGGAAAACTACAGTAAAACCGTGGTTAACGCCCGAGAATGGATTAACATTCCATTCCCTGAAAACACTACTAAGGTAGCAGTAATCCAATCTAATACTAGAGAAATGGTTAGTGTGTGTACTCAAGTATTAAAAGATTTAGGTTATAAAAAATTAGCTTACTCATATGGTGCTAACCATTATAAAAAGAATAATCCAAATCTCCCAGATTATTTGGCAAAAGCACTTGGAAGAGTAGATACTATTTCGTACCTTTATGAACATGGAATGTTAACTGATCAGGATAATGTTCACCTATTAGGTACTGCATGTCCTTTTGAGTTTAACTTTTATAGTAAATTTAAATTTATAAAAACTATAGACACATCAAATCCAATTATGGCTGCGCTGGAAGGAGTAAAATATGATATGTATGGTATTCACCCAAAACCAGAAGCCAATATGAATGATTATGCTGATGTAGAATTTTCTAATGTTAACTTAGATTTAATTTTTCACAATACCAATATGTTTAAAAAATATTTAAATAACAACCTATGAAGAAAAATGTTGTAATTAGTCTTTCTGGAGGGATGGACTCCTCTACTTTATTACTTAGATGTTTATCAGAATATGATCAAGTAACTGCTATATCTTTTGATTATGGTCAAAAACATAGAGTAGAACTTGAAAGAGCTCAATCATTAGTGTCATATTTAAATTCCGAGGGACATTTTATCAAATACCAAGTTATTAAGTTAGACGGTTTAGTTAATTTATTAAATTCTAATCTTGTAGAAGGTGGAGATGATGTGCCAGAAGGCCATTATGCCGAAGAAAATATGAAAGCAACGGTTGTACCTAATAGAAATAAAATCTTTGCTTCGTTAGTTCAAGCAGTTGCTTTATCAGAAGCTAATGCTAATGGTAATGATACGGATATTGCATTAGGTATTCATGCGGGTGATCATGCCATTTATCCGGATTGTAGGCAAGAATTTAGAGATGCAGATGATGTAGCTTTTAGAATTGTTAATTGGGATGCTGAAAAAGTAGGATATTTTACACTTTACC
>CALALS010000287.1 GCA_937925525.1 uncultured Flavobacteriales bacterium | reverse complement strand
GCAACAGCCTACAATACGTATTGGCAGGTATTTATGCCAAAGAAAAAAAATTAGATGAATGTCTTTTGATGAATGAAAACAACAGAATTTGTGAATCCATCAGTGCCAATGTATTTCTTTACAAGAGTGGAAGCCTATACACACCTGCGTTAGAAGAAGGCTGTGTGGCAGGTGTAATGCGCAAACAAATCATTGAAGTAGCAAAAGATTTAAAAATCAACGTTTTTGAAGCTACTATTAGCATTGGAAACCTTTTGTATGCCGATGAATTATTTCTTTCCAATGCCTCCAAAGGAATTCAGTGGGTAGGTTCTTTCAGACAA
Source organism: uncultured Flavobacteriales bacterium (assembly GCA_937925525.1). Classification (GTDB taxonomy): domain Bacteria; phylum Bacteroidota; class Bacteroidia; order Flavobacteriales_E; family Vicingaceae; genus CALALS01. Next base: position 17,368 of record CALALS010000287.1, on the reverse strand, counting down.
AAAAGATACTTTAACGACACTTGCAAAGCTATTGTAGCTGCGCTCAATCAAAAAGTGGTAGAGCCAAATGATAAAGTAGTTGAAGATTTTTAGGTATCTTTAATCACTTTTATTTTACGTGTGAAAAATCAATCCTTATCTAAAATTATTACCAAGAACAAAGAGGTATTGCTCTTTATAGCAAAAGCCGTTGGACTCTATGTTCTTTACTATGTAGTTTATGAGTTATGGCTCAGACCAAATGGCTTTTTTGACAGATTACTTATTCATCTTTTAACAGATACCAGCGCATTTATTTTAGAATTGTTTAACTATGATGTCGTTTCTTCTTGGGACAGACTAGGCATTACATCAGACAGAATAGTTAGAGTTGGTAGCAGATGTGACGCTATTAACCTTATGGCTCTTTATGCAGGGTTTATTCTTTGCTTCAAATCAAAAATAAAAGACAAACTTATTTTTATTTCCTCAGGAGTTTTAGTGATACATATTTTAAACATCATTAGAATTGTAGCTTTAGTTTTAATTTATTACTACAAACCCGGAGCACTTGAATTTAACCACAAATTCACATTCACCGGAATTATTTATGCTGCCATATTTATTATGTGGGTAATGTGGGTAAAAAGAGTAAAAAAATGACATCAAAAAAAGCCAAATGGGCTATTGTTTCATTAGCTTTTATAAGCATTTTATTATTCGATTATTTTCGAACAAGCATCTCACTCTCCCTCTTATATTTTTTACCGGGTTATTCACATGAATATTATTTGGGCTTTCATTTTTTGTATGAATCCCTGTATTATATGGATAAATCATTACTTCTAAAGTTAAAGTGGATTAATTCCATTTTCTTTTTAAGCTTAATTTTTATTGCTTCATTTATTGCGGTCTGGAATATCTACAAAAGCCGAAAAGTAATAAAGTACTACTCCTACTTCTATGTTTTTTCAATGATAGTAGCCGCATTTTTTTTAGGATTGGATATGATTTTTAAGAACCCTGTCCTTTACGATCAATTCAGAATGCTTTTAGCCCTATTACTTAGTCCAATTCCTTTTATACTTACAATATTATTTGCTGAACTTAAAAGCAGTAATAAAATTTAAGTAATTTAGCTTATTATGAGGCTTTTTATCCTTTTTGCGCTAGTTCCGTTATTTAGTTTGGGCCAAAACTCCTTTCAAGAAGATATATGCAAACTAGCCGAACAAGAAGGAAAACATTATCATCCGCAACAAAAATCTATTACCATTGATAATTACGATATTAAGTATCATCATTGTTATTGGGAAGTTGACCCACAGGTAAATTACATCAAAGGAAAAATCACTACTTACTTTTTACCTGACGCAGGAGGAATCAATAAAATACAATTTGATTTAGCGAATGCTTTGACAGTCGATTCTGTTATTTACAACAGTATTGCTATTAGCTTCACACATCTTTCAGGTAATATTCTCGAAATCAATTTACCCACAAGCATTACTAACCTTGATTCCGTTAAAGTGTATTATCAAGGTACGCCACAGTCCGGTGGGTTGGGTTCTTTTATGCAAGGCTCTCATAATGGAGATTCTATCATTTGGACACTTTCGGAACCATTTGGTGCACAAGATTGGTGGCCATGCAAACAACACCTTTCAGACAAAGCTGATTCCATAGATATAATAGTTAAAACCACTTTAGGTAATAGAGTTGCTTCCAACGGAACTTTACAAAATATTGACACAAGTGGCACAAATGTTACTTATCACTGGAAGCATCGCTATCCTATTCCGGCTTATTTAATTGCCATTGCTATTACCAATTACGCTGAGTTTTCTCATTTTGCTAATTTAAGTACAGGTAATTTAGAAATACTAAACTACGTTTACCCTGAAGACTCTGCACAGTTTTTCACAGAATCACAAGGTATTGTTCCTATTTTAGAGTTATTTGATACTTTAATTGAGCCTTACCCATTTCATAAAGAAAAATACGGCCATGCACAATTTGGAAGAGGCGGTGGAATGGAACACACCACCATGAGTTTTATGAGTGATTTCAGACATAGCTTAATGGCGCATGAATTAGCTCACCAATGGTTTGGAAATAAAGTAACTTGCGGCTCCTGGAGAGATATTTGGCTAAACGAAGGCTTTGCTACTTATTTTGAAGGATTGACCGTTGAGTACATGCCACAGTTTCATGACACTGACTGGTACAACTGGAAAAGAAATGCAGTAGATTATATTACTTCTGCCATTTGGGGAGGCATTTATAACCGAGACACCACCAATGTGTGGAGTATTTTTGAAGGTAGAATATCTTATGTAAAAGGCGCTATGGTTTTGCACATGATACGTTGGGAAATTGGTGATAGCACGTTTTTTGCAGGCATTCGGAATTATTTAAACGATCCAAACCTTACTTTTGGATATGCTGTTACGGAAGACTTACGTGCACATTTTGAAGCAGCTAGCGGCAAAAACCTACAAGAGTTTTTTAAAGACTGGGTATATGGTGAAGGCCACCCTATTATGCAAGTGGTCTGGAGCGTGCAAAACGACACTACTTACGTAGTGTTAAACCAAACACCTTCTTCACCATCTGTTAGTTTTTTTGAAATGAATGTTCCCTTACAATTTAAAGGACAAGGAAAAGACACCATTATTACCCTAAACCATACTTATACCGGACAAGCTTATTCATTTAAACTGGGCTTTAACCCTGACACAGTAGTTTTTGACCCTGATGTTTGGTTAATAGCAGAACTAGATACCCTTTATTTAGGAGTTAATGAGAAAAACACAACACCCAACCAAGACATTAAAATTTACCCTAACCCTGCTACGGATAAACTAACCATAGATCTTTACAACCCATTTGATGAAATAAAAAGTATTAGCATTACTAATATGTTGGGGCAACGAATTTATACCGAAAACCTTGCTCCTAATACCAACAAAACAGAAATAAACATTAGCACTTTACAAAAGGGAATTTATTTGATTGAAGTTAATTCATTATTGGGTAAGGAAATGAGTAAATTAATTTTACGATAAAATGAATTTTATTATAATATTCTTCGCTTTATCTATTGCTTATTTTTTTATTGTATATCTTATATACAAAAAGACTCAATCAAAATTCCTCAGAGTAGTTGGCTTAATTGATTTTTCTATAATTTACTTTATTGCTTCCTATAAAATTTTATCAATTATAAATCCAAGTATTATAGAACATTATGGAGTAATTACTTATCCATTAATAATATTGTCGTCTCTTCTTTTCATCATCTCAATACCAGTAATTATTGTTTTTCTAATAAGGCTAAATCACAAAAAGTGAATCCTTAATATACTCATCTAACTTTTCGTTTACCAAATCGTGCCCGGTTTCTAAGATATGTAGTTGGAAATTATCATTTAGCTTGTCCGTCAGTCGGTGAGCAATTTCAGCAGAAATAATGCGGTCGTACTTCCCAAAAAACAAATGAGTGGTTATCTTTTGTTCATTAATATTTTTTGCAACCACAGTTAAATCAGGGTTTAATTCTCTAAAAGTCATCCAGGTTTTATACACCATTTCACGCTTATGTTTGGAATTGGTTTGATGATAGGCAAACTTATAAATGCGTTTATCCAGCAGCCCGATTGCTTTTAAAAACCGGGCAACATAATGCACAGGCTTAGGGTTTTTAATAAAATGCTTGTAAATAACGTTCGTTAGCCAAAACTTTGTAACTAAGTTATACCACACATTAATCTTAATTCCGTCAGGAGCCATCAAAAACAATTCGTTTACCTTTTTGGGTAGAAGTTCGGCTAAACACAATGCCACTTTTCCGCCCAAACTATAGGCAAAAAATGAAACCGTTTCAATTTTATGTTGATGTAAAAAAGCTTCAAACAACTCTTTTAAGTCAGCTTTTGTCCAGACTTGTTTGTCGGTTAAAAATTTAGAATTGCCATGATGCAACAGATTAAACGAATAAATGGTGTATTTATCTTTTAGTGATTTTAACGCATTGTAATCTTCTGCCGTTCTACCAAAACCGTGAAATGCCAACACTTGCTTTTCACCGCTACCAATTACAATGTATTCTAGTTGATAATCTTTGTAAGTAAATATTTTTGTTGCGATTGACACCACACAAAAGTAGTAATTCTAAGCCCTTCTATGGCACATACATTATACGTATGGCAGGATAGTGCGTAGTAAAAAATCCATAGCCGTTTTCTATGTTGCTCGGATATTGAACGGGCTCACTTAACAACGGCCCTAAACTACTTTGGTTTCTGAGTCTGGCTGCCAAGTAAGAGTAATACTCTTTACTGATATTAGATAGAGAAACAAAGAGCGTATCGTCTTCCCAATCATATAATTTATAACTAACAGAAATATCTTTAGTGGTATGTTCCTTATCAGAAATAATAAACGTTTGATAAGGCGAAGCAGAATAACTAAACAGATTACCACTGTAGGAAGTGTCGGCCTTTCCGTAAAAATTAACCATGTAATAGTTTTCTTCGTTCTCCCTATCCGTAAAATCTATTTTGGATTCTATATATTTTAACTGACCGTTTGTTTTGCGTTCTGCGGTTACGTTTTGAAATCCAACAAAAGGTAACATTCTTGCCGTAGAAGTAATGCTCAATCCAGATTTTCTATCATAAACGTACAGGCGATAATCTTCATTCAAGTATTGAGGAGTATTAATACTACCATAAACTCCCGCTCCAATACCAAAAAGTGTATCTGTTCTGTCTCTATATGAAATGGTTACCAAAGCACTATCTACATATATTTGGGCTAACAGGTTACTGTCAGCTCCTGTGGTATCTCCATCATTTTGTTGATATTCTAACGCCCCAAATGATTTCGTTACTGTTACCAACATAATTTGTCCGGGAATAACCTGCGAAGCAATCACCAACTTTGGTTCTAACTGTGGAAGTTCAATATCCAATGGTTTGGGAGTACATTTAGTTAAAACTAAAAGTACACTAAACAAAATAACTACTAACTTAAATATCTTCATTTTCTTAAAATTTAAAGTTATAGGCTATGGACGGAATAAAGCCAAACAGGCCGGGTTGCTGATATTTATAACCAACACTTCCATCATCTGTAGGTACTATTTCAATTTTGTAAGGGGTAGCACGGTTGTAAAAATTATAACAACCAAAATGCCACTCATCATTAAACTTCTTTTGTTTTTTAGGGCCAAGCACAAAATTCAAATCTAATCGATGAGAAGGAGACATTTTAACGGCATTTCTATCGGTATAAATGGGAATTACATCTACACCGTTTAAAGCAGGATTAGGAACTAAATACTGTCCAATTTGTGCCGTAAATCGATAACCTGTGGAATATACCCATACAGCAGAAAAACTCCAACGTTTACTCAATTTGTAATTTAATACTACAGAAATGTCATGTCTTCTATCGTACTTAGCAAAATAGGTTTTTCCTTGATTGAGCTCTTCAAAATCTCTCGTACTCCATGATAATGTGTAGCCCAGCCAGCCGTTAAATCTTCCTTCATCTCTTTTTAATAAGAATTCAAAACCGTAAGCATCGCCTTTACCTTGCACTAATTCACTTTCAAAATTGTCGTTAAGAATTAAAACCGCTCCTTCACGATATTCTATTAAGTTATCCATCCACTTATAATAAGCTTCAGCAGTAAAGTTTAGGTTAGCTTTTTTAAATACTTTGTTATAACCAATTGCAATCTGGTCGGCTCGCTGCGGTTTAACACTGTCCGTTACCGGATACCACAAATCAGTGGGTAAAGAAACCGTACTACTAGACACACGGTGCATATATTGCTTCATTCTGGAGTAACTTGCTTTTAATGAGCTATATTCAGTTAGAGAGTATTTTACTGAAACCCTTGGTTCTATTCCTCCATACACATGATTTTTTACAACTGCTCCAGATAACCGCAAACCATAATTGACTTTTAAAACATAAGGAATTAAGTCATAATCTACATTTCCATAAATACCCAATTCTTGAAAATCAATCTTATCTCCTTCCCTGTCTCCTAAAAATTCAGAAATCTCTCCGGCTGTACTAATTATATTTGGTCGAAAAGAATGATTAACCACACTTCCTCCAAACTTGGCTGTAGTTCTTTCATCTTTAAAATAATTGAAATCACCCACTACTCCCACATCTGTAACTTTTGATTTGATTAGAAGATTATTGGCATCCAATTTTCCGTTAATGTCATAATTAAACTTGGTGGTAATTAATGAAACATTAGAAAACATTTTATCATTATAAATATGATTCCACCTTACTGTATTCGTCAAGTTTCCTAACTGAAAGCCAAACCCGAAAACAGACTGAGCCGAATCAGGCTCATCAAAGTCGCTATTATCAAATTTCAGAACATCGTTACCGTAATATCCGCTATAGAAAATTCTGTCTTTATCCGATATTTTGTAGTTAAACTTCCAGTTTAAATCATAGAAATAATAAGGTAGCACTACATTAAAAAGTTTAAAAAACTGGTCGATGTAAGTTCTACGTGCGGCCACCACAAAAGCTGCTTTATCTTTTATAACCGGACCTTCCAAGGTAATGCGAGATGAAAGCAAACCAATTCCTCCTGAACCATGAAATTTATTCAGGTTACCGTCATTCATCCGAATATCCAAAATAGAAGAAAGCCGTCCGCCATAATTGGCCGGAAAACCACCTTTTATCATGGTCATATCCTTAATTGCATCAGGATTAAATACAGAGAAAAAGCCAAACAAATGCCCGACATTATAAACGGTTGCTTCATCTAAAAGAACCAAATTTTGATCGGCATCTCCACCCCTCACAAACATTCCTGTTGTACCTTCTGTTCCACCGGCAACTCCGGGCATTAGTTGCATCACTTTAATAATATCTACTTCACCACCAATAGAGGGAATAGTTTTAATCTGCTTCATGGGAATTTGAATAACACTCATTTGAGTGGAGTTCAGATTATCCTCCGCCTTCGTTTTTTCGGCAGAAACCTCAAAAACATCCAAATTATTTTCTTCAAACTTTAGCTTCAGTTCAAGTTTATGATTTTTCCCCTTCTCAAGAGTTTGTTTAATTGTTCCGTAGCCAATATATGATACGACCAACTCTATAGTTTCTCCCGGCACTTTAGATTCATCAAATGTAATAGAGAAAAAGCCGTATTCATTGGTGGAAGTTCCAATACTGGTTCCGTTAATATATACAGTGGCAAAAAGCAAATCTTCACCACTAGCAACATCCTTTACGTTACCGCTAACAGTAATGTTTTGAGAAAACAAAAGGTAGCCAGAAAACATGGCTACCGCAAAAGCAATAAGTTTACTCATAGATAATTGATAACGAGCAAATTTACAATTATTGTCTGGTTATCTTTACATCACTTGATTTTACCATAATAGAAATACTTGTTGCACCTGCTCCCAGTTTTGCTTCAACTACTTTAAACTCTTGTGAAGAAGACTGATTACTGATTTCTGCTTTTGTGGGAAGCATAATGACACTAGAAGCATCATTTGTAACAGAAATTGTTGCTGAGGACTCTTGAGATAAATTAATCGCATAATCTGTATAAGAACCATTAAGTTTTATTGCTGTGCAACTTGGTAATGATTTACTAACATAAACATCTCCGTATTTTGTATTAAGATTCATGCTTTTTTCTACCTGATATACTTTAAGGTTTGTAAAGTTTATAGTTCCTTCAATTACGCCTAAATCACTAATTGTAATTTTATCATGATTAGAGGTAAGCAATATTTTAGCTGCATGATTGATCATAATATCAGATGAACGCAACTCTAAATCTACATCAACCAATTCTTCAAAAATCATATCCGAATAACTAATTTTTAACTTTCCGCTTGATACTTTATCAATTGAACTTCCGTTAGAGTATTTTATAGATACATCTCCTGCATTTTTAATTTCCTTGGCTTTTAAATCACCGTAAGAAAGGTCGATAAATACTTTGCCGTCAATAGCCGGAATGTAAACATCTCCAAAACGGTTTTCGATTTTTAAATCGATATAACTAGGAACAAACAAGGTATAGTTAATAGTAACTTTAGATTGATAACTCATTAGCTGACGTCCTAAATCTAAAATATCGCTAACGGCCTGGTCAATAGAACTGGTAGAGCCATAAATAGTTTTTGCAACTACAAAATGGGTAACATTACTAATATTTATTCTAACCCTGTCTAATTGCTTATCAGCATAAATAGCTTTAGAAGAAACCGAAGATACATCTACTACTATTTTCACACTATCCTTTTGCCATGTATTGACATGGATATTTCCGTATTTATTATAAACTTCAACTGTTGCTCCTTTAGAAACACCAACTGTTTTTATAATAGTTTTTGTACTCTCATAATCATCTTCAGCAGCAAACAAACCACTAAAAACAAAAAGTGTAGTACATATTAAATAAATCTTTTTCATCTTTTATGCTTTAAGTTCTTTAATAATATTGTCCATTATTTCAATGCGCAGTTGGTAGTTCTTTTTAATGGCTTCCATCACTTTTTCATCATCTAACCATTCACACATTTCTTGTTTTAGTTCATCATATTCTTTATTCAAGTGCTCGACATCTGCTAACACTGTTCTATCATCTGTAAGCTGCTGCACCTGTTTCATCTTTTCATTTACCACTGTTTGATAATAATATTCTGCCTCTAATAATTCAGGCGATACTTGAGAGGCATTTTCAGGTGAACAAACTATTTGCTCGGGCATCATGTTCGATTTATTGCTTTGCTGATACATTAACCAAACGCCTACACTACAAATAACTAGAACTGCCGCAGCTATTTTCATCCAATAAAAACCCTTATTTCCTTTTTCAGAAGGAAGCTTTTGTTCTAACTCACTCCACCCTTGTTTTGGGTCAAACTCATCTTCAAATTGAGCTTTATTTTTCTGAATGAAGTTTTTTAAATTGTCTTTTTCCATATTCATTAGTTTTGTATAACTAGCTCTCTAATTTTGTTTTTTGCTCTACTATATTGAGACTTTGAGGTCTGCTCACTTATTCCCAATTGTTCAGCAATTTCTTTGTGAGGCATATTTTCAAAGGCATATAATTGAAATACTAAACGATAACCATCAGGTAATAAATTCACAGCTTTTTTAATATCCTCAACTGTATACTCCATCTCATCTTCATTTTCCAGTTCAGAATCTGCAACATAAATATCTTCAGTAAGTTCAACATTTATCGCCTTGTTCTTCTTTAAACGATTGATTGATTTGTTAATCACAATCCGCTTCATCCAAAATCCAAAAGAACTGTCCCCTCTAAAGCTTCTCATTTTCATAAAAGCATCTAAAAAGCTTTCCTGTAATATGTCCTGAGCTTCTTCTCTGTTGCAGAGAATTCTATTTGCCACACTAAACATTGCCGAAGAATAATTCATATACAATTCTTGTTGCGCTTTTTTATCACCGTTTTTGCAACGATTGACTAATTCTTTATGTATGTCAATAGTATGTTCGGACAATTTTGTTGATTAAAACCAGCCAAATTTAAGCGAAAGATTACCATTAAACCCACTTAAGTCAAAATCGGTTGTATTAATTAAGCTTGAACCACTTACCAATCGATAGCTTCCCCCTAAGCCTAAACGTAAATGCTTAAATACATTTAATTCCATGTTTATTCCGGGCTCAGCCACATAAAAAGCCGTAGCATCATTATATCCATTCCATCCTAAATCATAGATTCTAACATTTGATGCTGAAGCTGCTCCCCCACCTAATAAAATTGGAATGGTAGCGTGAACCAGTTTATCATCCCATAATACCGGCTCGATAAGTACTCCACCATATGCCATTTCAAAAACATATCCACCATTACCATTGTAATCAACATAATTAGAGTTTACATTTGAGATAAGACCATAACCTGCTCCGCCAATATTTAATTTATGGTCGACTCCAATCACTAAGTACCCGCCTGACCAAAAAGACATTTGATCATTCAATACTCCTGATTTCCATATTGGTCCTCCGTTAAAACCCGTTAATTTTCCGGGATTAAACAAAGTCTGAACATCTCTTTTCTCCTTCTTAGGTTCTTCTGTTTTCGGTTGTTCAGTCGTTTCATTAGTTGAACTGTAATTAATAATTACTTCTTCGGTCTGCCCGTAAATTAATACAGAACAGAAAAGAGCAATAAATAAGCTTGTCGTTTTCATATTCATCAATTTTAATTTTTAATTAATTTTCCTGAGCCTGAAATGGTTGCAATAATCACAGGGCTTCCTTTATAAATAACATTTCCGCTACCTTCAATAGATACTTCTAACGTGTCTCTTACGTTTACATACACATCTCCGCTACCATTTGAAAAAACTTTACAATAATCTGTATGGTGTGAAGATGAAAAAACATTACCACTACCCTTTAATAGCACATCTTGATAGTTAGATTTTCCATACAAATAAACCTTACCTGAACCAAAAACATCACAATACATAGAATAATTAGCAACAATATTGGCATCAATATTTCCGGAGCCTTGAGAATTGATATAAAAATTATCGGTTATTATAGTTTCAGTGTAAATATCCCCAGACCCTTGATTTTCTATTTCATATAAGGAATCAACAGTAATGCTAGCTTTTTTCATATCACTTCCATCTATCACCAACTTACCTCCAAATACACTGGTAGATACATTTTTTATTTTATTCTCCGATGCTTCTACTTTTACAGAGTAATAAGTGTTTTGGTCAACATATACGTCTCCTGAGTTTTTTAATAAAATCTTAGTAAACGGATTGACCGAGCGAGTTTCCGATACTATATGATAATTTGGCGAATCGTATATACGTACACACGAGCTGCTTACTAAAACTAAAAAGGACGCAATGGGTAGTATTATCTTTTTCATGTTTGTTTTTTTGATTTACACCCTAATGACAACATATCAAAAAAAGGTTGCACGGTTTTTAAAAAATATTTTAAAATAAACTGATTTTCAATAGCTTAATTCTTTCATTTTTAAAACATAAATCAAGAATTATCTTTATGCTTTAAATACATTTAGTGAAACAGAAAATTGCCATACTCGGAGCAGGAATTAGCGGTATAAGCTTAGCTTATTATCTAGATAAAGAAAAGTATGAAGTAACTGTATTTGAAAAAAGTGATGCAATAGGCGGATGTGTGAAGAGCAAAAAAGTAAATGAATATGCTTTTGAGTTAGGCCCCAACACCGTTCAATTAAAATACCAAGAGGTTTTAGAATTAATAAACAAAGTAGCAAAAGATGATTTGATTTATCCTTCTGATTTAGCTAAAAATAGATACATACTCAAGAAGAATAAATTTGTAAAAGCACCGATGTCTCCCTTATCGCTTTTTGGAAATTCATTGATTAGCCTTTCAAGTATTTTAAAGTTGCTTAAAGAATTCTCTATCAAACCTGGTCGATTAGATGAACAAGTAAGCGTTAAAGAAGTTGTTGTAAATCATTTTGGAGAAGAAATCTATCACAACTTATTTGTTCCTTTTTGTACAGGTATTTATGCCAGCAATCCTGAAAACATGAGTGTTAAATATGGTTTTCCGATACTTTGGGAAGCGCACCAGCAAACAGGAAGTATTATCAAACACTTTAAAAGAAACAGAAGAAAACCCGAACTAAATAAAATCATTGCTTTTAAAAACGGTTTTCAATCATTTTTAGAAAAGCTGGCAAAGGGCATTAACATACAGTTTAAGGAAGAAATAGAATCCGTTTCAAAACAAGGAGAAGTTTTTCAGTTAAAATTTAAAAGCAGTCAAGAACCTTTAGTCTTTGATAAGGTGATTTCTTGCCTTCCTGCTCATGCTTTAGCGAATGTTAATAATAGTTTATCATTTCTAAATGAAGTTCACTACTCTCCTATTTATGTTTGGCAAATGGCTATACCAAAAAGCGAAATGCAAAAACCACAAGGATTTGGTGTTCTCACCAGAGCAATGGATAAACATCATTTTTTGGGCATTATTTTTAATAGTGATTTGTTTCCCGCTAAGTCGCCAAAAGATAAACATTTGATGACCGTTATGATAGGCGGTGAAAGAGATAAAAGCCTACTTGAATTAGATCAAGAAGAAATAAAACAAACTGTCTTTAATGAACTTAAGGCTTTGTTTTCCATAAAAGGAGATATTGACTTTGAACACTCACACTTATGGAAAAATGCTATTCCTCAGTTTCATCTCAATCATGAAAGCATTATAAAAGAAGTCAAAAAGTTTGAAGAACAAAACAACGATTTTTATATTTCAGGAAATTATATTGAAGGAGTTGCTATTCCTGATAGAATACTGGCTTCATTAAAACTGGCAAAAAAAATTAACGGATAAATGTTTTTTATCATTTCAAAATTATTCACTTTTATGTTAAGCCCCATTACATGGGTGTTTCTGTTGTTGATTTCTTGCATTTTTGCTAAAAACAAAAAAAGAAGAATCATTATTACACTTAGTGCTTTTTACTTTTTTTCAAACTCTTTCATTAGTACTGAGGTGATGAATTGTCTTGAGCCAAAGCACCAAACGATTACTGAAGATTACAAAGCCATAGTAGTATTAGCCGGTTTTGTTTCGTATGACCAAAACACAGAATTAACGGGCTTTGCAGAATCGATAGACCGATTACTTCACGGCTTAAAAGAACACCAAAAAAATACGAATCAATATATGATTATAAGTGGTGGCTCGGGTAGTTTAAGTATGCCCGAAATGAAAGAATCTACCATTGCCCGAAATTTCATCAAAGACTTAAACATCAATACAGATAAAATAATTAATGAACCATTTTCTAAAAATACATTTCAGAATGCGCTTTATACAAAGGCAGTACTAAAACAGTTGGGCTTGGAAAATGAAAAAATTCTTTTGGTAACTTCTGCTTACCACATGTCAAGGGCTAAGGCTTGTTTCGATAAACAAGGAATTAACAGCATTATTTATCCGGTAGATTACAAAGCAGGACCAAGAAAGTACAATTTCGACCATTTATTGTTACCCAGTCTGTCTGCTTTTCAAGACTGGTATATTATTCTGCATGAATGGGTTGGACTTTTCACTTATAGACTAAAAAGTTATATTTAAAACAAAAACATGGCACAATTAACCAGAAAAGAATTTGAAAGAGAATATGGTGTAGATTTATTACCCTACTCTACTTCTGATGTAAAAATTGGTGAAATAATGGATTGGGAAGGTCTTATCTTTCAATCGTTAGACTTTAAAAACTACACCATTGCCGATGTATTTGAAATACCTGAATCGGAAATTGTAGCATTAAATAATGAACTAAAAAACGTAGCTTTTGAAAATGCTTCTTTTCCGAATATGGTCATCAACAGCGGAATTAATAACGAAAGTGATTTACAAATTCCCGGCATCAACTTAAATCTTGCGGGTAAAGTAGAAGCCAGCAAAGTAAAACAGTTCAGCTTTAAAGGCGTAAAAAGCAAGCGACTCACAGGACCTATTCGCAGAAAAATTGTAAAGGAATTAGAAGTGCTTAAAGAAAAAAACTTTACCCGATACAAAGAGAGAATCAGGAATTTTTTGATTATTGAAACGCTTTTTTATGCTACCGAAATTCAAATTGACATTGAAAAAAACGGAGCGTTAAACTTAACCGCAGAACTCTCTGCCATGGGATTAAGTGATAATGATTTAAGCGTTGACAACTCCAGTTCTACCACAAGCAGCTATACGGTAAAAAACATCAACTGCCCTTTTGCAGCAGAATTGGTTAGAGGAAAACAGTTTTAATAATTTCCACAATTTCCTCTACTGACTTACCGTTGCAATCTACAATTAAGTCGGCATGCTGATAATACTTTTCACGAAGCGAAAGATATTTTTCAATAGATGAAAACAACTCGTCATCTTCTTTATCACTAATTAAAGGTCGTTGTGATTTTTCTTTTTGCAAACGTTCGAACAAGGTATCGGTAGAACATTGCAAATAAATAATTTTCCCTTCCGACTGCATGGCCCAAAGGTTGTCATAATAACAAGGAGTTCCACCACCTAATGCCAATACCACATCTTCTTCTAACAACATAGTATCCCTCAACTTTTGAGCTTCAAGCTCTCTAAAGTATTCTTCACCATATTCACTAAAAATAGAGGAAATGGATTGGTCGGCAGCTTTTTCAATTTCTTCATCCAAATCAAAAAAAGGAAAGTTGAGCTCTTTTGCCAACTCTTTGCCAACGGTGGTTTTACCACAACCCATAAAGCCGGCTAAAAACAGTCTCATGACGGATTATCTTCCTCCCACTTTTTCATCATCCAGGGAGAATCGGGTTCGGCTTTCATTTTATTGTAAATCACCTTTTCAGTTAAAGCAGGTAAGTTTACGCCAATGTAAACAGCCGACAAACATTCAAAAGTCATGACAACACGCCTTTTACGCTTTACAATACCATTGTATATTTTTCGAGCCACATCATCCGGCTGCATCATTTTTTCTTCAATTCTGGGTGATTCTTTTTGCAAGGTCCCATCTCCTTTTAAAGCAGAGTTTCTAATATTGGAAGCCGTAAATCCGGGACAAGCTACCAATACATGCAAACCTGTTTCTCTGTTTTCACTACGCAAAGCATCTAAAAAACCTTGCAAACCGTATTTAGAAGCCGAATAAGCCGTTCTTCCGGGTAAACCATGATAACCCGCAATAGATGAAACACCCACCACACTACCTTTGGTTTTTAACAAATGAGGTAAGGCAAATTTGGTACAGTAAATAGCGCTCATTAAATTGGTTTCAATGAGCCGCTGAAATACTTCAATTTCGGTATCAATAAATAAATCACGCATGGAAATACCCGCATTGTTTACCAATACATCTATTCTTCCGAAAGCCTTTAGCGTTTCGTCCACCATGCGCTCACAGTCTTTTACCACCGTAACATCCGTTGGTATGGCAATAGCTTCTCCACCGCTTGCTTTTATTTCCTCCACCACCTTATTTAGCTTATCCAGGCTACGTGCGGCCAATGCCAGCTTCATTCCTTTTTTAGAGAAATACTTGGCACATTCTAAACCTATGCCGGATGAAGCACCTGTAATTATTGCTACTTTATCTTTCAATTGTATGCTTTAGACTTCAAAAATAGGAATAAGTATGATGATTTAAAATTTGTTTGGGTTATATAGGCATATTTAAAAGCAACTGCTTTTTATACAAATATATTTATAAATAAATAACTATTAATTAAAGTATTAGCTATTGACAAAATGAAAAAAAAGACCTAATTTTCAGAAATGAAAAAACTACTTCTTTCATTTTTAATTCTAAATTTTGCATCCTTAATTAGTAAAGCCCAAACAAACCTTGTACCTAACCCAAGCTTTGAAGATACGGTGAGTTGCCCATCCGTCTTTGGTGATTTTAGTGTGAGTGATTGGAACTCTCCCACACAAGGTTCACCTGATTATTTGAATACTTGTAATATCGGAGATGCAAATGTTCCTAATAATCTTTTAGGAAGTCAATTAGCTCTTTCTGGTAATGCATATGTCGGAATTGGTGTTTACGACACACAAAGTATATACAGTTATAGAGAATATATACAAGTTCAATTACAACAGTCACTTACTTCCGGACAAAAATATTGGGTCTCTTTTTATGTTAGTTTATCTGACTCCACTGATTATGCTATTCAAGAATTAGGGGCTTATTTTTCCGCTAATCAAATAACTGATAATTCAATGGATACTACTTTATCATTTATTCCTCAGGTAGAATTTAATGATAGTATAATTACAGATAAAACTAACTGGACTAAAGTAAATGGTTTTTTTACTGCAAACGGTAACGAAAATTATATAATAATTGGAAACTTTAATAGAGGGCAAACAACTACTGTAGTAAAGGTGAGTAATTATAATGTTAATTATTCTTATTATTACATTGACAATATTTGTGTTTCTACAGATTCATCTTTTTGTGCTAACTATATTTATACTAAAGTTCAAGAGGAGCAACTAAAGGATAATTTTAATATTCATCCTAATCCTATAGTGGATTATTTTCATATCAATAAAGCTTTTAAAGAGCCTTACGACTTAATTATATACAATGCTCTTGGACAAAATATCTATGAAAAAAAGAACATTAATGCCGACAGTAAAACCATTGATGCAACCCCATTTAGCAAGGGCATTTTATTAATTAACATAAAATCAGGCAACCAATCAATTAATTATAAACTCTTAAAACAATAACCAATGAAACATTTAAACTTAAAACTTGTAGGTACACTTGCTTTGTACCTGCTTACGATTTCAGTTTCTGCACAAGATTGGCGTGTTGGCGGAAATACAAATATCCAACTTGGTGGCAATCCACCAAATCTTGGTACTACCCCCTCTCTCGCAAGCGTCCGCTTGTGAGTATATTTAATTAAGCAATTCAACATCTATTAAACCTTTTTGTCCTGAATAATCTATTGCACTACTAAATACATAATCTTCAGGTTTGTTTACTATACCCGACATTAAAGGATTATTATGAATGTAGTTTAATTTTGTGTCAATCATATGATTATCCCATAGTTCTATCGGCTGATTATTTTGTTGCCATAATTGCCAGTTTACATTATTTGAATTAGCTTTTCCTTCACTTTCAAACATTCGTGTTAGCCACTCTTTCCTACTTTCCTGAGGATGATGTTTTATTTCTTCTTTAAGTTTTCTGGAAGTAAAGCTCTTCAAATCCCTGACTATGAATTCCATTTTTTGTTGTTTTGTTCCTATTATCATATGAACATGACTTGGCATAATTACCCAAGCGTAAACAATAAGTCCTTTTTCTTTCTGACAATAAGCTATACTATCTATCAAAATATAACTATACTCTTTTCTAGTAAATAAGTCAACCCAATTAACAACTGTAAAGGTTATGAAGTAGGGCTTTTCTTGGTTTCTGAATTTATATGCTCTGCTCACTCTACCAAACGTAATAATTTTGTGCCTATTTTTCAAAATATTTCTTTTCTCACAAGCGGACGCTTGCGAGAGAGGAGTAATCTAATAACAGAAATAGTCCTTTTTTCTTGTTCTTTCATGTAAAAACCATCATCGTTCACCAAAAAAGCATCACGGTTCATGTAAAAAGCATGAACGTTGGTGTAAAAAGTATCAAGCTTCATGTAAAAAGTATGAACGATGATGCTCTGAACAAGATCGGAGATGCAAAAAGCATGTTCGATGATGCTCTGAACAAGATCGGAGATACAAAAAGCATGGTCGATGATGTTCTGAACAAGGTCGGAGATGCAAAAAGCATGTTCGATGATGCTCTGAACAAGATCGGAGATACAAA
>CALALS010000286.1 GCA_937925525.1 uncultured Flavobacteriales bacterium | reverse complement strand
GCAATGAAGACCTAGAAAATAGGTATTTAGATTCTATGCGATCTGAAAAAGTATACCCTGTTTTAGGATTTACTTACGGAGACTGTAAAGAACGAGAAATCAACTTAGGTCTTGACCTTAAAGGTGGTATGAATGTTACTTTGGAAGTTTCTGTTCCTGATATTCTAGCCGCTTTAGCCGCTGATAAAGAAGGTGATGAAAACTTTAAAAAAGCTTTAGCTAGAGCAACAGAACTTCAAAAACAAGATGACGGTGATTTTGTAACGCTATTTGCAAAAGCTTATAAAGAAGTTGCTCCAAATGCAAAGCTAGTTTCGTCTTTTTATTCATTATCTACTAAAGATAGATTAAGCCCAACAGCCACTGACGAAGAAGTAGTAGAATATCTTAAGGGTGAAGCAGAAGATGCTATTAGTCAATCTTTTAACGTTTTACGTACAAGGGTAAACCAATTTGGTGTTGCTCAGCCTAACATTCAAAAACTAATTGGGACTGACCGTATTCAAGTGGAGCTACCCGGTGTAAAAGATAAAAACAGAGTTAGAAAACTTCTACAAGGAACTGCTAATCTTGAATTTTGGGAAACTTATGAAAACCAAGAGGTTTATCCACTTTTAGAAGAGATTAACACTAAGCTTCGTTTAATTCAGGAAGGAAAGGATTTAAAAAAGGATAAAGCTGATACTACAATTATTCCTTTACCGGAAGATACTACTGCTGTTGTAGCTCAAGTTACTCCTGATTCATTACAAAATGATACAAGTACGTTAAATAAACTAATGGGACTTGATGGTGATACAACCAAAAGCTTAGATGATTTATTAGCTACTTCTGAAGATACTACAGAACAAGAAGCAAACCCATTATTTGAAGTAATGCGTCCGGCTATATTTCAAGATGGTAATGGACAGTTTGTTTATGGACAGGGTTGTGTAGTTGGTTATGTTGCTACTAAAGATACAGGTAAAGTAAATAAGTATCTAAAAATGAAAGAGATTAAAGCTCTTTTACCTCCTAAAATGAAATTATTGTGGTTTGCTAAACCATATGATGACGAAGGAAAATTTGTACAGTTAGCAGCTATGAAAGCATCTGACAGAGATGGAAGACCTGCTTTAGATGGCGATGTAATTGTTGATGCTTACCAAGATTATG
This sequence comes from uncultured Flavobacteriales bacterium, assembly GCA_937925525.1. Classification (GTDB taxonomy): domain Bacteria; phylum Bacteroidota; class Bacteroidia; order Flavobacteriales_E; family Vicingaceae; genus CALALS01. Next base: position 28,825 of record CALALS010000286.1, on the reverse strand, counting down.
GTCAATTTGGCGGTTCTCCTGAAGTGATTATGGTAATGGACGCAACAGGTGCTCAAAAATGGAAAGCAATTACCGGAGCAAATGTGGGTAAGTCGGTTGCTATTGCAATGGACGGATTGATTTATACAGCGCCAACCGTAAATGGAGAAATTGCCGGTGGTCGTTCATCTATCTCAGGTAACTTTGAGGTTAAAGAGGCACAAGATTTAGCTAACGTAATTAAAGCCGGTAAAATGCCTGCTCCTGCCAGAATTGTTGAAGAAGCAATTGTTGGTCCATCATTAGGAGCAAAAGCTATTAAGTCTGGCTTAATGAGTTTTATGTTGGCATTAGCAGTGGTATTAGTTTACATGATATTCTACTATAATAAGGCGGGTGTTGCTTCTAACGTTGCATTATTAGCGAATCTTTTCTTTATTATTGGAGCACTAGCCTCTACCAATATTGCATTAACACTTCCGGGTATTGCCGGTATAGTATTAACGATTGGTATGGCGGTAGATGCTAACGTTCTTATTTACGAGAGAATTCGAGAGGAATTAAGAGCAGGTAAAACCGTTAAATTGGCTATTGAAGATGGATATAAAAACTCATACTCTTCAATTTTAGATGCCAATATCACCAGTTTATTAACCGGTTTAATCCTTTGGTTCTTTGGAACAGGTCCTATTGAAGGTTTTGCCAAGGCATTAGTAGTAGGTATTTTAACTTCATTGTTCTCTGCCATCTTTATTACCAGATTAATTTTCCAATGGCAATTAGACAAGAAAAAGGTGGTAACTTTTGCTACGAAATTAACTGAAAACGCTTTTCAAAATGTAAACATTGCATTTATTAATAAAAGAAAACTAGGCTATATTATCTCATCAATAATAATTATTGCAGGTATTGCTTCTATGGCAACCAGAGGGCTAGACTATGGTGTTGATTTTACCGGTGGTAGAAATCTTCAGGTTTCTTTTGATAAAGCTGTGGTGCCTTCTGATATTGGTGACGTACTTCAAAATGTGTTTTTAGACAAAGATGGTTCTAAAATGCGACCGGAAGTAAAAACTTATGGCGACAATAATCAGGTAATGATTGCTACCAACTATTTATACAATAGTGATGATCCTAATGCAGGAACAATGGTAGAGGAAAACCTTAAACAAGGCTTAATAGATGCCGGTTATAATCCTACTATTGAGAGTGTAAAATCTGTTGGTCCCACTATTGCAGATGATATTAAAAGAGCAGGTATGTATTCTGTTGTTTTTGCATTGCTTGTAATATTCTTATACATTGTAGCTAGATTTAGAAGATGGCAATTTGGTCTTGGTGCTGTTGCCGCCATTTTTCATGATGTATTAATAGTACTTTCTATTTTCTCATTGCTTTATGGCTTCTTGCCTTTCTCTTTGGAGATAGATCAGGCTTTTATAGCAGCAATATTAACAGTTGTGGGGTATTCGATTAATGATACGGTGGTTGTGTTTGACAGAATAAGAGAATACTTAGCTTCATATAAAAAACAACCATTTACTGAGGTGGTAAATAATGCACTTAATAGTACTTTAAGCAGAACAATAAATACTTCATTAACTACTTTCTTTGTATTATTAATGATATTTATTTTCGGTGGTGAAGTAATCAGAGGATTTATCTTTGCCTTATTAATAGGTATTATTGTGGGTACATACTCATCTGTATTTATAGCTTCACCAATAGCTTATGATATGCTAAAAGGAAGCATGGATGAAGGAGAGAAAAAATAATAATTCTATCTAAAACTCAAACTAAAGCCTTTCTGAAACAGAAAGGCTTTTTTCATACCTTTGCACCACTATTTTTATTCTATGTTGTTATTCTTTAACATTGGCGGCCCTGAAATAATTCTTATTTTATTGGTAATAGTCATTTTCTTTGGCTCTAAACGAATTCCGGAACTTGCCAGAGGTTTGGGAAAAGGGATTAAAGAATTTAAAAATGCAACAAGCGAAATCCAAAATGAGATAAAAAAATCAGCTACTGAAATGAAAAAAGATATTGATCCAACCAAAGACGATAAATCTTAATGGATTATATATGGTTTATACTAGGCTTAATCACTCTAGTTGTTGCAGGTGAAATTCTTGTTAAGGGAGCTGTAGGAGTAGCCACTTCGTTTAAAATATCTCCACTAGTAGTAGGAATGACGGTGGTTTCTATGGGAACTTCAATGCCTGAATTATTGGTAAGTATTAAAGCAGCTTTAGGTGGTGTTCCGGATATAGCTATCGGTAATGTGCTTGGTTCTAATGTGGCTAACATAGCTTTGGTAATGGGATTGTCTGCTTTAATTTTTCCGTTGGCAGTTGAAGCAGATACGCTAAAATTTGATTATCCTGCTATGATGATTGCCACCTTTTTGCTTTACGTTTTTATGTTTGATTTGAATTTAGAATTATGGGAAGGAATCATATTTGTCATTCTCTTAGTGAGTTATATTGTATTCATTATTAGAAAATCTAGAAAGGAAAACATTAGTATTGAATTAGAAGAAGGTGGGAAAGAAAAAAGTAAAATGGGATTGAATATCTTATTTGTTTTTATAGGTTGTGTAGGGTTAGTTTATGGAGCTGATTGGTTAGTAAACGGAGCTACGGGAATTGCTAAACAGTTTGGTGTTAGTGATTTAGTTATAGGAACAACTGTAGTAGCTTTTGGAACAAGCGTGCCGGAATTAGTTACATCTTGTATAGCCGCATTTAGAAAACAAACAGATATTTCTGTGGGTAATTTAATTGGATCAAACTTGTTTAACATACTTGCAATTTTAGGTATTACATCTATTATCAAAGAAATTCCTATTAATTCACTTGCACTATCTAGAGATGTGTTGTGGGTAATAGGTGTATCAGCTATATTGCTTCCAATGATGTATATTGGGAAAAAAGTTGTAAATAGATTTTATGGTCTAGTTTTATTAGTTGGATACGGAGTATTTGTATATTTAGTAATAGTATGAAGATAGCAGAAGAAGTACATAGTTTTATAAATGAATCAATATCTAATTTAGAACTCTCAGGAGTTATTGAAAATTACTTGGTTTCTTTTACCATGCTTTTGGCAACCGCCATATTAAGTTATGTGTTGTGGTTTGTAGTAAAAACTGTTTTAGTAAAGTCAATTAAATCGTTTGCCATTAAAAGTAGAAACAAGTGGGATGATTATTTGGTGCGATTTAGGTTTTTTAGAAGTCTTTGCTATTTACTTCCAGTTTGGGTGTTACATAGCTTTATGCCATTTGTATTTATAGACTTTCCTAAATATGCTACTCAGCAATATAAAGTGACTAATGTATTGTTACTTATTGTTTTATTGCTAATTATCAGGTCGTTTCTTAATGCCTTGGCTGCCCACTTAAAAGATAGACCAAGCTTAAGAGATAAACCTATTGATAGCTATAAGCAATTAACAAAGCTTAGCGTTTACACTATATTTTCAATTTTTATTTTTTCTGTAATTATTGGTAAATCGCCTATTTATCTTTTAAGCGGTCTTGGTGCAATGACCGCCATTTTAATTTTAGTTTTTAAAGACACTATACTTGGCTTTGTGGCAAGTATTCAAATGTCGGCAAATGATATGGTAAGGATAGGAGATTGGATAACAATGCCTAAATATGGTGCGGATGGTGATGTGGATGAAATTAATCTAACTACCGTAAAAGTTAGAAACTTTGATAGAACAATAACAACTATTCCTACTTATTCATTTATCTCTGATTCTTTCGTCAATTGGAGAGGAATGACAGAAAGTGACGGGAGAAGAATAAAGCGATCAGTGTTTATAAAAATGGATAGCGTTAAGTTTTGTACAGATGAAATGATAGCTAATTTTTCTAAAATTCAACGTATAAAGCCATATTTAGATGAAATGAAAGAAAGTTTATCTAAATATAATACATCTAACAATGTAGATAAAACCTTGGCCATTAATGGACGAAATTTAACTAACATTGGTGTTTTTAGAATTTATATTCAGAAGTACCTAGAGCAGAATCAGTTTATTAATCATGAAATGCCTTTTTTAATTAGACAATTAGACCCTACACCACAGGGAGTGCCTATGGAAATATATGCTTTTAGCAAAGACAAAAATTGGAAAAACTATGAAATCATAGTGGCCGATATTTTCGACCATATTATAGCTTCAGTAAAGTATTTTGACTTAGAAATATTTGAAAATCCTTCCGGAACTGATTTCAAGAAAAGTACATTATCCGGGATAAATTAAAGCTACTCTGAATAATTCGCTAAATTTACCCTATTAAAAATTGTTTTGAATGGGTAAAAAGGCATTAATAACAGGAATTACAGGTCAGGATGGTGCTTATCTAGCTGAATTCTTATTAAATAAAGGCTATGAGGTACACGGAATTAAAAGAAGAAGTTCTTTGTTTAATACAGATAGAATTGACCACCTATACAAAGACCAGCATGAAGAAGGAGTAAAGCTATTTCTTCATTATGGCGATTTAACGGATTCTACGAATTTGATAAGAATTATTCAAGAGGTTCAGCCGGATGAAATCTATAATTTAGCGGCTCAATCTCACGTTAAGGTGTCTTTTGAAACCCCTGAATATACTGCTAATTCAGATGCTTTAGGAACGTTAAGAATTTTAGAGGCTATTCGTATTTTAAATCTTGAAAAGAAAACCAAATTTTATCAAGCTTCTACCTCTGAACTCTACGGATTAGTTCAAGAAACTCCTCAAAAAGAAACCACACCGTTTTATCCTAGAAGTCCTTACGCTGTTGCTAAACTTTATGCTTATTGGATTGTAAAAAATTACAGAGAAGCTTATGGCATCTATGCTTGTAATGGTATCTTATTTAATCATGAAAGTCCTATAAGAGGAGAAACTTTTGTTACCAGAAAAATCACACGTGCAGCAGCAAAAATAAAGTTGGGGTTGCAAAAAAAATTGTTTGTTGGAAATATTGATGCAAAGCGAGACTGGGGACATGCAAAAGATTATATTGAAGGAATGTATTTAATGCTCCAGCAGGAAAAGGCTGAAGATTATGTGTTGGCAACAGGAGAAACTACTTCTGTGAGAGATTTTATTTCAATGACTTTTAAAGAGTTAGATATCGATATTGAATGGCACGGAAGTGGAGTTGATGAAAAGGGAATAAATAAAGCTACCGGAGAAGTAATAGTAGAAATCGATAAAAAATATTTTAGACCAACAGAGGTTGATTTGTTAGTTGGGGATGCATCAAAGGCTAAAAATGAATTAGGTTGGGAGCCCAAGCATGATTTAGCATCACTTATAAAAGATATGGTTCAAAGTGACTTAAAACTTTTTGAAAGAGATAAATACCTTTTAGAGGGCGGACATAAAGTACTTCGTTATGATGAATAAAGAAGACAAAATTTATGTTGCCGGACACAATGGTATGGTGGGGTCAGCTATTGTCAGAAAGCTTAAAACCGAAGGTTTTACCAATATTATTGTAGCTTCTAGTAAAGAACTTGATTTGCGAAATCAAAGCCAAGTAAATGAGTTTTTTGAAACCCAGCAACCTAAATTTGTTTTTTTAGCTGCTGCAAAAGTTGGCGGGATTCAAGCTAATAATGTTTATAGAGCTGATTTTATTTATGACAATTTAGCGATTGAAATAAATACCATTCATGCAGCATTTAAAACTAAAGTAAAAAAATTACTTTTCTTGGGTTCCTCTTGTATTTACCCTAAACTAGCTCCCCAGCCGTTAAAAGAAGAATATTTGCTAACCGGAACCTTAGAATCTACCAATGAGCCTTATGCAATTGCTAAAATAGCGGGAATTAAACTTTGTGAAGCTTATTATGACCAATATGGTGCTAACTTTATTTCGGCCATGCCTACTAACTTATATGGCCCTAATGATAATTATGACTTAAATAATTCGCATGTATTGCCTGCACTGTTGCGTAAATTTCATGTAGCAAAAGTTAGCAATTTACCGAGTGTTGAAATTTGGGGTACAGGAAATCCGAAAAGAGAGTTTTTGCATGTAGATGATTTAGCAGATGCCTGTTATTTTTTAATGCAAAACTACAACGGAAAAGAATTCGTAAATATTGGAACAGGAGAAGATATATCAATTAAAGAATTGGCTTATTTGGTAAAAGAAATAGTTGGATTTAACGGTGAGCTGAAGTTTAACACTTCAAAGCCTGACGGAACCCCAAGAAAGCTAATGGATGTTTCTAAATTAAACAACTTAGGCTGGAAGTATTCTATTTCTTTAAAGGAAGGTGTAGAAAAAGTTTACGAAGAAGTAAAAGAGATGAGTTTTGAATATGAAAGTGCAAATTAGAAATGTATTATTTCTCTTCTCATTTTTGTTTGTAGCACAAGTTTCTTTTGCTCAAAACCTTCAATTACCATTAAACTACTTTCATAATACAACCAATTATAATTTCATTGAAAATAATGATGATTTGGTGCATACATCATCTAAACCATTAATTGAAAAACAGCTAACACAACTCTTTAATCGGGACTTAGCCTATCCTGATATTAACCACAATCTTTCCATTAATGGCCATCCTGATAAATCATTATTTGCCAGAAAAGTTTTTTATGAAAACTTAATTATTATTAAAGACTCTGGTTTTTATATCACCATAGACCCTTTAATGAATTTTGAATTTGGGCAGGACGGAGAAGATACTTCGGCTTCTTCTTTATACACTAATACAAGAGGAATATTGGTAAGAGGAAATGTCGGAAGTAATTTTTCTTTTTCTACTTCATTTTATGAAAGCCAGTCTTTTTTTCCGGATTATTTATCGAGTTATGTTGCTTCATCAAAAGTAGTTCCCGGTCAAGGAAGGACAAAACCTTTTAAAAAGACAGGCTATGATTATGCAATGGCACAAGGTTACTTATCTTATTCTCCTAAAGATTATGTGAATATTATAGCCGGACATGGTAAAAATTTTATTGGTGATGGTTATCGTTCTTTGCTTTTATCTGATGCGGGTTTTAATTATCCGCATCTAAAATCTACATGGTGGTTTTTTAAAAACAAACTTCAGTACACTACCATTTTTGCTCAACTCAATAACTTAAACAGACTCCCTACATTTTCAAGAGTGGAACCTCTTTTTGAAAGAAAAGGCGCTAGCTTTTTTTACTTAAACTATCATATCAATAATTTTATTTCAGTTGGATTGTTTGAAGGAACAATATGGCAAACCATGGATACTTCCGGTACATTAGGGTTAAACCCTCTTCAGTTAAATCCTGTTATTGGAGTAAATACAGTTGCTAATGGTTTTAGCTCAGAAAACAATACTGTTTCAGGGGTAAATTTAAAAGTCAAAACTCCTTTTCACATCACTTTTTATTCTCAATTAATGATAGATGAGCCAACTAAAACTCAAGGGATTGTGAGAGGAGGTTATCAATTAGGACTAAAATATACTGCGTTTAAAAATTTATTATTACAACTGGAATGGAATGATGTAGCGCCATTTTCTTATACTAACGAATTGCCCCTGCAAAGTTTTACGCATTACAATCAGCCACTGGCTCACCCTCAGGGAGCGGGTTTTACGGAAATTGTTTTTTTAACAGGATATCGATTCAAACGATTGTTTGCTAATGCTAAGATTAACTACTATGAATATTCGGGTTTTGGCCATGATGTGTTTTTACCTTCATTTAAAGTACCAACACAAAGTAAGGATGTTGAGCTAATGATAGCTGACGTTAATTTGGGTTTTATGATTAATCCTAAAACAAACTTAAACGTAAGTTTGGGGGTAAATTACAGAAACCAAGATATACAAGTTGAAACCTTTAAAACGAATTACGTATATTTTGCTTTAAGAACTTCATTGTCTAACCTCTATTACGACTTTTAATGCAAGAACTATTACTGCCTATTATAACGTCTTTTATTATTGTGATTTTAGCTACGCCTTCATTCATTAAAGTGGCTATTTATAAAAGGTTGTTTGATACACCTGATGGTGATAGAAAACTACATGTTAGAAATGTTCCTTCTATGGGCGGTATAATGATTTTTGCCGGTACTTTGTTTGCTTTTTCATTATGGTATCCGTCAGAAACAACAAGAGAATTCAATTATTTAATTCCTTGTATGCTTATTTTGTTTTTTGTAGGAATGAAAGACGATATTATTGGAACAACTCCTGCAAAGAAACTGCTTTCTCACTTGGTAGTGGCTTTCATTATGGTATTAATGGCTAATATCAAAATTACTAGCTTACATGGATTATTTGGTATTAGAGAAATTCCTGAATATGCAGGTGTTTTCCTGTCTGTATTTACTTACATAGTTGTTGTAAATGCTTTTAATTTAATTGATGGAATAGATGGTCTTGCGGCAACGGTTGGTCTGGTAGCTTCTTGTGTTTTTGGGGTATGGTTTTACTTTGCTGAGGATATGGTGTTTTCAGTATTGGCATTCTCTTTAGCCGGAGCTTTATTTGCCTTTTTGTTTTTCAATTTTGCTCCTGCTAAAATATTTATGGGCGATTCCGGCTCTTTAACTATAGGATTTATAGTTTCCGTATTGGCGATTGAAATGGTTGAGTTCGATAAAGAAGCACTTCCTAACAATATATATAATATTTCAAGACCTGTTTTATCTATGTCAGTTTTAGTTTATCCACTTATGGATACGCTAAGAATTTTTATTTATCGCTCATTAAAGGGAGTTTCTCCATTCTCTGCAGATAAAAATCACATTCATCATCAATTATTAAGACTAGGTATGAACCACAGACACATTGTAGCTTGTGTGTTTATTTATAATCTTATCATAGTTGGTTTAACTATCACGCTTCAGCATTTACAGCCAAGTGTGACATTCGGAATTGTATTTGGGGTGGCGGTTGTTTTGGCACAAGTACCATTCTTTTTTAAAGTAAAAAAAGCTTGAGAAGATTAATTCCATATCTATTTATTTTTTTTAGTAGTGTTTTGTATTCACAGAGTTTACTTACTCCTTTGGATAAACAATGGCATAATTTCATAGATGCTGAGGCTAATAACCATAAATTAAAACTGCATACTACTTGTAAGCCATTTGGAAAATACGAATTGACTAAAACCGTTAATGCAGATAGTATATTTAGTGCTACCAATGTTTCCGGTAAAAGGTGGAAAGAAGTGTTAAATTATTAGTCCGTTAGCTCAATTTATTTATCTCCCATTATTTCTACTTCTTATTTTTCTGATGGAGTAAGAGAAGATGACAGTACTTTTTCTGTAACAGGAATTACAAATACTCTAGGCCTAAATGCCGGAATGACTTATAAAAATTGGGCAGACTTAAATATAAATTTGTTTCACGTAAATGGTCAGTTTCCATATTATCAGGAACAACTTATAAAATCTCAAGGGGTAATTCCGGGAATGGGAATAGCGCACCCAACCAACGATGGCTATGAAAGCACATTCATTAACTCGTATTTATATTTAAGAGCGGGTAAGCATTTTGACTTTACACTTGGTTACGGAAAAAATTTCTGGGGAGACGGGTATAGGACGTTTATGATTTCCGACAATGCGTTTTCTTATCCATACTTAAAAATAAATACCAAGTTGGGTAGAATAAACTATACTAATTTGTTTACTCAGTTTACCAACTTAATTCCAAACAGCAAGTCAAAAATTAAGTATGCAACATTTCATCATTTAAGTTGGAATGTAGCCAAATGGTTAAATATTGGGATTTACGAAGCAGTTGTGTGGCAGGCTAAGGACAGTATTTATAACAGAGGGTTTGATGTAAACTACTTAAATCCTTTTATCTTTTATAGACCAATAGAGTATTCTTTAGGCTCTTCAGACAACTCTATTTTTGGAATGAATTACAAGTTTACTCCGCATAAGTATCATCACATTTATGGTCAAATTATTTTAGATGATTTTTTATTGAGTGCAATTAAAGCTGATTTAAAACATCAAATTTTCCCTAAAGATTCTTCTATAAATTGGGGCTGGTGGGCAACTAAGTATGCTTTACAATTTGGTTATAAGGGCTATAACTTATTTGGCTTAAAAAATCTAAACGTACTAGCTGAATACAATATGGCCAGACCTTATATTTTTTCGCATAGTATAACTCAACAATCGTTTGGTCACATCAATCAACCAATAGCTCATCCGGTTGGTGCTAATTTTAAAGAAACTGTTTTAATGATTAACTATCGTTACAAACGAATTGACTTAGCGGTTAAATTAGTGAATGTTAGGTCTGGTTTAGATACCTCAAAAACAGCATTTGGAAAAAATGTTTTTCAACCTTATACAGATAGAGGAACAGGTTATTTTAATTATACCACACAAGGTTTGAAAACAAAAATGCAGGATTTTAGTGCTCAAGTTTCATACATTGTTAATCCTTCGGCTAATACAAGGCTTTTTGCGGGAATTACTTTAAGAAGATTTGAAAACTATAAATACCGACTGGAAGACACCTATTTTCAAGTGGGTTTAAAGGTTGGATTCTTTAACCAATACTTTGATTATTTTTAATTAAAGATTTCCTATTTTCATATTCCGCAATAAATCAGTAATTTAGTTTTTTAATTTTGAACTCAGTTGAGAATAATTACTAAAATCTGTTTTTTACTTCTAATCGGAACGATTGTTTTTTCTTGTAAAAAAGAAGAAAAAGTACAAGTTCATAAAGATTTAATTTTTGAAGACAACAAAGCTCCTGACTATTCAGGTGTTACTACTTTGCAAGTAGAAAATTATGTAAATAGACTTTATATTGATTTAATAGGAAATGCCCCAACTTCAACAGAACTTTCTAATGATGTAGCTTTTTTGGAAGCTAATTCGTTAAGTCAGGCTAGCAGAGATACTGTTGTTTCTAAACTAATTGCAAAGAAACAATTTTATGCCAAGTTGTGGCAAGATGCTTCTAATTTAATGACTAATGGCGGTAGCAAAGCAGAGTTGTATTTAGAAATTCTTACTTATCAATATGTTGCCTCTTTGTATTATCAAAACGGTGATACTTTAAATGCTCAGTTTATAGATTACGAAGTTCAAAAATTAACCGACTTATATCAAGCTGATTCACTGCTAATGTTAGGTCAAATTAGTCATAATGAATTTCATAAGCGATTTTGTTTTAATTTGATTTATGATGAAATTAATATGGGAACTGAAAATTTTGTGGTGGCGTGTTTTGAAAACCTTTTAGGTCGTTATCCTACTGTTCAGGAACTGGCAAGTGGTAAAAGTATGGTTGACGGAACTTCTACTATTTTATTTTTACAAAACGGAGACAGCAAAATTGATTTTTTAAATATTTTAACTGCATCAAGAGAATATTACGAATCAAGGGTGGATGATGCCTACAATATTTTACTGCAAAGAAAGCCTACTTCAGTTGAGATGGGTAATGAAACCAATACATTTGTTCTAGATAATTCGTTAGAAAATGTCTATAAAAAAATATGTAAAACGGATGAGTATGCGGCTTTTTAGTAAACACATATATCTAGCTGTTGTTTTAATAGTGTTTTTTTCATGCAAGAAAAAGGTAATTGAAGAAACTGTTTATGACAATATTATTTACGAAGTAAACGATGTAGCGGTTTATGGTTCAAATGTTGAAAAGACAAAACAGAAATCTACTAATCAATACATTTCCATTTTATATACAGATTTATTTAATCAAGCAATAAGTAATAATGAGTTAGCTGAAATTTCTGAGTTGACTTTAGCTATGGGAGATAAACAAACTTCCAATGAGTTAATAATATCACATTACTTAAATTCTCCTTTAGTTAATATTCCTACTAATTCTCAAATGCGAGCTGATTTATCTACTTTTATTAATGAAACTTATGTTAGGTTTTATCAGCGCTATCCTACCGAATACGAAAAAATCTATTTGAAAAAAATGATTGAAGACGACCCTTTAATGACTGCTGAAAATGTATATATCGCCTTTGCTTTGTCTAACGAATACTATTTTTATTAAGCCATGGATAGACGTAAATTTTTAAAAGCATCAGCAATTGCCGCAGGCGGAGCATTAGCAGCACCATATATACTTCCTTCGGGAAGACTTTTTGCTGCTTCGGGCGCCAGAATAGTTGACCATGTGGTGTTTGTATTATTTGGAGGAGGTATCAGAAATCAAGAGTCTGTAAAGCAACAATACTTGGCTAATCAAGGCTTGCCTACTCAAGGTAATGTTATGGAAAATATGCTCACAGGAGCAAAGCCGACACAGAATTTAGTTTACACTCAGTGGAATCCAATTTTATCTAATTCTTTAGCATCTCAGGGAACGTTGTTTCCAGAAATGAGATATAAAACTGGCCCGACAGGTCACTATAACGGACATACCGTTGGGATGACAGGAAACTATACGGAAACAGGATTGAATTTGAATATTAATCCGGAATATCCTACTGTGTTTGAATATTATCGTAAACACTATAACCCAGCAAAAAATGCGATTAATGCTTGGTGGATTTCTGAAGGATTAGGGCCTTATCCATCTTTAAACTATAGTCGTCACCCAAGCTATGGTGCTCTGTATGGAGCTAACTATTTACGCCCTGCAACTGTATTTAGCCAGCTGGGAATAGACTATTATTCTGACTCCTCTTCTTTTCAACCTGATGATGTAAATCGGCTAGAAAAAGTAAAAAGCTTTTTAGATAAAAACTTTGATAAAACGATATCAGATATACCCGGTGTAAACAATGCTAGGTCTGATATGGAAGCAATTAAAGATTTATATATTGATATTTTAAATCAAGTTACTCCTATCGATTATCCATTACCAAACGGAGTTCCTACTTCACAGCTTACAGGCGATTTGATTAATATTGCTGCTGCATGGAAAGTACTAGACAAGTTTAAGCCTGAATTAACTGTAATCAATACATTTAACTTAGATATCTGTCATTCTGATTTTACAGGATATATCCAAAATTTACATAAAGCTGATTATGGTGTAGGGTGGTTGTGGAATAAAATTCAGTCAGATCCTGTAATGGCAAATAATACTATTATGATTTGTATGCCTGAGCATGGTAGAAATTTAACTCCTAATAATCTTTATGATAATAATGGGTTAAGAGCTTTTGATCATACAAGCGACAATAATTCACGAGAGGTGTTTAGTTTAATTGTTGGCCCTCCATCCAAAGTTAAACAAGGTCAGGTGGTTGGTACACCAGGTTCTCCCGTTGGAGAGTGTATAGATATTGTTCCAACTATAGCTCATATTTTAGGCTTTCATAATGATATTCCTGCCGGTTTGTTACCGGGCAATGTATTAACTCAAGCTTTTGTATAATGAATAAAAGGCAAGTGTTATATTTTTTATGTTTTGCTTCATTCTTATTGATGATTACTTATTCCTGCAAGAGAGAGGTGGAGTATATAGTGCCGGAAAGCCCTGAAAATCCATTTTCAAACTCAAGCGGAGGAGGAGTTAATCAAAACGTAGATCCAAATAGTATTGTTGGTATACATAGTTTGATTTTTAGTAAACGTTGTGGTTTACCTGCCTGCCATGATGGCGCTTTTGAACCGGATTTCAGAACAGTTGAAAGCACGTATAATACTTTAGTGTATCATCCTGTTTTAAAAAATAACGCTACCAATTCATTTACCTATAGAGTATTACCGGGTGATACAGGTTTGTCATGGCTACATGAACGAATAACAACTAATGATTCTGTGCTTGGTAGAATGCCGTTGTATGATGTGGCACTTACTCCTGCAGAATTAAAGACCATTGAAACCTGGATTTTATCAGGTGCTCCGGATATTTTTGGAGTTTCCCCAACGGTACCAAATTATAACCCGGCTTTTTTTGGAGTAGTTGCTTATATCAATGATACAACCGGTTATAGAGTCGATACAATAAGAGATAACATAGTTGCACCAATGAAACTTCCGGCAGATACTACTATAGATATATGGGTTGGGATTTATGATACCGATGCGCAAGGTGGCTTTATTCCCGGTTTTGGGTTAACATATAATAAATACAAGATTTCTTCTAACCCATATAGTTTTGGACCTGAGCCTGAACAACCATTATTGGTAGAAGGTCCTGCAACACCTTTTTGGGGTCCTAATCCTTTTGGTAGCGGACAAGCTCCCTTTTATCACCATTTTAAAATTAATACCGGAAATTTTATTAAAAATAGGGCATATTACTACAGGGTTTATGTTCAAGATGCCAATCACACTTCTCCTGTTGAGTTACCTGAAAACGGTTCCCAATCTTATTTATTAACCTATTTTTCTTTTATAGTACAATAAGTTGATGAAGAATATTTTAATAGTAGTTGTAGTTTCGTTAGTCTTTATTTCTTGTAAAAAAGACAAGGCAGCAAAATATGACCCAATTATTCCAAAAGAACCAAGAATTGAAATTGACAGGGTTTCTCCTCATGTTATTAATGAATTTGATGATATCGTTTTTACCATATTTTATGAAGATGGAAATGGCGATTTAGGAGATTTAGATCCTGATATTAAATCGCTTCATATAACGGATAACAGATTTCCAATTACGCATGAATTTCATGTACAACCTTTGGCTCCTGATGATATCAATGCAGTAATAAGAGGGAATTTGGTAGTTACTTTAAAAAATGTAATTCTCCAAAATCAAAATGCTACCTCAGAAAAAGTTACCTTTTCTGTTCAATTAAAAGACAGAGAAGGTAACTGGAGTAACACCGTTGATTCTCCTGAGATTACAATAAATAAATAAACATCTATTTCAGTAGGTTTATATTTCCAATAAAATCATGTTTTAAACCTTTAAAATCCTGGACTCTTATTTTATAAACGTAAACACCTGTTTGAACTATTTCACTTCCTCCTTTAGCTGTTCCGTCCCAACCTTTTGATAACTCATTTGAGGTATAAATTAACTCTCCCCATCTATTAAATATTTGCATTTCAAACCCTTCATCAACTAGGCCTATTCCTTTTGGAAAAAATGTTTGATTTATACCATGCTCAGGTGTAAAAGTATTAGGAATGTAGACGGTGAAATAGGGAGTTACTCTTATTACTCTTGTGGTTGAGTCTTTACATTGATGCGAAGAAGTTACAGTTAATTTAACAACATAATTACCAGTATCTGCATACGTGTGTTTTGCATTTTTATTAAAGGAAAGCGTTCCATCTCCTAGATTCCATTTAGACGAAACATATCCTTCAGATGTATTGATAAACTCAAAGTCTGGATTTAGAATGCTTTCTTCATAACTATTAGCATAAAAATGTGCTTTTGGATTAGGATATACTTCCACTAAATCATTAAAGTTTATTTTGCTTTTACATCCTTTGTCACTTTCAAGGTTGAGAGTAATCGGATATTTTCCCGGATCATAGAATGTGAAATTGAAGCTATCACAATTATTTTTTATACTATTTCCAATATTCCAAGTACAGAAATTTGAATTTAATGAATTACTTATAAACTTAACAGTTAGAGGCTCACACCCTTTTGAATTTTCAAGCATCGCAGCTTGTGTTGGGGTTGGGTGAAAACCAATTACCACTGAATCTTTTGCTGTTGCACCACACTCATCAGTTACAACAATATAGTACTGAGATGAATTGGGATAACTTGTTGGGCTAACCGAAGTGCTGGACTGATTAGCTCCATTACTCCATTGATAAGAATAGTTTGAGTTAACACCCCCACTTGCATTTGCAATTAAATTTACAACCTCATTCTCACAAATCAGTGTGTCGTTATTTGCTTTTACCTTGAGTTGTGGCGGATAACTAACACATATAGAGTCTATATTTGATGTGCAACCCTTGCTATCTTGTGCAAAAACTTTATAGCAAAAGTTTTGTGGTGGATTTACATAATGCGGTCCGGCTCCAGATAAGTTGCTGTTGAACCAATTAAAAGTGTAATTACCTTGATTTCCACCTGTTGCAGATGCAAAAACCTTGGCCATACCATTGTTGCATATTGAAGTATCATTAGACACGGTCAAAATAACAGAAGACGGTTCGTTTAAAAATGCTGTAGCAGTGTCTTTACAACCATTATTATCCGTAATAATAACCGAGTAGTTTCCTGTACAAAGAGATGTAGCATTTTGATTTTGAGTATTGTTTGACCAATTATATGTATAACCCGGTGTTCCACCACTTACTGTTAAATTAAGTTTGCCATCACAAAATCCTTTACACATTGGTTCAATAGGAGTTATTGAACTTGCTAATTGAGTTGGAGCTGTAACTGATACACTTGAAGTTAAAACACATCCTCTAGCATCAGTAATAGTGATTCCGGTGCTACCATTGCATAAGTTTGAATTAGTTTGACTAGTAACAGAGTTAGACCAGCTGTATTGATAAGGTGCTGTTCCTCCAGATACAATTGCATTGGCAGATCCGTCACAACTGTTATAACATTTTGGATTAGTTTTATTAAAAATAACCGATAGCGCATCAGGTTCTGTTATTGTAAAAGTAAATGTAGAATCACAACCATTTCCATCAACTACAGTAAATGTACCAGTCATTGGTGCCAAATTAGTTAAACTGTCTCCTTGGGGTAAGTTTGCAACATTCCAGGTTGTAGTAAACGGTGGTGTTCCACCATTATAAGTTAAGCTTATTCTGCCATCAGTTAAGCCTTTACAACTCACATGCTGTATGTTTTTTGTAACTTGAGCATCAAATTCAACCAATGAAATGTTAATAGTATCCACATCTCCGGGACAAGTACCATTACCAACTGTAGTTAAGTATAAACTAAAACTTCTTTGGTCAATTTCTCCGGGTGTAGGTTGATAATATGTTTGCAAGGAATCGAAGCTAGGAGAATAATTACCAGCTCCTCCGCTCCATTGACCATTAGTAACCCCTGTTACACTTCCATTTAAAAAAATGGGCAAATCATCAAGACATACTGTTAAATCTGGGCCAGCATTAGCAGTAATAGTATTTGAAAACTGGGTAACAGTAATTGTGTCACTAGATGCTGGACAATCTGTTCCATCCTTGATGTAAACGATATAGGTTCCTGGTCCAACATTGGTATTGGCTGAAGTATCATTATTGCTCCATAAGTAACTGTAAGGAGGTTTTCCTCCACTTCCAACTGCGGTTAGCTGAATAGAGGTGTCTCCATAACAAATAGTAGGGTTTTGTGGATTAATGGTTACAGACAAAGAGCTGTTAAAATATACTCTTAGTGTGTCACAAATTAAAGTTGTATCACATCCGCCTTTCGGATATCCGCAAACTTGATAATCTACATAACTAGGAAAGTTGGGTTGCGAATAAACAAAAGCTGTATCGCAATTAGTGCAACTTAAATAATTATTATATTGACCATATATACCTGGATATATGGAGTTCCATTGAAGGGTGTTTTCGTCATACCCGAATGCAAATAGGGTATCGGAACAACCATCATTAACAGTTACATCATTTCCTGCCTCAGCTTTACCTCCGGATTGAATAATATAAGTATTGTTATTGTTTCCGGGTTTACAAAAAGTTATGGTGTGTGGTCCAGACCCATTCAAGCAAATTGGTTGCCCTAGAGATTGCTGCGGCCCACAATTTATTTGATAAAATAATGCTCCTCCCGGAATGGCCCCTGAAAATATATTGAAAGATACATGGGTGGCGTTTGGGTGAAGTGTAATTACAAATTCAACACACTTATCTGGACTAACTGTTCCGCAACAATTGCCAAATCTTGCTGTATCAGGACTTATCCATACTCCATTTACATTGTTGCTTAAATTAACCTGAAATGAAGGGACATTAGGCCCACAATTTTGTGAGTAGCTTAAATTTGATAGTAAAGTTAAATTTAAACAGATTAGAAAACTTAAGACCTTGCAAAAAGCTTTCAAAAAGTGTAGAAGTCTTTTCATAACATTGGGTTTTGTTTTTCATACGCAGAAATATAATAACATGTTTCTTTTAATTATTAACATATAGTTTTATATAGATAATTTAATACAAAATAAAATTCTTTAAAACAAATGTTTTTCAGTTGATTAAGAAGCAATTAAGGAGTTTTTTTTAAGTTAGGTATAATTACTTAAAAACTCTTAATTTTTATAAAATGGAAAAGCTTTTCCCTTAATTTTCTTTATTTTTCGAAACATTTATTTAAAATAATGCCTAAAAACCTTGTTATTATACCTACATATAATGAAAAGGAGAACATTGAAAAAATGCTCCGCAAGGTTTTCTCTTTGCCTGAAGAGTTTCATGTCTTAATAGTTGATGATGGCTCTCCTGACGGAACTGCTGATATTGTGAAGTCTTTACAATCTAGTTTTTCTAGTAAACTTTTTATAGAAGAAAGAAAGGGAAAGTTGGGTTTGGGAACTGCGTATATTCATGGATTTAAGTGGGCCTTAAAAAATGGTTATGAGTACATTTTTGAAATGGATTGTGATTTTTCTCATAACCCTGACGATTTAATGTGGTTACTTGAAGCTTGTGAAAACAAAGGAGCTGATTTTGCAATTGGCTCCAGATATTGCAGAGGTGGAAAAGTTAAAAATTGGCCGATTGGCAGAATTATGATGTCTTACTTTGCTTCTGTTTATGTTAGAATGATACTTTGGATAAACATAAAAGACACAACGGCAGGTTTTAAATGCTATAAAAGAAAAGTATTAGAAACAATTGATTTAGATAATATAAAATTTGTTGGGTATGCATTTCAAATTGAAATGAAATACAAAGCCATAAAAAAAGGATTTAAAGCAAAAGAAGTTCCCATTACTTTTATTGACAGACAAGAAGGAACCTCAAAAATGAGTGGTTCTATTTTTAAAGAAGCATTTTATGGAGTTTTAAAAATGAGATTTGGAAAAGTGTAAGGTATGAAACGATTAATTAAAAATGCAACGGTAGTTAATGAAGGTAAAGCATTTAAAGCGGATGTTTTAATTGAAAATGATATTATTTCAAAAATCATAACAGGTGATTCTGAAATATCAAATGTAGATGAAATTATAGATGCGTCTAATCTTTTTTTACTACCCGGTGCTATTGATGACCAAGTACATTTTAGAGAACCGGGCCTAACACATAAGGCAGAAATATATACCGAAGCTAAGGCGGCTGTTGCAGGAGGAATTACTTCTTTTATGGAAATGCCCAATACAGTTCCTAATACCTTAACTCAAGAATTGTTACAAGATAAATATGACAGGGCATCTGAAGTTAGCTTGGCAAACTATTCTTTCTTTATGGGTGCTAGTAATGAAAACCTGAAGGAAATACTTAAAACTGACCCCAAAAAGGTATGCGGAGTAAAAGTGTTCATGGGGTCTTCAACAGGAAATATGTTGGTAGATGATAAAACCACTTTGGAAGGAATTTTTAAAGAGTGTGAAATGTTAATCGCTACACATTGTGAAGATGAAACAATGATTAAACAAAAAATACTTGCCTATAAAGCAAAATATGGAGACGATATTCCTATCCAGTATCATCCAATTATTCGTTCTGCAAATGCTTGCTATAAGTCATCTTCAATGGCTGCTGAATTGGCTAGTAAGTATGGTACTCGATTACATATTTTACATATTTCAACAGAAAAAGAATTGTCCTTATTTTCCAATAAAATTCCGTTATCTGAAAAGAAAGTCACAGCCGAAGCTTGTATCCATCACTTGTGGTTTACAGATGCTGACTATGAAGCTAAGCAATCTTTAATCAAGTGGAATCCGGCCGTAAAAACCAAGTTGGATAGAGATGCAATAATAGCAGCTGTAAATAATAATACTATTGATGTTATTGCTACTGACCATGCTCCACACACTTTAGAAGAAAAACAAAGTGAGTACACCAAAGCTCCGTCAGGAGGCCCTTTAGTACAACACGCGCTTGTGGCAATGTTAGAATATTATCATCAAGGAATTTTTAAACTAGAAAAAATTGTAGAAAAGATGTGTCACCATCCGGCTATTCTTTTTCAAATTGAAAAAAGAGGATTTATAAAGGAGGGCTATAAAGCAGATATAGTTTTAGTAGATTTAAATAACCCTTGGAAAGTTTCAACAGACAATATTTTATATAAATGTAAATGGTCTCCTTTTGAAGGAACTACTTTTAAAAGTAAAGTGATTAAAACTTTTGTTAACGGAAATTTGGTTTATGACAATGGTAATTTTAATGAAGGAACTAAAGGTGAGCGATTAAGTTTTAATCGTTAATTTTTAGTAAATCGCTTAGTTTCAGAAAAATTGTTTCCTGATATTTTTACAAAATAGTTTCCTTGTTGTAAATTAATTACATCTATTTCAATTGGTATTCCTGAATTAATTTCTTGAGCGTAAATTTTCTTCACAATATTTCCGAGTATGTCATAAATAATAACATCTACTTTTCTGTTTAACTCACCAGAAACACTAATATTAAAGGAAGTGTTGGTGGTAGATGGAAATAAATTGACACTTGGGATACTAGCCTTTTCAGCTTTTTTTATTGAAGTTACCGAATTTACAAAAATCCTTCCTTTCATTCCCATTGGATAATGATTATTACACACATAATAATATACTCCGGCAGTAGTAAAAGTAGTTGTCTGACCTGAACTTGCAGTAAATCCTCCGGGCTGAGGCGTATTTTGGTTAGCACTCCATGCACTGGGGGTTACTTCAGTTACCGGATGTGTTGAAGCTTGATTCCACTGAATAGCATCTCCTACATTTATACTAATAGAATCCGGACTGAATGTAAAGCCTGAATTGGTAACTGTATAGGTAGTTTGTGATTTAACAAAAGTTGCAACAAACATGAATAATACTAAAGTAAAAGTCTTTCCCATAATCAATAATTTACTTCCGAATATACAACAATAGTTCCAAAAAAGCAAAAATCTATTTATAGCTGATTTTTTATAAATAGAAAAACTCTAGAAGTTTATTTTTTTCATTTTTTGGAAATAGGTAATACATTTTTATACATTTGCACCCTTCTAATGAACAACGAAAACAAATACCCGAATGATTTACAACAACAACTTTCTGTTGTAGGTACTTGTTTATATTCTTCTTCAAGGAGGAATAGGAGACCCTTTAGGGTCTAATAGTTTCATGTGGGGCTACGTGCTCTGCCTTTTTCAATAATTATTTCTTGTTTCATTTTTAGTAAAGCTTAAAACTTATTATGCATTGTATTATTACAGTGGCTGATTCAAGTCACTTTAAACATGCTGAAGCTATTTGTAATTTAATGGCTGAAGCAGCTTCCGTTAGAGGTACAGGAATTGCCCAACGTGACCCTAATTACATCTGTAAAAAGATGGAGGAAGGAAAATCTATAATAGCACTAGATGGAGAAAAACCGGTAGGGTTTTGTTACATTGAAAGTTGGGATGGGCAGAAATATGTGGCTAATTCAGGCTTAATTGTTCATCCCGATTATCGAAA
Source organism: uncultured Flavobacteriales bacterium (assembly GCA_937925525.1). Lineage (GTDB taxonomy): Bacteria > Bacteroidota > Bacteroidia > Flavobacteriales_E > Vicingaceae > CALALS01. The sequence goes on along the minus strand of CALALS010000286.1, from coordinate 7,387 downwards.
TCAAGGATTGGCCAGAGAAATAAAACAGAAAACGTTTGAACTTTCCAAAAAATTATTTCCAAATGCCATTCTTTTTGGAATTACCACAAGCATGGCTACCATGAAAATTAATTCCGATTTGGGTTATAAACCTGTTACCTTTTCTGAGTTGACTAAAGATGAAGGTTTCTGGAATGGCTGTAAAAGTTGTAAAAATTATGACATTCTTCAACGTACCAACAAAACAATGTGTGTTTGTACAGGTATGAAATTAGACTTGAGCAAAGTCGAGCAACAAAAAAGTAATTCTACCTGGAAAGCATTTTTAAAATTCTTAAAAGAAAGAAAGGAGAAAATAAAACTCAATAAATCAAAATTTCCAAAACTTAATAATTACATAAATCATGAAAAATAAAAAAGTTGTTCTTGCTTTTAGCGGAGGACTGGATACTTCATACTGCGTTAAGTATTTAGAGAAAGAAATGCAAATGGAAGTTTACTCTGCCATTGTTAACACAGGCGGATTTAGCAGTGAAGATTTAAAAAATATAGAAGAAAAAGCTGTTAATCTAGGGGTTGTGAGTCATGTGGTACTGGAAGAAACAGAGGCTTATTATAACAACATCATCAAATATTTAATTTTTGGAAATGTTTTAAAGAATAATTCTTACCCACTTTCTGTTAGCGCTGAAAGAATTTATCAGGCAATTTCTTTAGCAAATTATGCTAAAAAGATAAAGGCACACGCTGTTGCTCATGGAAGCACGGGTGCGGGTAATGATCAGATTCGTTTTGATTTAATATTTCAACTATTAATTCCTGAAATAGAAATTATTACGCCTATTCGAGATCAAAAAATTTCTAGAAATGAAGAGATTGACTATTTGAAAAAAAATGGCGTTGAAATGGATTTTGAAAAAGCAAAGTATTCTATCAATAAAGGTTTGTGGGGAACTAGTATTGGTGGAGTTGAAACTTTAACATCTGATAAAAGCCTTCCGGGTGAAGCATTTCCAAGTGCGCTAATGAAGACTGATACAAAGACTATAGAATTAGAATTTATTAAAGGAGAATTGTGTGGTTTAAACGGAAAAAAAATATCTCCGGTTAAAGCGATACAAAAAGTTGAAGAGATTGAAAATAAGTATGCAATTGAGCGAGATACGCATGTTGGAGAAACTATAATTGGAATTAAAGGAAGAGTTGGGTTTGAGGCTGCGGCTGCAAGTATTATTATAAAAGCTCATCATACTTTAGAAAAACACACTCTCTCTAAATGGCAATTGCACTGGAAAGAGCAAATGGGTAATTGGTATGGAATGTTTATTCATGAGGCTCAATATTTTGATCCGGTAATGAGAAATATTGAATCTTTTTTAACCGATTCTCAAAAATATGTGACCGGAAGCGTAACGGTAGAATTGCATCCCTATAGATTTACAATAAAAGGGATTGCATCACCACATGATTTAATGAATTCAGATTTTGGAGAATATGGAGAAATAAATAAAAACTGGGACGGAGAAGATGTAAAAGGATTTACAAAAATAATGGCTAATTCAATGCAGATATATAAACATGTTAATAAGGAAATATGATAAAGGTAGGTATAATAGGAAGTAGCGGTTATGTTGCCGGAGAATTAATTCGTTGTTTGGTTTTTCATTCGGAAGTAAAGATTGATTTTTTGTATAGCACCTCTAATGCAGGATTAAGTGTTGATGAAATTCATGAAGATATATACATAAATCAAGAGTTAAGTTTTACTGATAAAATTAATTATGAAGTAGATGTTTTATTTCTATGTCTGGGGCATGGGAATTCTGTTGAGTTTTTATCTAATCATACTTTTTCTGAAAAGACGGTTGTTATTGATTTGAGTAACGATTTTAGACTAGCTAGTTATTCAAAATTTAAGAATAAAGATTTTGTTTATGGATTAGTTGAGCTAAATAAATCTAAAATTGAAACGGCACAAAGTATCGCAAATCCCGGATGCTTTGCAACTGCTATTCAGTTGGGGATTATTCCTTTAGCAAAAAATCAATTGCTGAAGGATGATATACATGTTAATGCAATTACTGGCTCCACAGGAGCAGGGCAGTCATTTACTAAAACCTCTCATTTTAGTTGGCGAAATAATAATATTTCTGTTTATAAACCATTTACTCATCAACACCTAGACGAAATATATGAGAGTATTAAAGGGCTGCATAATGAGTTTGATAAAAAAATAAATTTTATTCCAACCAGAGGAGACTTTACCAGAGGAATTTTTGCAACGATGTACACAAAATCTGATTTATCTGAAAGTCAACTTCTACAACTTTATTCAGATTGTTATTCGTCATCAGAGTTTACTTATGTTACCAATAAAACAGTGAATTTAAAGCAAGTGGTGAATACAAATAACTGTTTGATTCAAGTAAAAAAAATAGATGACCTTGTATTAGTTACTTCAGTGATAGATAATTTATTGAAAGGTGCAGCAGGTCAGGCAATTCAGAACATGAATATAATATTCGGACTAGAAGAATCTACAGGCTTAAAATTAAAAGCAAACTATCATTAAAATTTTAATTATGAATTTATTTAACGTTTATCCAAGATTTGATATTCCCATTACTGCTGCTAAAGGTGTTTATGTTTATGATGATAAAAATCAAAAATATTTGGATTTGTACGGTGGTCATGGAGTAATATCTATTGGGCACAATCATCCGCATTACGTAAAGAGATTAAAGCAGCAAATGGAAAAAATCAGTTTCTATTCTAATTCAGTTGTAATGCCCATTCAAGAAGAGTTAGCCGGCTTGTTGTCAAAACAATGTGGTTATTCTGATTATTCGCTTTTTTTGTGTAACAGTGGAGCTGAGGCAAATGAAAATGCGCTTAAGCTAGCTTCCTTTTATACCAATAAAAGAAAAATTGTTTCTTTTAAAAACAGCTTTCATGGTAGAACAGCTGCAGCTTTGAATATTACCGATAATTTATCATTATCTGCTCCTATTAACCATAATAATTTTCCTGTAGAGTTTATTGAGTTAAATAATAAAGTTCAACTTTTAAATTCTCTTAAAAATGAAGATGTAGCTGCAGTAATTATTGAAGGGATACAAGGTGTTGGCGGTTTAGATTCTCCAACTAACGATTTTTTGAAATACGTTTCTAGTTGTTGTGATCAATATGGCGCTTTACTAATTGTTGATGAAGTGCAGAGTGGCTATTGTCGTTCCGGTAAATTTTTTGCCCACCAACATTCAGGTGTTAAAGCAGATATTATTACTGTGGCAAAAGGAATGGGAAATGGTTTTCCTGTTGCAGGTATAATTATTCACCCAAAAATTGAGGCTAAGTATGGAATGCTTGGAACCACTTTCGGAGGAAACTACCTAGCATGTGCGGCCTCAATAGCAGTTTTAGAAATCATTGAAAATGAAGCACTATTAGATAACGTTCGATTAGTTTCTGATTATGTAAAAAATGAGTTAGCCACCATCAAATCAATTTCTAAGATAAAAGGGGAAGGGCTAATGTTAGGTATTGAGTTAGAAGCTACTATTAAAGACTTGCAAAAAGAATTACTATATAATTATAAGATTTTTACAGGTTCGGCTAACAACCCAAATGTCTTAAGAATACTACCGCCCCTTACAATTACGATAAAAGAAATTCAGATGTTTATTAAGGCTTTAAAAATGATTTTAAAATGAAAAAGTTTACTTCAATAGATGATATTTCCAACCTCAGTGAACTATTAGCAACTTCAAAGGAAGTGAAAAAAAATCCATTTGGATTTAAAAAATATGGAATGAATAAAACCCTTGGATTGTTGTTTTTTAATCCTAGTCTTAGAACAAGACTGAGTACTCAGAAAGCTGCCTTTAACCTTGGTATGGATGTAATGGTTATGAATTTGAATGATGATGGCTGGAGTATAGAACTTGAAGATGGAACAATTATGAATAAAGGTTCGCAAGAACACATTAAAGAAGCATCAAGAGTGATTTCTCAATATTGCGATATAATTGGTATTCGAACATTTCCAACTTTGAATGATAAAAACCGGGATTATAATGAAACTGTTCTGAATAAGTTTACTGAAAATGCATCTGTACCTGTTATATCTCTTGAAAGTTCTACCAGACATCCACTTCAGTCTTTTGCTGATTTAATTACAATTGAAGAACATAAGCCTAAAGAATTTCCAAAAGTAATTTTAACATGGGCGCCACATCCGAAATCATTACCTCAAGCTGTGGCAAACTCTTTTGCAGAATGGATAAGTAAATCTGATTGTGAATTAATCATTACAAACCCTGAGGGATTTAATTTATCACCTCACTTTACAAAGGGAATAAAAATCATTCATAATCAAGAAGAAGCTCTAAAAGATGCTGATTTTGTTTATGCTAAAAATTGGAGTTCTTATGACGATTATGGAAAAATAGGAGTTGGATTAGATGACTGGCAGATAACAAAAGATAAAATGAGATTAACTAATAATGGAAAGTTCATGCACTGTTTACCTGTTCGTAGAAATGTTGTAGTTAGTGATGAAGTAATTGATTCTGATAATTCACTTGTAATACAACAGGCTAATAACAGAACCTATGCAGCTCAAACGATTTTATTAAAAATGTTACAAAATGAAGCGTAAAATTTCAGTTGTAAAAATTGGTGGAAATATTATTAATGATGGACAACTGTTGGATTCATTTTTAACCAATTTCAGTAAAATAAAAAACGACAAAATTCTAATTCATGGTGGTGGAAAAATTGCTACTCAACTTAGTAAAAGGTTAGGAGTTGAAACTAAAATGATTGAAGGAAGAAGAGTAACTTCTCAAGGTGATTTAGATATTATAGTGATGGTATATGCAGGATTAATAAACAAAAAAATAATTAGCAAACTACAAAAAATGAATTGTAACGCTATAGGATTAACCGGAGCTGATGCTAATAGTATTTCTGCAGTAAAGCGTTCTGAAAATCCTATTAATTATGGCTGTGTAGGAGATGTTGTGTCTGTAAATTCCGATGCTATAAATATGTTTTTAAAAAATGGTATAATACCGGTTTTTTGTGCGGTTAGCCATGACGGAATGGGACAATTATTAAACACAAATGCAGACTCAATCGCATCTGAAGTTGCAATTAAAATGAGTAATGATTATGAAACTGAACTTATTTACTGCTTCGAGAAAAAGGGGGTGTTGTTAAATGTTGAAGATGAAAATTCTGTAATAGAAAATATTAATACTTCAAATTACCTCAAATTAAAAGAAGAGAAAATTATTGAGAATGGGATGATACCAAAGCTGGATAATTGTTTTTATGCGCTGAATAATAAGGTTTCAAAAGTAATAGTGGGTAGCATAGATTCAATCAACAAAGAAAGTGAAATGTGTACTACTTTAAACTTATAACATGGAAGAAATAAGCTATTCAAGTTCTATTGACTTGTTAAGTAATTTGATAAAAACACCATCCTATTCAGGAGAAGAAGAGAAAACAGCCACTATTATTAAAGATTGGCTTCGAAAGTTTAATATTAATGCAAATCAGTTTAAAAATAATATCTGGGTTACGAATAAGTTTTTTGATGTCAATAAACCTACAATTTTACTTAACTCTCATCACGATACGGTTAAACCTAATGAAGGATATACAACAAACCCTTTTGAACCAACAGTAATTGATGGCAAGCTTTACGGGTTGGGTAGTAACGATGCAGGAGCAAGCTTAGTGTCGTTGATGCACTTGTTCATTCATTTCTATGAAATGAAAAATTTAAAGTATAATCTTTTGTTTTCCGCTACAGCAGAGGAGGAAATTTCCGGAGCTAATGGAATTGCATGTTTGTTGGATGAAATTCCTCCAATTGATTTTGCAGTGGTAGGTGAACCTACTGAAATGCATTTAGCAGTAGCTGAAAAAGGACTGTTGGTGCTAGATTGTTTTTCTAATGGGATTTCAGGCCATGCCGCACATGAGAATACCGATAATGCAATTTACCATGCACTTGATGACATCAATTGGATTAGAGACTATACTTTTCCAAAGACCTCTGAATTACTTGGTAAAGTTAAAATGAGTGTTACACAAATCAATGCCGGCTCACAGCATAATGTTGTGCCTGCCGGTTGTCATTTTGTAGTTGATGTGAGAGTTAATGAATGTTATCAAAACAAGGAGGTATTTGATATTATTAATAAAAACACTAAAAGTAGAGTAGAAGCCCGGTCATTTAAATTAAACTCATCTTTTATAAATATAGATCATCCAATTGTTATTGCCGGAAAATCTCTCGGCCGAAAAATTATTGGCTCTTCAACAATTTCGGATCAAGCATTATTAAAATGCCCATCTATAAAAATGGGACCGGGCAAATCATCTCGTTCGCATACTGCAAACGAATTTGTCGAATTAAAAGAAATAGAAGAAGGCATTGAACTATACATTAAAATATTTAATCAATTACTAAAATAAATAATTATGAAGCTTTGGGATAAAGGATATACAACTGAAAATATAGTAGAAAAGTTTACTGTGGGTAAAGACAGAGAGCTGGATTTGAATTTAGCTAAGCACGATATTCAGGGTAGTTTAGCTCATGCAAAAATGTTGCATAAAATTAATGTTTTATCAAAACCTGAATTAGAGGATATTATAAATGGGTTAAATAAAATTGGAAAAACTATTGAAGACGGTACGTTTAGTATCGAAGAAGAGTTTGAAGATGTGCATAGTAAAATAGAATTTGAATTGATAAAATTTATTGGTAATGCTGGAAAAAAAATCCACACGGCTCGTTCAAGAAATGATCAGGTTTTGGTTGATTTACATTTATATGCAAAAGAAGAAATTGTTGCTATTAAGCATTTAATCAAAAATTTATTCAACACATTAATAAGTCTGAGCGAAAAGCATAAAAATGATTTAATGCCCGGCTACACACACATGCAGGTGGCAATGCCTTCTTCTTTTGGGTTGTGGTTTTCAGCCTATGCAGAATGTTTAGTTGACGATTTAGTGATGTTAAACGCAGCACATGTTATTTGCGATCAAAATCCGCTTGGGTCAGCAGCAGGGTATGGTTCCTCATTTCCGATAGACAGAACTTTTACAACAGAATTATTAGGATTTAAAGAAATGAAATACAATGTAGTAGCAGCACAAATGAGTAGAGGAAGATTAGAGAAAACAGTAGCATTTGCACTTGCTTCTTTAGCATCAACTCTTTCAAAACTTTCTAGTGATGTTTGCTTATACATGAGTCAGAATTTTAATTTTTTGACTTTTCCTAGGGAGCTAACAACAGGCTCCAGCATTATGCCTCATAAACAAAACCCGGATGTATTTGAACTTTTAAGAGCAAAATGTAATAAAATACAGAATATGCCCT
>CALALS010000285.1 GCA_937925525.1 uncultured Flavobacteriales bacterium | reverse complement strand
AAAGAAGTTCATTAATAATAAAAAATGAGTAAACATGAGACATTGTTGCCTCAATAAGAGTATATAACAAAACATTTGTACCAAAAGCTACAGCTAATGATGTAATGTATGCTATTGGCTCTCTGATACTATATGTCAACAATAATCTATACAAAAAGAATGAGCCTAGTACTAAATAAAAAATAGCTCCAATGCCCATAAAAAATTGAAAGGGTAAAGAATAACCTGAAAGTTCAAAATCAAACAGAATAGCAGTAACATACCCTGCGGCAAAAAAAGGTGAAAGTAAAATAGCTGAACCGCAAGAATACTTGTTATAATAAACATCTTTAGGTTTGATTAAATATTGACGTTCAGCTTCAATATCTCTAGCTGATTCATCTATAAAATACTCCAAAAAATAATGGTAGTACCCTCTGCCGTCTGAATTAATTACATACTTCCACTGACCATCATTAATTCTAAATTTCCAAAAAAGGAATAGTATAATTACTAATGGTAAAAACACTTTTAATATGTTGATATAATTGACTTTAACCTTCACGTCTAATTGTTAACCGTACTAATTTTAACGATATAGTTTTTAACTAAAAATTCCTTTTTTTCTTTATTCCAGATGTACACTTTTATACTTTCATCGGGTTTAGGTTCCTGAACAGTAAAAGTATAATAATAACTTTTCCACTCGTCTTTTTTATTTTTTGGAATATCGTTTAAAAGCACAGGTAAATACATCCTTAATTCATTTTCAGAAGAATAATCAATTACTAACATTGCGTCTTTTGATGCGTCTTGCGTTAAGTCCATTCTATCTAGCCAAACTTCTATAAACAAGAGTTTTTTTCTATAAGGAATAGTTCCTTTTTCAACGTAAGCTGTACAATTAAATTCATTCTGAATCACATGTTCTCCTTTTTCATTTTTCTCATCATTACATTTGTAATAAAACACTTCGCTCATAGCATTTTTGGAGTATGGAGGTAAGTCTAAGCTACCGCCTAATGTATTGACATATTTATCTGATAGTTTTAAAAAGTTAAACCAATACTTTTCAAAATTCATACTGTACTTGTGATAAATGTTTTTATGAAACTGATAATTTTGGATAACACTCAAGCATAAAAATATACCACAAAGCGGCAAGACTATAATTTGCCGCCACTGTTTATTTTGGTCTAACAGAAATGCAAGGGGTAAAGAAAATATAGCGTAGAAATCAATCATAGCTCTTATTCCAAAGCTTCCCACATAATTCCAACTCCACCAGGAAGAAATAAAATAGATAACTACAGAAAAGGAAAGCAGCCAAAATAAGGCAAGTTGTTTATTCCTTTTATACATAAAAATCAATCCAAAAAGGGAAAGTAAAAGTATCGGACTGTAAACAAACATACCCGCATTAAAACTAAACAACACATTAAAAATTTGAGGTTTGTTAAAGTAAAAACCCTCATCAGAATAGGCATATAAAATAACTTCACCGGTTTGCAAATACCAGACATATAATTGAATTGAAATTCCTGCTAAAAAAATTACACTTCCTAAAATCAAATATTTCCAGCTTCTTAAAAGCTGTCTAACTCCTGATAAAAAATCAGTAGCCATTAATATCGGAACTGCCGTAATAATTAGCGCATTAAATGGACGAATAAGAAAAACTATCGTAAAAAAAATAGCCGCAAAGATTAAATATTTGGATTTAGAAGACAGAAAATATTTACGGATGTAATAAAGAAATCCTGCAATAAAAACAAAAGAATATACATGCGGACTGCTACCAAATTTGACGGAAAAAATTAATAAATTAGTTCCTATGAGAAGCAATAAAATTGTTAGCCAAATTGCAAAATCAGAAAGTTCATAGGTTTTAAGTAATTGTATTAAATACCAAAACCCGATGAGTAAATACAATATCGCTCCGGAACATATTAGTAA
>CALALS010000284.1 GCA_937925525.1 uncultured Flavobacteriales bacterium | reverse complement strand
TCTAAAAAATCATATTTACTCATCTAATTCGGTTATTTTGTCAGTATATAAACTGTTATTCTATTAAAATTGTTGTGGAACCAATAGTTTCAATGATAGTGCCAAAGAAATAAATCGGTAATTCTGTCATTAACTACCTTGATAGATATGACGCAAAATGTCTATTTCTTCTTGAGATAAAGTAACACTTCTTCTCGACATCATGTTTTTAGCTGTTTCAAGCATTTTATCAAAGTCATATTTCACAAACCCGGAAGCACCACCCCAACTAAAAGACGGGATATGTTTAGGTGGAAAATCCGCACCAAATACATTGGCTGCCACCCCCACAACTGTAGCGGTATTAAACATGGTATTAATCCCACTTTTTGAATGATCTCCCATCATCAGCCCACAAAATTGTTCATTGGTTTGAATCATTTCGTTTTTAGTATAATTGAATATCTTCACATCACCATAATTATTTTTTAGGTTAGAAGTGTTGGTGTCCGCACCTAAGTTACACCACTCACCTACTACACTATTTCCTAAAAATCCATCATGTCCTTTATTTGAATAGGCAAAAAATACTGAATTGTTTACCTCTCCTCCAACCTTACAGTGAGGCCCAATAGTAGTTGGCCCATATATTTTTGCACCCATTTTTATAACAGCGCTTTCTCCTAAAAATAATGGTCCTCTTATAATTGAGCCTTCCATTATTTCAGCATTTTTAGCTATGTAAATAGGACCGGTTGTAGAGTTTAAAATGCTACATTCCACTTTTGCTCCTTCCTCTATAAAGATATTATTGCCTAGTATTTTATTAGTTTCTGAAAGCTTTTGAGAGGTTTTGTTTTTAGTAAGCAGTTTAAAATCCTTTTCTATTTCCTGACCATTGAGTTTGAAAATATCAAGAATAGTATTAAGAAAGCTTACGTCTTCTTTATACTCAATGATTTCTTCGCCATCAATTTCCTGATTTGTAAAATCTAGCTTTAAACTTGTTCTTCTGGCAATAGTTTTACCCTCTTTCTTCAGCACTTGTCCAATACTTAGTGACTTTATTGCCTCAACAATTGCTCTGTCAGGTAAAACATTAGAACATACGTAAAGATTATCTTCAGAATAATTGCACTTATATTTTTTGGAAAGGTAATCAGCAGTGATGTAGCTTAAAGAAACAGATAGGTAATTTTCCCATTTTTCGGCTATAGTAAACGCCCCTACTCGTATTTCAGATACAGGTCTTGTAAAGGTAAAAGGCTTTACGTTTTGCCAGTTAGTAAAATTATCAATTAAGATTACATTCATCAACTAAAGAAAAACATTATTAAATAAATTACAAAAAAAAAGTCCCGAATAAATCCGGGACTATAATTAACTATATATTAATAAAATTAAGCTTCTTTATTATCTTCAGTAGCTTCCTCTTTCTTAGGAGCTGCTTTTTTGCTATGCTTAGCATAACGGTTTTTGAACTTGTCAATTCTACCGGCAGTATCTACTAAATTCATTTTTCCGGTATAAAAAGGATGAGAAGTGTGTGAAATATCTAATTTAACAATCGGATACTCATTTCCATCTTCCCACTTTTCGGTTTCTTTTGTAGCTGCACACGAACGTCCAAGGAATGAATATCCATTAGACATGTCTTTGAAAATCACTAATCTATAGTTATCAGGGTGAATTCCTTTTTTCATTTCTTTCAATTTTAAGGACGGCAAAGATAAATATTTTTCTTAAAACAACAACTTAAATTCTTCTTTTAACTTCCTGATTGCATCATGTGTAGGAGATGTATTTCTTTTAGACATCTTATTAAAAATAGTTTGTCCTAAATCAATTCCTGTTGCATCAGGTTTAACCTCCCTTACCGACTCATTAAAGACATGAAGTATTTCATCTTTACTTGATCTAACAATTGACCATGCCTCATGAGACACATAGGTTTGCTGGGTTAAATTATGCTCAAACTCCTCATTTACATTAGCCGTTAGTTCACTGTGTAATTGGTGAGCTGTCATGCCCTTCTTGTGCAGCCTCAACACAATATTTTCAGGAGATATTCTCTCCATAAACAGAATAAGTCTTTCATAAGCCTGAATTTGAAGTGGTAAAATCTTCTTTTGAGCCTCTTTTCTTAGCTCATAATTATACTTTTTATCTTCTTTATCATAGAATTGCCTCATTATATAATAGACAGAACCAAATACAACTAATGCAGGAATAATGTACTTTATTAAATCTAAAATCGTTTCCATACCTCAAAAAAGTTTTCGTAAAATTAAAAGAATTAACGTATCAATCTCAATTTTATTAGTTTTGTGAGTCAAGTTTAGATATGTCAAGAAAAGTAGAAGCTATTAGGCTAGGCAGACTAGCAGAATCTCAAACCCTTGCAATGACAAGGTTAGCAAGAGAATTAAAAGCTCAAGGAAAAGATGTAATTAATCTAAGTATTGGAGAACCTGATTTTAATACTCCGGACTTTATAAAAGAAGCGGCAAAAAAAGCAATTGACGATAATTACTCTCACTATACGCCTGTACCCGGCTTACCTGAATTAAGAAGTGCCATATCTACTAAATTTAAGAGAGATAATGGTTTAAATTACGCTCCCGAACAAATTGTAGTTTCTACAGGGGCAAAACACAGTATAGCCAATGTTGCCTTAAGCATCCTAAATGAGGGGGATGAAGTTTTGGTTCCCGCACCATATTGGGTAAGTTATTTGGAAATCATAAAATTAGCAGAAGCTACTCCTATTATTATTCCTACTGACATTGAGAACGATTTTAAAGTAACCGTTGAACAAATAAAGAGTCATATTACTCCAAAAACAAGAATGATTATTTACAGCTCGCCATGCAATCCAACCGGTTCATTATACAGCAAAGATGAACTAAAGGAAATTGCAGACTTGCTATCAAATTACCCTGATATAATTGTTGTTTCAGATGAAATTTATGAGCACATCAACTTTGTCGGACAGCATGAAAGCATTGCACAGTTTGAAAACATCTATGAGCAAACAGTTACCATAAATGGAGTTTCCAAAGGTTATGCTATGACAGGCTGGAGAATTGGTTACATAGGAGCTCCTAAGTGGATTGCTGACGCTTGTACTAAAATACAAGGTCAGTTTACCTCAGGAACTTCTGCCATTTCTCAAAAAGCTGCTGAAGCAGCAATATTAGCAGAACCAAGCGTTACTAATGAAATGAAAAAGGCCTTTCTAGAAAGAAGAAATTTAGTACTGGAATTACTGGGAAAAATTGAAGGCTTTAAACTTAACCAACCCGAAGGAGCATTTTATGTTTTTCCGGAAATCAGCTCATTCTTTGGAAAAACATACAATGGAACAACCATAAATAATTCACAAGACTTATGTATGTTCTTGTTAAACGAAGCTAATGTGGCATTAGTGAGTGGTGAAGCTTTCGGAGCAGAAGGATATATTAGAATTTCTTACGCCACTTCAAATGATATTTTAATAGAATCCATTAAAAGAATTGAAAAAGCAGTAGCTCTTTTAAAATGAGTCTAACAAGAGAAAATATAATAGAATTATTTAATCGATTTAATGACTTAAACGTTCTCATTATCGGTGACGTAATGATTGATTCCTATTACTGGGGAAGTGTTAACAGGATATCACCCGAAGCTCCGGTTCCTGTTGTGGCCGTCAACAAAAAAGAATATCGATTAGGTGGCGCTGCAAATGTTGCACTTAATATTCAAGCACTTGGCGGAACTCCTCATTTATGTTCTGTAATTGGAAACGAAATAGATGCAGATATACTTAGCAGCCTGCTAGAAAAGCAAAATATGAGTGGTGATGGAATCATCCGCTCAAATGAACGAATTACAACTGTAAAGACCAGAGTTATTGGTAATAATCACCAAATGATTAGGGTTGACTCTGAAACTGATAAGAATATTGATAGCACACTAACTGAACAATTGTTTTCAAAAATCTCTGAAATTCTTGATGCTAAAAAAATAGACGTAATTATTTTCGAAGATTATGACAAAGGCGTAATCACTCCAGCATTAATTGAAAAAGTAGTTAATCTGGCCAAACAAAAAAATATTCCAACTACTGTTGACCCAAAAAAGAGAAATTTCCTTGACTACAAAAACGTTACTCTATTTAAACCCAATCTGAAAGAGCTATGCGAAGGTTTAAAAATTGAAATTGAAAGAAACAATATTAGTGAAGTAGAAAAAGGAATTGATGAATTAGAAAAGATATTACACGCTAAAATTTCATTTATTACTCTTTCTGAAAACGGAGTATTTATAAAAAATAATCAATCAAAACACCATATAAAAGCGCACATAAGAGATATAGCGGATGTGTCCGGTGCGGGTGATACCGTAATTAGTGTTGCTTCTATGATTCTAGCTTGTGAACAACCGCTTGAAGTTATTGCTGAGCTTTCAAACTTGGCAGGTGGCTTAGTATGCGAAAAAGTAGGTGTCGTACCTATTCAAAAAGAGGATTTGCTAAAAGAAGCTTTGGAAAAGCTTGCTAAGTAATTCTCATCATTCTTTTTTAATTAATACTTTTGCAGACTAATTTATTGAATGGAAGTATTACCCTATAAAAACAGTTCGGACAATAAGAAAAAGCAAGTGGCTGAGATGTTCAACAACATTTCAGGTAAATATGACTTTCTTAACCATTTTCTGTCCCTTGGAATTGATAAGAATTGGCGAAAAAAAGCCATAAAAATACTGGCAAAGGAAAACCCAAAAACTATATTGGATGTTGCCACAGGAACCGGAGATTTTGCTTTAGCAACCATGAAACTCAATCCTGAAAAAATAGTGGGGATAGACATTGCAGAAAAAATGGTAGAAAAAGGCATAGAAAAAGTAAAAGCCAAAGGTTTGTCAGAAATTATTCAATTAAAAGTAGGCGACTCTGAGAGTATTCCTTATGAAAATGAAAGTTTTGACGCTACAACCGTAGCATTTGGCGTTAGAAATTTTGAAAATCTTGAGTTGGGGTTAACAGAAATGAACCGAATTTTAAAACCTAACGGAACAGCCGTAATCCTAGAGTTTTCTAAACCACAAAAATTTCCGGTTAAGCAGTTATACGGTTTTTACTTCAAGTACATTTTACCATTTTGGGGCAGAATAATATCGGGAGATAAAGTAGCTTACACCTACTTACCTGACAGTGTAAATGCCTTTCCTCAAGGGAATGATTTTATTGAAATACTAAAAAAAGTAGGATTCAAATCAGCATACGATAAAAGATTGTTTTTTGGAGTAGCCTCTATTTATATTGCAAAGAAATAAAAGCAGTTAAATTACGTTAGAAGAGCAAATTCAGTGAAAAAAATCATATCCATATCAGTTTTATTTTTGTTAATTTCACAAATCATTTTTTCGAAGCCAAATAAAGTATAAAACCAAACTGAATTTGTTGTAAAGCGAATCCACTTTGGTTTTGTATTAGCAGGAAACTCTGCAAGTTTTTCTGTTTTTAGAGCAAAGCCATTTAATGAGTCTATTATTTCAGACACCATTAGAAATATTGTAGTGGATAATCAAAGTGGTTTTAACTTAGGAATTATTTCTTCTCTTAATCTTAATCGATATTTCAGCATTCGGTTTATACCATCTATTATTTTTACCCAAAGAAATCTTGAGTTTACTGTTCTTCAAAATAAAAAAGAAGAAGTATATATTAAACCAATTGAATCCACTTTATTAGACTTTCCAATTCTTTTAAAATATAAGTCGGCTAGGGTAAACAACTTCGCTGCCTATGTAATTGGCGGAGCAAAGTATTCGTACGACCTTGCATCACAGCAAAACACTGACAACATTAGTACGAATCCAAAAGATATTATAGTGAAGCTTTACAAACATGATATTGCAGGAGAAATTGGCTTCGGAACAGATTATTATCTGCCCTATTTCAAATTTGGTATAGAGCTGAAAATGAGTTACGGATTAAGAAATGTAATGGTTAAGGACAAAACGATGTTCTCCAGCCCAATAGATGATTTACGTTCTAAAATGTTTACCTTATCTTTTACTTTTGAAGGATAATGGAAACGATTGACATTATTCTTTTCCCTGAACAAGCGTTTGATGAAAACTTTCAAAAACAGGCTATTAGTGAAAAAACTAATATTCCCGTTAGTGAGTTAAAAAATATCCAACTCATTAAAAGATCTATTGACGCAAGAGGAAGAAAACCAAAATATCAGTTAAGGTTTAGTTTAAACACACCTAAAAAGACTAATTTTTCTTTTGATTTTCCCTCTGTAAAAGATAAAAAGCAAGTAGCCATTATTGGTATGGGACCGGCAGGAATGTTTGCCGCTTTAGAATTAATTAAGCAAGGTATAAAGCATGTGATTTTTGAAAGAGGAAAAGATGTAAGGCAAAGAAGAAGAGATTTGGCACAATTAACCAAAGAACACATTGTTAATCCGGATTCAAACTATTGCTTTGGAGAAGGTGGTGCAGGAACATACTCAGACGGAAAACTTTATACCCGTTCTACAAAAAGAGGCGATGTTCAACAAATATTAGAATGGCTTGTTGCACATGGCTCTCCTGAAGATATATTAATTGATGCTCATCCACACATTGGAACTAATCACTTACCAAATGTCGTTACCAAAATTAGAGAAAGCATTATAACGCATGGCGGAGAAATTCATTTTGAAAAAAAGTTAACGGACATTACCATCATTGGAAATAAAATTAAGTCAATTACCATTAATGAAAATGAAACTTTACATTTTGATGAAGTCATTTTGGCCACCGGACACTCAGCCAGAGATATTTTTCAGTTACTACAAAATAAGCATATAACCATTGAATACAAGCCTTTTGCGTTAGGTGTAAGAGTAGAACATTCTCAAAAATACATCGACAGCGTACAATACAATTGTGAAGATAGAGGAGAATATTTACCCGCTGCATCTTACAAGTTAGTAAATCAAACAGCCGATAGAGGCGTTTATTCTTTTTGTATGTGTCCAGGTGGAATTATTGCGCCATGTGCTACCAGTCCAAAAGAAATAGTAACCAATGGTTGGTCTCCATCCAAAAGAAACAACCCTTACGCAAATTCAGGTATTGTAGCTGAAGTAAAAGAAACAGACTTAAAAGATTTCTCAAAATATAATGAGTTAAGGGGATTGTATTTTCAAAGTTCGATTGAACAAAAAGCATACAAATTGGCAGGAAATACAGGTGAAATTAAGAAAGCCCAATTAGCTCCGGCTCAAAAATTAATCGACTTTGTAAATGCTAAAACATCCACTTCACTACCAGATTGCTCTTATATTCCGGGAGTTACCTCAGTAGATTTACATGAGGTTTTACCTAAAACCATTTCGTTAGCCTTAAAAGAAAGTTTTAAAGAGTTTGGAAAGAAAATGAAAGGCTTTTTAAATGAAGATGCGATTATAGTTGGTGTAGAATCCAGAACCTCCTCTCCTATCAAAATTCCAAGAGACAGAGACACCTTAGAACATAGCGAAGTCAACGGACTTTATCCATGTGGCGAAGGTGCAGGATATGCAGGTGGTATTGTTTCAGCAGCAATTGATGGCGTAAAAGTAGCTCAGGCTATTTACCGGAAAATTCATACATGAAAATAGCCGCTGCGGTTGCTACGTTTAAAGATTCCGCTCCTCCCACTTTATTGATGGTAAGTTTGGTTTTCGATAATTCAACCAATTCTTTACTCACTCCATTAGACTCATTTCCAAAAATGATGATACCGGATGTTAATTTTTCAACTTCCTTTACATTCTGACCATCTAAAACAGTTATATAAGAATTTTCAAATTGGGGAATTTCAGTGGCTAAATCGACATAATGAACATTTACTCTGGTAATTGAACCCATTGTACTTTGCACCACTTTTTGATTGAAGCAATCAACACTTTCCTTAGAACAAAAAATAGTTTTAATCCCGAACCAGTCAGCTGTTCTTATTATCGTTCCTAAATTACCCGGGTCTCTTATATCTTCTAAAGCTAAAACTAACTTATTAGAATAAATGCTATCAGCTAGTTTCAACTCTGGTACTTCAACCAATGCCAGGATATTGTTTGGGGTTGATAAGGAAGAAATCTTTTTTAATTCAGCTTCCGATATTTCAGTTGTATCAAATTTTTCATTTAGCAACCAAGAAGGTTTTTGAACAAAAAACAGTTCTCTAATTTTATAATTTGAATGATATATTTCTTCTACAGGCTTCTCTCCTTCTATAACAAAAAGTCCGTTTTCCTTTCTAAACTTTTTAAGTCGTAAGGATTGAATAAGTTTTATTTTTGATTTTGAAAGCAAGGTGAGTTTAATGCGAAATAATTAATTTAGTAATCTCCGTTTGATTATTCTCTAAAATAACATTTAAAAAATAAACACCCGACTCCATTTCATTTGTATAAATTGAAACTTCTTTGTCATTAAATTGGTAACTATAAACACTTTTACCGGAAATAGAATAAACACTCACCTTTTTAATCATAAACTCTGAAGAACTAATGTTAACAACTGAATTTGAAGGATTCGGATACATAGTTATTTTATTTACACTTTTCTTATCTGCATCTTCCATTCCGATTATCACTACAAATTGGCTTGTAGTATTTCCCAAAGTATCTGTTTTTATTAAATAGTAATCATCTAAACCATAGCCCCTTGATGCAATTTGTCCAAAAAACACTACTGACCCATCATAACATGGATATGAATCATAAATAATTTCATCTTCATTAAAACCTAAAATCCTACCAAATTGGTAATTGCCATATTGATCTACATGATAATATGAAGCATCCTTTTTACCAGCAGCAAAAGATTTATTGTATCCACCAATATATACTCTATTATTTTTTGATAAAACAATTGTATTAGCTTGGTCTTCATCAGGACCGCCAATAAATTTTAATAGAGGGTTAAGTCCATTGGTTGTAAGCCTAAGAGTAAACATGTCTTTATCCCCTAACCCCAAACTTGAATATGAACCTCCTGTAATTAATAAGTGTCCATCTGTATGTTGTATAATGTCAAAGGCAATATCAGAAAATGACCAAGAAAAAGAAGTTGACCAAAGTAAATTTCCTAGTGAATCAATCTTTAAAACATAAACATCTTCACCTCCATTAATATGCGTCTTACCCACTAAAACAAAGTTTGAATCGTATGTTTGAACAAAAGCATAAGCAACATCAATACTGTCTGTACCAAACTTTTTTGTCCAAACCGTATCACCATTAGGCTTAGTTTTTACAACAAATACATCTTGAATACCATCTGTATTATATGTTTCTCCGCAGAAATAATAATCTCCAGAATATGACTCTAAAACTTCATAAAACAAATCCCACTTAATTCCTCCATAAGTTTTTGTCCATAAAGTGTCTCCTACTGAGTTTAACTTCATAACATACCCGTCATAACCACCATTTCCAAAGCTATTTGTATATCCACAAACAAGCAGGTTTGAATCTCTTGTTTCAATCATATCAGAAACCCACTCAGTGTTATTGCCCCCATAATTCTTCTGCCACATGTAACTACCAAATGAATCTACTTTCAAGAGCCAAATGTGATTAGAATTGCTGGAAAAAGAAGTTGACGTACCCGCCATAATAAAATTATAATCATAAGTTTGAACAACAGCTCTTCCAAAATCAGAAGAAGTTGAACCATATATTTTTTGAAAAATAGTATCTTGAGCATGGATAGAATTAACAAGCAAACCAAATAATACTATATATAAATATCTTACCATAAATTAAAACCTATAACCTAAGCCTCCAAACACACTCATTCCAAAAGTGTTTTCAGAAAAAAGAGATTCTAAATTTCTTGTTCCAACAACCAAATTAAGACTTTTTGTGTTCAGCATCAAACCTAGTCCGGAATTAAATTTACCGTAGCCGCCATAGCTAATTTGAGGTACAACTGTAAACTCCTTTATGGGCGACCAAAAAAATTGTGCATATACTTTTGGGATATGATTTACAAACAATTGATGGTAAACTCCCACTGTGTATTTCATTTTTGCATTTATGGTATCTGAAAAGAAACTGTTAAATACAATTGGTGTTGGACTCATATAAATTCTGTTTCTTTTTGATGCTCCAACTTCATTAAGTATAGAATCAGTAGTAAATGAAAAACCGCTTTGAATGTCAAACAAATTATCAATTTCAACACCTTCGTAAACGGTAGTACTATCTATTGAAATTGTGGTAGAATTTCTATTCCAATTGATAAAACCAATATCAGTAACATAAAAAGATATTTTCCCTCTTTTACGCAATTCAAACTCACCAAACAAATCAAAAGAAACACCTACACCATTTAACGCCCAAAATCCATTATTGGTAGTATCGGAACCATTATAAACAGACAAACTGGAAACACTTACCTCACGCCCAAATTCTTCGGTATATATGGTGGTGGTTGGGCTGTAAATGGTTTGATTCATTTCTCCCTTGATAAAGTTCATGGCGATTCCGGTAACCATTCCCTCTTCTTTGTTTTCATTCAACAAACCAATTTTCAGCTTTTGATAACGGTAAACATTCATAGACAATTCACCTAAATCAAATGTATCACCTGCAAAAGGTTTATTCCCGAAAAACATTAAATCAAACGCATTTTTACTGAACTTCAAGTCTATATGCTCTCTATCCTGCAATCCAAAAATCAAGGATAAATTAGGGCGTTTGAAAAGTGTGTCGCAATTAATCTTTGCAAGAATATCTACAAACAAATCTCCTCCAAACCTATTATTAGCGTTTAATTTTTGTGATGCCGCTGTTTTTAACTCATCCGTTAAAAATTCTGAATTCCGAAAAGCGTTAACAAATTTATTTCCGAGATTATTAGAGTTATAACTTGCATCTACATAAGTGGAAACAAAGTTTGAGGTATCGGATAAAGAGAAGTAGTTTTCTTGCTGTGATTTACCAGAAACAAACAAAAAGAGAAAACTTATGACGTAAAAAAATCTACAGCCCAACATGATAATTAAAGTCTCCCACTAATTTTAACTCCAACTCATAGTGGTCATAAATTTTTACATAATTGGTAATGGAAACAGTATTAAACACTGTTTTAAATCGGATTTTACCTGCTTGCTTAAAGTTAGCAATATTTTCGGCAGATAATGGTATTACTATTTCTCCTGATGTAGGAGCTGTTACAAAATAGCTGGCATCTACCTGTCCTGAAGCAATGTTTCCGGTAATTTGAAGTTGGTCAATTTTTACTCCGTTTGCATCTAAAATTTCCATAAAAATAGTAGCGTCTAAAGGGAAACCATTTTTATAATATAACTTAAAACTACCTGAATTAAATTTCTCTACCTCTTCCGAAGCATATGGAAAATCAACTGTTTCATACATAGTCAAACCATTCATGGTTAACGAAAGTGGTATGCGAACATTTAAGTTGGCCTGAAAAGGATAATCAGAATAATAAAAATCATTTCCGTTAGAAACATTACCTAGCGGGTTAATAGATAAATCAAACCCATACTGAATTTGGTCAGGTAAGTTTTCTACAAATACATCAATGTTGGAATTATTCTTATCCAAGTTTTGAGTATAAATCCAAGGAGTAACCGGTGGTGTTCCGTTTGTTTTTACAGCTCGGTTGATGTTTACCGTATTCCCAACTATTGAATGGTTTAAAGCTACTGTATTACCAGTTCTGGAATTGTAAGAAGATAATTGATTGAGCTTAAATGTACCGTCAATACCCACCGAATTAATAATTTCCAAATCCACAAAAACATCTTCAAAATCTATGGCACCGGAATCAATGCCGTTTAAAAAACTGAAAGCAGAATTCTCAGGACCAATGGTCTCCGCATGTTGACCGAAGTAACCTTTGATAAATTTAGGGTAAACCTCTTCAAAAGAAAACTTCACTTTTACTTTATCGGAAGGTTTGATGGTATATTGACTTCCACTGGCAGCAATAGCAGCTTGTAAATTATAGTAAATGGTATTAACAGAGTTTTTGTTCACTCCTCTCATATCAAAGCTATAATCAGCAATGTCATACGTTTTGGTAAGTATTGCGTTTGTACTGCCACTGGCAGCCGCCACACTTTCTGTTCGTTGAAAAGCTACACCCGATTTTGTAGCGCTAGGCACGTTAATCACCACATCTACGGGTTCAGGAAGTGTGCTTTCTAATTCTACCGTTAACTTTCCTGATTTTACAATAATTTGAGAAAGCTCCGGCTCACCTAAATTGAACTTTATATTTTCATTTTGAGAATAAAAAGGAGTAGATGGATAAGCATTGTAGCCCGGTAATAAGGTTAAGTTATTCGTAATTACCGTATCCGGCATTTGAACCAGCGTATCAATATCAAAATCCAACAAACTGTTTTGATACACTAAACTTACAAAACCATTTGCATCGGTTTCAACTAATGAATCTCCAATGTCATGAATAGAAAAAGTAGTTTTTACTACCGGCAAAAGATAATCGGCATTCCAGCTAGGATTTACACCGCCTTTTCTACAAGAAATGGCTAGCAGCAAAAGCAATGAAGCTAATATAGATAAAGTTCTTTTCACTTAATTATCTGCTAAAATTACGCATTTTTATCCAAGTTTTGTGGCTTGTGCGATTGGTCATAAAATTTCTCCATTTGCTTCCACAACTTCTTTTTGTCTTTTTCGCTTAGTTCTACCCCAAAAGTTACAGTTGTTCCAAGGTATTCAAACACAAACGCAGGATTGGTTAATTGCCAATACGAATCAGAAAGTTTGGTAAATACTTTACCCGTTTCATCTTTAAACAAGCTGAAATTCTTTACATGCTCAAAATAATAGCTCTGCGGTATTCCTCTATCCTTTACCAGTTTGGTAATATGTATGGCTTCATGGTCTATTTTTATTTGCTCTACTCCGTAATTTCTCCACTGAAAAATAAACCACATCTTGTATTCAAAATACAACCAAAAAGCTAAGTAAATGCCCACAAAAATCCATTCCTGCTTAGAGAATCCGGCAAATATGGCATAGCCAATTACAATTAAACCGCAAATACTGAATAAGATTAACCACCACTTTAACAGGTTTTGCTTTTGCTCATCTATATAAGCCTTAATTGAAATAATTAGTTCTGATTGATTTTGCTCTACCGAAATTCTTTCCATAAACTAGCAACCATTAAAATAATAAAGTCCCACTAAAAGTGAGACAATATTATAAAATTTAAAGCGATAAGCCAGATTCTGTTTTCACACAAGGTGAACTTCTATCATTTATCTCTTCAGTCTACCCGTCTTGGTTGCAAAGCAATTGGCGAGCTACCAAATTCCCAAGATTTATTTGACCTTTCAGCACCTGAGGTTTTTCCACTATGCAGGTTACCATACACAGTCGTGAGCTCTTACCTCACGTTTTCACCCTTACTCACCTAAGGTGAGCGGTTTGTTTCTGTAACACTCTCTGTTGATAAGCATTGCTACTTACCACCCCTTTTTTCAAAGGGCAAGTTGCTCTCTGCTGTCCGGACTTTCCTTATCCGCCTGAGGCGAACACGATAGAATACTTTAAATTCTGCTCAAAATTAAGAATACTTTAACAAAATTAGTGCGATTGAATACAATAAAAAGAAAATAAAAGGCTTAACTTTGGGAACAATATCCAACACATTAACACATGAAAAACATTATTTTACTAGCAAGCACACTTTTTCTTTTTGCGTTTACCAATAACCAAGATACCGAATACAAAGCCGAAAATGAAGGCTGGGAAGTAAATATTGAAAAGGCTTACGAAATTTCTAAAAAAACGGGCAAGCCTATTTTAGCCAACTTTACCGGCTCTGACTGGTGCGGATGGTGTAAAAAACTAAAACGTGAGGTGTTTGACCACCAAGAATTTAAAGATTGGGCAAAAGAAAATGTAGTATTGGTAGAGCTTGATTTTCCCAGAAGCAAACAAATTCCTGATGATATAAAAGCACAAAACAACAGCTTACGCCAAGCTTTTAATGTAATGGGCTACCCTACTATTTGGGTATTTTACCTAACCAAAGGAGCCGAAAACCAACAAATGAACATTGAAGCTTTAGGCAAAACAGGCTACGTAGCAGGAGGACCTTCTGCCTTTACAGGCGGTGTTGACCAAATGATTGAAGCCTACAACAAGCAAAAAGCACAAGGAAGCAATTAAGGTTGTATTAGTATTAAGCAAAAGCCTTTCATTTAATTGGAAGGCTTTTTTTTGTTAGTTAGTTCATGTTCTGAACATGATCATTCAGCAAAAAAGTATGACGGTTCATGTAAAAAGCATGAACGATGATGGAAAAAGTATCAAGCTTCATGTAAAAAGCATGAACGTTGATAGAAAAAGCATCAAGCTTCATGTAAAAAGCATGAACGTTGATAGAAAAAGTATCAAGCTTCATACAAAAAGCATGAACGATGATGGAAAAAGTATCAAGCTTCATACAAAAAGCATGAACGTTCATGCAAAATACATGACAAGGGGGCTTAAATTATGCCAAAATGGCAGAAAAACCCTTGATGAAGCACTTTTAAGGATTTATAAGCTGCTTTTTGTATTTTTGGGTAAATGTAGATGTCTAAAAGATTTTTCCTAATTCATAAAGAAATAATGAGAATAAAATCAATTAAATATATAGCTATATTTTTTATCATTGGTTGCTCGCCAAAAAAAGAAATTAAAGACAATATTTTTAATACTTCCACAACAGACACTTCTATTCTAAAAGTGGAAGCAATCCCTCCAATCACTAAAAAAACCTTTGACTACATTAAGTTTAAATCACTAGCAGACTCTTTAATTTCAAAAATAGCTGACGAAAAAATTACACTTCAGCTAACCATTGACACTATAGAAAAATCCCAATTAAAATATGGTTACTATACACCACTAATAAACAATGATTTTCCGCTGTTGAAATATAACTTCTATCCAGGTAAAAAAAGGTCTCTATTAAGGTTTAGCATCATCCAAGCAAAATTTTCTGATACACTTTCTTTAAACAAAGCCTTCATGAAACTAAAAGAAGATGCTTCTGATATTTATTCTAATGATGAATCTGACTATCATAACATACCTGGACTGACTTACACTAATGACTACGTAATTATAGTCGATAAAGAAATACTATGGCTAAATCTTCCTTGCCCATACTCAAATAAGAATGTTAAAAGAGTTAAACAAATCTTCAGTCACACACTAAGTATTGATAATTTGAAAGATTCCATAAATTGTTCTTGTGGACAATCCAACTGTTTAATAAAATGACCCACTTCTCTCACAAGCGGACGCTTGTGAGAAACAAAGAAAACATTACATTAAAAAAGCCCAACAATGTTGGGCTTTTCGTTTTCTATGTTGGTGTGGTTTATTTATCTAAACTACCAAATACTTTCTTTAGAATATCGCTTACCCTTGCAGCAGGGTTGTCTCTAATTTTCTTTTCCTCTTTTTCTACCATGGTAAACAAACCTGCCATAGCTCTTTCGGTAACGTAAGCATCTAAATCAGGGTTTTGTTTTTCTACAAACGGTATTTTGTTGTAAGTAGTAATAATAGGGTTCCAGTATTTGGTTAACTCTACTTGTTGAGTAGCATTGTTTACCACCGGTCTAAATTTTTCCATTAACTGAGCAGACGTTTTTTCTCTCAAGTAATTAGTAGCGGCATTGTCCTCACCTCTTAAAATAGCAAATCCGTCACCAATGCTCATTCCTTTAATGGCATCTACAAAAATAGGAACAGCCTCTTTACTTGCTGCTTCAGCGGCACGATTTAGGGTTAACTCAAACTTTTGTACTTGTTCATCTAAGCCTAATTCCAACGCTTTTGTTCTTACTTTTTCTGCTTCAGGCGGAAAAGGAATTCTGATTAAAGAGTTTCCATTAAATCCGTCAACAGCTGATGTTAAGCTCACGCTGTTTTTAGCACCAACAGTCAACGCTTCTTTTAATCCTGAAATAACTTCATCATTGGTTAAAGGTTTTTCACCTGAGGGAGTAGTTAATACATCTCCGGCAACTTGCTGCAATTCGGTACAGGCAACTGCCATCATTCCAACTAAGGCAATTCCTGCAAGTATTTTTAATTTCTTCATAATGTTATAAGGTTATAGTTTTTAATGTGTTGCAATTAAGCAACAATAATACCAAAATAAATTGGTTTGCAAATTGTCTATCTTTGCTCATATTCAACTCTATTTGAAGCATTTTATTTACATCTTATTAGTTGGTTGGTCTTGTTCTTTATTTTCTCAGCAACAAGACAGCAGCACCTTTTCAAAACAAAAGTTTTGGATACAAACGGGTGTAAACGCAACTATTTATGGAGGTTCAATTGCCATGCTTCATACTCAATGGTACAGCCAATATCCACAGTCTTCGTTTCACTTTTTTAATGACAATGAAGAGTGGTTGCAAATGGATAAAGTGGGTCATGTTTATTCTTCATACTGGATTGGAAAATACGGATATGAATGCATGCAATGGAGCGGACTTAAACAAAAACCATCTACACTTATTGGCGGGAGTTTTGGTTTGCTTTTTTTGAGCACAGTTGAAGTATTAGACGGTTTTTCATCGGGCTGGGGATTTTCCAACGGTGATATGATTGCTAATGTTGGCGGCACAGGATTATTTATCGGGCAGCAATTGGTCTGGAACGAGCAGCGTATTATTCCTAAATTCTCTTTTCATCAATCAGGCATTAGTAAATATCGCCCTGATTTATTGGGAAGCAATTATGCCGAGAATTTGTTGAAAGATTACAACGGTCAAACTTATTGGTTAAGCGCCAACATCCATTCACTTTTTAAAATGGAAAAAAGCCCAAAATGGTTAAACATTGCGTTTGGTTATAGCGGAAACGGCATGTTAGGCGGAAGAGAAAACCCAAGAGTAAGTGATGGTTATGAAATTATTCCTTTAATGGATAGGTATAGAAGTTATTATGTTTCTTTAGATGTAGATTTTTCAAAAATTAAAACCAATAAAAGAGGGGTTAGAATTTTATTGAATACGCTAAATATGTTAAAGATTCCGTTTCCGGCAATTGAATTTTCTAAAAACGGAGTAGTGGGAAAAGGAATTTATTTTTAGGTAAACTTCAATACTTTTAGCTTCAATATTCCTGCTACCGTTAAGCTATCTGTAATTTCACCTTTCATTACCATTTCAAAAACTTCTTCAAACGGAACTTTAATAATTTGCAATACTTCATCCTCTTCAGGCTCGGCTTCTTTTTGCTCTAAGTCGGTAGCTAAATAAATTATTCCCAGTTCATCACTCACTGAATTACTTAAATGTAAACGTTGTATTTCTTGCCATTTATTAGCTATTAAGCCGGTTTCTTCTATAAGCTCTCGCTTTGCTGAATCTAACGGCTCCACTCCTATCTTTCCGCCACCTTCAGGTATTTCCCAGCTATATTCATCTAATGGATAACGATACTGCCCAACCAACCAGATATTGCCATTTTTATTCATTGGTATAATGCCTATCGCCAAATTTTTAAAGTGTACTTTACCGTAAATGCCTTCATTTCCCGCAGCATTAATTACTTTAAATTCCGTTACTTCAATCCAGGGATTATCGTACTTTACTTCTCCCGAAATGGTTTTCCAGGGATTTTGTTCTAACTCTTTTTTGCTTTTTTTAGAAGACACTATTCAGTAATTTTGCGCTACCATGAGCTTTCATTCAGGAGATAAAGTTAAGTTTTTGAACGATGTAGGCGAAGCTACTGTTATAAAGGTTATCAACACCGAAATGGTTTTGATAAAAACCGAAGAAGGCTTTGAATACCATTATCCCGTGAATGAACTGGTAAAAGTGGTAATAGACACAAAAGAACCGATTGTATTTCAACCTAAAGCAGATAAAACACCTCAAAAAAAATCAAGCTTAAAGTATCTCAAAAAACATTTGAGCACTCCTTCAAAAAAGAATAAAAGAAACGTAGTAGAAATTGATTTGCATATTGAAGAATTGGTAGAATATCCGAATAAGCTTGAGCATCATGAAAAGTTGAGTTACCAAATGACCTACTTTAAAAAGTGCTTGAATGAAGCTCGCAGAGCTCGTATTCCCAACTTAGTGATTATTCATGGTGTAGGTGAAGGCAAACTAAAAGCAGAAATCAGAACTTACCTTAATGGATTGGGTGATGTAGAATATGAAGACGGCTCTTACAAAGAATACGGATTTGGCGCTACTCAAGTCAACATAAGAGGTCTATTTAGCTAGGTGAATCAATACTTTATCTTTTCTTGATAGCTATCATATTCAATTATGACTATCCTCATTTTTTTACCTTACGCTTTCATCTAACATTGTATCATAAAATTAAGTATATGACACAATCAGTAGAAATAAACCCGGGAGAAGTAAAAGTAAAATTTACAGAGCCTGTAGCAGGAAAAATATCATTTAAAGAATTAGGAATTCTTAACGAAGACCTTTACTTAGAAGGTGGTATGCTAAGACTAGTTTTTGACTTTGAAGGTATTGGCGAACATCATTTTTACCAAATTCCAAAGTTAGAAATCAATTACAAAGAGGAAGTAAAAGCAACACATTGGCAATGCGAATTTAATGATGAAGTTTTGTTAGATACAGTTGACCATTACGGTAGCACTACCATCTTAATGCTAGATAAAGAAAAAATTAAAAGTTTGGAACAACATCATGAGAACAAACTAATTGTTCATGCGGAATTTCCTGAAAAAGTACATGTAATAGCCGACCAATCGTACATTCACTTTTTTAAATAATTATTACTAAAAATCGTTCTTTATATACTCGATACCTAACAAGTATCGCATCCAATCAAACAGAAGGGGTAGCTCACAACATAGTTTTAGGTTTAAGATTTGCTACCCTTTTTTATATTTATTAAGTAAAGAAATTTAACTTTGGTTGAAATACTGATGAATGAAATATTTCACTTTACATGAGACTTGCCCTTTACTTATAGCCATTACCTTTTATATTTTTTCCTCTATTTCATTTTACTTAAAAAAAGAAAAGCTTTCTGTAATATTATTACTACTTGCTTCCTTTTTTACAGCCTTTTTTGTAGCCAACCTTGACCCTTTTCTGAATGTGTGGGACGAACGTTTTCATGCATTAGTAGCTAAAAGCTTAACTCAACACCCTTTAAAACCAATATTAATAGAAAATCCTCTGTTTGGTTACGAAAAAAGTAACTGGGCATACAATCATATATGGTTGCACAAACAGCCTTTATTTCTATGGCAAATTGCTCTTTCTATTAAATTATTTGGACTAAATGCACTTGCTGTTAGACTTCCAAGTATAATTTTACATACCCTAACTACATTATTAGTATTTCAGATTGGAAAAAATTTAGTCAATTTTAAAACCGGTTTTTTAGCCGCTTTTTTATTTTCATTATCTCACTTCTCACTTGAATTAATTTCTGACCACTTTCCCACAGATCATAATGATGTAGCATTTTTATTTTACGTTACACTTAGTTTTTGGGCATGGATTAAGTATGTCCAGACTAAAAAATTAAAATGGATTATACTTATAGGGTTTGCGGCAGGAGCAGCTGTTTTGGTTAAGTGGCTACTTGGTCTTCTAATTTTCCCAATTTGGACAATCACAATTCTTAGTAAAATTAATGGAAATAGATTTTTTATTAAGGACTTCATTCCTTTGGTTATTTCCGGGTTAGTAAGTGTTGTTGTTTTCCTTCCATGGCAAATCTATATTTTCAATGAGTTTCCGTCAGAAGCATTGTATGAGTATAAAATGAATTCAAAAAGATTGTTTGAAGTAGTAGAAGGACATAGTGGCACATGGATTTATCATTTCGACAAGCTGCAAACGCTCTACGGGCAAAATATTGGTTACTTTATTATTCCCATAATAGGCATAGTGCTTCTTACCCTTCAAACCAAAGCAAAAGAATATAAAATTTTAATAGTAAGCTCAGTAGTTATTATCTATGGTCTGTTTACTCTCTCCCCTACTAAAATGTTAGCCTATCCTTATGTAGTAAGTCCCTTTATCTTTTTAGGATTTATCTCACTTTTATTTTTTATCAGAGAAAAATTATTGATTTACATTCATAAAAAACTAGTGGCAGAAACCATAATTTGTTTGCTTTTTATATGGTTTTGTTGGGATACCTTTAAGTTTCCGAGAGTAATTGAGCTACATACGTTTTCAAATATTCACAAAAATCATGATAGAGCACTTCATTTAGCGGAACAAAAAGTAATTCATCACCTTTTAGAAAATTACAACCAATCAGACCAACTTTTATTCAATGTAAAAATTACTACACACGGAAACATAAGTACAATGTTTTACACTAATCATAATTGTTTTGAGTTTATCCCCACACAAGAGCAAATTAATGAGGTGTTGGCAAAAAAATATAAGGTTTTAGTGTTTGATTATGGACAATTACCAAATTACTTAGTTAATAATAAAAATGTAAAATTGATTGACGTAAAGAGTTTAGTTCAATCTAATTAATATAAATCCAGTTCCCGATAATAAAATACATAAATAAGCCCAACACATCATTTACGGTAGTGATAAATGGGCCTGTAGCGAGAGCGGGATCAATTTTATAACGATTTAAAATCATAGGAACTAATGCCCCAAATATTCCGGCAAAAAGAATAACTGTCATTAAAGAAACGGCTAGCGTTAACCCCAATAAATAAGAATCAGAAAAAATAAAATTGTAAAGGAAAAGTACAGCAGAACAAATTAGGCCATTTACAACCGCCACACTTAATTCTTTTAATAATCTCGGCAGAATGGCTGTTATTTCATTTACGTCTTTCGCCAATGCCTGTACAATAATAGCAGAAGACTGTACTCCCACATTTCCGCCCATTGCAGCAATCAACGGAATAAAAAATGCCAGCTCGGTATATTCGGAAAGTTGATGCTCAAACAAACCGATTACTTTCGCGCCTAATATTCCTCCTACCAAACCAATTAATAGCCAAGGCAATCTTGCACGAGTAATAGTCCAAACGGTATCATCAGTGGTTACATTTTCAGAAATACCCGAAGCCATTTGGTAATCTTTCTCTGCCTCTTCTTGCATTACATCCACCACATCATCAATAGTAATTCTTCCGATCAATCTATTTAATTCATCCACCACAGGAAGTACAACTAAGTCATATTTTTCCATAATTTGAACCACCACTTCACTCTTCGCAGTAGCCTTTACCGATTGAATTTCCGTTTTATAAAAATCAGATACTTTTTGATATTCAGATGCTAATAACAAACGCTTTAATGAAAGCCTTCCCAACAAAACATTTTTAGCATTTACCACATAAATAGTATATACATCCGTAACATTCTCTGCTTGCTTTCTTACCTCATCTATACATTGCTCTCTTGTCCAGTCTACATTGGCTACGATAAACTCTTTTGCCATTAATGCACCGGCACAGTTTTCATCATAATGCAATAAATCTACTATGTCACTGGCATGGTCAACATCTTCAATAGAGCGAATAATCTCTTCCCTTTTTTCTTCAGAAAGTAAACTTAAAACGTCAGCCGCATCATCAGTATCTACATGAGTAGACAAAAAGTTGGCTATTTCATGCGATTCAAAACCCAACAATATTTTTTTGATGGAATTTTCGTCCATCTCCACCAAAACATCAGATGCCAACTTGGAAGAAAATGCATCAAAAACAAAAATCAACTCTTCATCAGAAACATCTTCTAATAATTCAGCAATATCAGCAGGGTGCAAGACTTCAAACAAAGATTCAACAGCATCTTTCTGTTTGGTTTGAAGAATCGCTTCCAGCTTTTCTAATATGTCTTCTTTATTTTCAAACATTTTATTGCCCGCAAAGATAAAAACTAATTGCTCTTTACTTATCTCTTAGAAGTATTTGATACCTTTGCAGCTCAAAAATTTTACAAAAGCGAAATGATTTACAATAATATTTTAGAAACCATTGGAAATACTCCACTTGTTAGAATTAATAAAATCACGAAAGATTTTCCTGCCACTGTTTTAGCCAAAGTAGAATACTTTAATCCTGGTCAATCAGTAAAAGACCGTATGGCACTTAAAATGGTAGAAGATGCTGAAAAAGAAGGAAAACTAAAACCGGGCGGAACCATTATAGAAGGAACATCGGGCAATACTGGAATGGGTTTAGCATTGGCTGCTATCGTAAAAGGCTATAAATTAATTTGTACAACCACTGATAAACAGTCAAAAGAAAAAATGGACATATTGCGAGCCGTTGGTGCCGAAGTAATTGTTTGTCCTACCAATGTGGCTGCCGAAGACCCAAGGTCGTATTACTCCGTTGCAAGAAAATTAAGTGAAGAAATTCCTAACTCATTCTATCCTAACCAATATGACAATCTTTCAAACAGACTGGCTCATTACGAAACAACAGGACCCGAAATTTGGGAACAAACAGAAGGTAAAATCACTCATTTTGTAGTGGGTGTGGGAACAGGTGGCTGTATTTCAGGAATTGCAAAATACCTTAAAGAACAAAATCCTAATGTAAAGATTTGGGGAATTGACACCTATGGTTCGGTATTCAAAAAATATCATGAAACAGGAATCTTTGACGAAAAAGAAATTTACCCATACATCACCGAAGGAATTGGTGAAGACATTTTACCCAAAAATGTAGATTTTGACTTAATTGACCATTTTGAAAAAGTAACCGACAAAGACGCTGCCGTAATGACCAGAAGGCTAGCAAAAGAAGAAGGCTTATTCCTTGGAAACTCAAGCGGTTCGGCTATGCAAGGTATATTACAAATGAAAGACCAGCTTACCAAAGATGATGTGGTAGTGGTATTATTTCATGACCATGGTAGCCGTTATGTTGGTAAAATATACAATGATGACTGGATGAGAGAAAGAGGGTTCTTAGACAGAGAAAAACCTAAAGCTTCACAGTTAATTAGTAAACATGCTGACAAAAATTTGATTACGGTAGATGCCAACAGCAAAGTATCTGATGCCCTAATTAAAATGACCAATTACGATATTTCACAAATACCGGTAACCGATAACGGAAACTTTGTAGGCTCCGTAGATAACGGCAAGCTATTTTCTAAAGTTTTGGCAGATAACGAACTTCGTTACAAAAAGGTAAGTGAAGTGATGGATGCGCCATTTCCGGTTGTAGCTTCAAACGCTGAAATTGATGAAATATCTAAGTATATTAACAAAGACAATAAAGCCGTGCTGGTAAAAAATGGTGATGGCAGTCATCATATTATTACCATGCATGATTTAATTGAAGCTTTAGCTTAGTAATGTTTCCGAAAGAGTTTACCGACCAAATTCAACACACGTTTACTCTTAAGGCTATTCCCAAAAAAATCATTTCGCTGGTTCCGTCACAAACGGAACTGCTTCACTACTTAGGTTTAGAAGAAGAAGTAATTGGCATCACTAAGTTTTGCGTTCATCCCAAAGAATGGCTTTCTTCCAAACAAAAAATAGGAGGCACTAAAAACCTCAATTTAGAGTTAATTAAATCATTACAACCCGATTTAATTATTGCCAACAAAGAAGAAAACCTGGCGCATCATGTAAGGCAATTACAAAAGCAATTTTGCGTTTACACAAGCGACATAAACAACTTTAATGAAGCTTTAGAAATGATAGCAGATATTGGTAAAATGACAAATACCAAGTTAAAGTCAGAACAACTGATTAACGGAATAGCTACTGCAAAAGAACAATTTGAAAAGACGCATCCAAAAACTAAAAAAACTTGCGCTTATCTCATTTGGCAAGAACCATTTATGGCGGTTGGAAACAACACCTTTATTCATGAAATGATATCTATCTTTGGATTACAAAATAGCTTTGAACAGAAAGACAGATACCCGGAGGTAACGCTAAATGAGTTAAAAGAAAAAGAGTTAGATTACTTGTTGCTTTCCACCGAACCATTCCCGTTTAAAGAAGAGCACTTAAATAAACTTCAGCAAGAATTACCCGATACAAAAGTAATGTTGGTTGACGGAGAAATGTTTTCATGGTATGGCAACCGATTGTTAAAGTGCTTCCCGTATTTTTCTCAATTACGAAATCAATACTATATTTGAAAGAGTGAATACGCTTAAAACTTCCATATTAGCCTTGCTTTGCTTACTTGCAGTTTCTGCTACTTCACAAACCGTAGGTGTGGTATTAAGCGGTGGTGGTGCCAGCGGCATGGCACACATTGGTGTTCTAAAGGCATTGGAAGAAAACAACATTCCAATCGATTATATTACAGGAACCTCTATGGGAGCATTAGTTGGTGGGTTATATGCGGCAGGTTATTCTCCTGATGAAATAGCCGCCCTTTTTACCTCTGACCAAATGAAAAAACTTGCAGCAGGTATATTAGACGATAAGTACCTTTATTACATCAAGAAAAAAGACGATGACGCTTCCTGGATTACTTTTAAAGTACAGCTAGATACTATTTTGCAACAAAGCTTACCCACCAACATTATTTCTCCTGTAGCCATAGATTTTGCCATGATGGAAATGTTTAGCTCTGCTTCCGCAAAATCTAACTACAACTTTGATAGTTTATTCATTCCATTTAGATGCATAGCTTCAGACATTGAAGATAAAAAACAAGTAAAATTTAATTCAGGTAATTTATCTACTGCCATTAGGGCTTCTATCTCCTACCCTTTCTTTATTAAGCCTATTAAAGTAGATGGCAAACTACTTTTTGACGGTGGCTTGTACAACAACTTTCCAGCAGACATTATGTGTGATGACTTTAATCCCGATTATGTAATTGGCTCTAATGTTTCGTATAATTTTCCCGCACCCGATGAAGACAATATTATATCACAAGTAAAAAGTATGTTGGTAAGCGAAAC
This sequence comes from uncultured Flavobacteriales bacterium, assembly GCA_937925525.1. GTDB lineage: Bacteria > Bacteroidota > Bacteroidia > Flavobacteriales_E > Vicingaceae > CALALS01. The sequence goes on along the minus strand of CALALS010000284.1, from coordinate 1,719 downwards.
CGACTATACCATCACTTGTGAAAAGGGTAGAGTAATAGAACCCAACGTATCTGAAGTAGGCACCTTTGATTTTAATAAAGGTAAAGACATTATAAACATTGGTTATGAAGCCACTCTGAAAGAAATTGACAGTATTAATTATTATGTAAATAGATTTGCTCCTAAATTGTTGGTAGATAAAAAGCGAGACGCATTTAACAAAGCAAAGCCGCCCATTGTGTTTAATGAAATTTATGTAAACGGAGTGGATAAAGAAGAAGTTCCTTACATCTTTAAATCTTTAGGGTTCAAAAAAGATACTGTAACCATTCAGCAGCTAAAGCAAGAATACGGAAAGCTTACTTCCGATGAAAAAATAAAATATGTTTATCCTTCTGCATTTTATGACCCTGTAAGCGGCAAATACAAGCTTGTGCTGGATGTAAAGAAAGAAAGTGACCTCTTTGTTTCCTTTGGCGGTAACTTCTCCTCACGCCCCATTAACGAAGGTTATGTGGGCTTACAATACAATTATTTAGGCAAAGTAGGTATTTCACTTTCGGGTAACTCTTACTTTGGTAAGTTTTATAGTTCTGCTAGGTCTGAAGCCAGAATTGACTTTCCGTTTAAAGTCCCTTTTTATTTTTCTACTGCCTTTACCCTTAACAAATGGGATTATTTTAAGAGCAACACCACTTTTTTTGAAGATGTAAAACCATCTTACCTTATTGTGGGAGACAATTATTTAGAAGGAAAAATAGGCTTTCCCGTTTCTTACAAAGGCAAAATAGAATTGGGTGGCGCTTACTTTAATTTAAAAAATGAATACTATCAGGGAGAAGATTTTACCAGTGTAGATACTGCCGACATTACCGAATTTACAGGCAACACCGCTTTTATTCAATATGAGAGAAACTCACTTAACTTTAAGCAATATGCTAATAAAGGAAGTCTTTTACGACTGAAAGGACGCTTTGTGTATGGAGACGAATTAACCCTTCCCGGTTCTACCGCCATTGGCAATAAAACACTTTATAAAAACACTACCTACTGGTTTGTGGCCAAAGCCCGATACGAAAAATACTTTAACAGCAAACACAAATTACGCTTTGGTATTTTTGCCGATGCACAATGGAGCAATCAACCGTTTTTTCAAAACTATACCGCTACCATACTAGCCACCAATGCTTTTAATCCCATACCCGAATCGCAAACACTTTTCTTACAAAACCTGAGAAGTTTTTCTTACGGTGCGGGAGGCTTACGAGCCATCTTTGCGTTAAACAAAAACTTTCAGGTACGAGCCGAAGGCTTCTTGTTCCAACCTTACCAGCAAATACTAGACAATCAGGGAAATGCTAAACTAGGCGACCCTTTTTCGGTCAATTATTTAATTGACTCGGGCTCTATTGTATATACCACACCGCTTGGCCCTATTGCCGTAAACTTTAATTATTACAGCAACCGAGAAGAATCCTTTAGCTTCTTGTTCCACTTTGGATACATCCTGTTTAACCGAAATGCACTTCATTAATCAATGTAGAATTCAGAGTGCAGAATTAAGAATTACACCTCCTTTCATGCTCGTGAAAACGGGCATCCAGCTATCTTAAATGGATTAGCTTCGCTGAACTTCGTTTCCGCATCAAATGCGGAATGACGCTTACACATATCGTCATTGCGATTCCGATTTATCGGAAGAAGCAATCTGAAAAAGCATAGAATTAAGATTACTTCGCT